>CAJWEI010000050.1 GCA_913031285.1 uncultured Alphaproteobacteria bacterium | reverse complement strand
CAGACTCTTCGAAGGCCTTGAAGCTGATTGACGATATCACTTCGGAAATGCGCTTAATGGAAGAGCAGAATGAACAAATCTTTAATAAAATAGAAGAGGCTTTGACGGTCTCAATCAAACCCCTGAAAAAAATTAATAATATTGGTCTAAATTCGCAGGAAATGATCAAATTAGTGCAACAGGGGTGTTCTGGATATGGCGGTCCGCTTATGGCAACAGGAGCAACCAATGAAACCCTCACTCAAATTGAAGCCCAAACAGCGAAAATTTTAGGATCTCTGAATGAAGTGAAAATTTATAGAATAGCTCCGGAGAAAGTGCCTTTAGCCCACCCAATACAAAACGCGAATAGGTTGACCTCTGGCTGTGGTCGAAGATGGGGCAGAATGCACGATGGCGAAAATTCTGCAGCGCCTCTCGCAACACCCATACATTCCACAACAGACGGCATTGTCATCCAGACAGGGTGGATGCGTGGATATAGGCGACTGGTAAAAATTAAACATGACTTTGGCTTTGAAACGCGAAACGCAAATCTTTCAAAAATTCGCATAAAAAACGGACAAAGGCTCTCGCGCGGAGATCATAAAGGTGATATGGAATTTACAGGGTGCTCTACTGGAACCCACCTTTATTATGAAATATGGTCAAACGCTACAGCTGTAAATCCCATGAAATATATTAAGGCTACGAGAAATGTTTTCTAAAAGTAAAATTAACGAACCCGTTCAAAAAGATACTGATGCCGCAACACAGCAGGATCAACCTTCTGTGCAGTCGCTTGCAGAGACAGGCAGCTTCAAAGCGTCTACGCCGAAGGTAAAACCGCCAGCGTCTGTAATATCTGCAGACCTGCATATTACTGGAAATGTCAAAACAACCGGTGATATTCAGGTAGAAGGTACTGTCGAGGGCGATATTCGCGCCCACCTGTTGACGATTGGAGAAACGGCTACAATTAATGGCGAGGTGATGGCGGATGATGTAGTCATCAACGGCCGTGTTATTGGCCGTGTACGCGGATTGAAAGTCCGATTGACATCCACGGCTAGGGTTGAGGGCGATATAATCCATAAAACAATCGCAATCGAATCAGGGGCCCATTTCGAGGGGTCGGTTCAACGCCAGGAAGATCCACTGACTAAAGCTACTAGTCAAAGCAAGCCAGTTGTTGCTTCGTCGGCTACGTCAAAACCTTAAGCGAGCGATAACTCTTAAGTGCCTTCTAGGCGCGGGATGGCATAAGTAAGTGTTGCCCGCGCTACAGCCTTTTTAGAGCCCTCCGAACTCATCAAAACGTCGCCTACGGCTAAAGACTTTCCCATTTTAAGCAATTTACACGATGCGATTAAATTTGCGTTAGCGATTGGCTTTCTCATAAAGTCTATTGAACAGTTTGTAGTAACCGTTAGCTTTTTGGGCCCTATGGCGGCTAAAACGGACATATAAACAGCCACATCAGCTAGAGCAAATATAGATGGGCCCGAGACAGTTCCCCCTGGGCGAAGATGCTTATTTTGTACCCGCATACGTACGACAATGGCATCCTCCTCTAGCATATCAATCAAAAATTCGTCCTTAATCTGGGGGAAAATACCCTCGACGTATTCTAACAGAGTTTTTTTATCAAAATGTAAGGACATGCTGTTCCCTTTTCAAAATTTAAGTTAAAGATTACTAAAAATAACAGGAGAATAAGATGGCTTTGCTAAAACGTCACGACAAAAACTCGATAGCACATCTAAAAATGAATGCACCAGAAAAGCTTAATGCGCTGTCGGAAGGAATGCTAACAGCTTTACAAAACGAGTTTGATAGCCTGATGACAGATAAATCCGTTAGAGCCGTGGTGCTTTCCGGCAACGGTAAGGCTTTTTGTGCCGGACACGACTTAAAAGAAATGACCGCAGGTCGTCAGGCAGAAGACGGTGGCAAAGCCTATTTCAAAATGCTATTTGATAAGTGTGCGATGATGATGACATCAGTCCGCAAACTTCCCCAGCCAGTGATCGCACAAGTGCATGGCATAGCCACCGCTGCAGGATGCCAACTGGTTGCAAGCTGTGATATGGCGGTTGCATCCAATACCGCACGTTTTGGAGTCAACGGAGTGAATATCGGGTTATTTTGCTCCACACCAATGGTTGCACTATCTAGAAATATTCCACGCAAAAAAGCGTTTGAAATGCTGTCTACTGGACAATTTATTGAGGCTTCGACCGCGCAAGAATATGGTCTTGTGAACAGGGTCGTCAACGAAGCTGATCTCGAAACATCCACAGTTGAATTGGCTGAGATGATCGCCAGAAAATTGGCTATTGCTGTCAAAATTGGCAAAGAAGCCTTCTACAACCAACTTGAAATGTCAGTTGATGAAGCGTATAAATACGCCGGCGATGTTATGGTAGAAAATATGCTGTATCGCGACACTGAAGAAGGTATTAGTGCATTTATAGAAAAGCGCGATCCAAATTGGGAGCAATAATAAGACGTCCTGAGTTGCCCACTAAGACCAAGTGAGCTAAAAATCTAGGTCGGTTCCCTAAAGCCTATAAGCAATGGAAGTTACATTCGACATGATAGAACCTCTTCATATAGTCGGCGGTGGAATGGCCGGTTCAGAGGCTGCCTGGCAGGCCGCCTTAATGGGTATCCAAGTCAAACTTTTCGAGATGCGCCCTAAAATTGAAACATTTGCTCATCAAACTGGCCATATGGCTGAGATGGTCTGCTCAAATTCGTTTCGATCAGAAGATCACCAGCAAAACGCCGTTGGTCTTTTACATTGGGAAATGCAACAAGCAAATGGATTGATAATTCAAAAGGCCTACGAAAATCGCGTCCCTGCGGGTGGCGCCTTGGCCGTGGATAGGGATGTGTTTGCGCAAGCTGTCACAGAAGCGATTAAGGCTCACCCCAATATAGAGATTGTTGAGGAAGAATTAACGGCAATTCCAAAAACTGGGTCTTGGATCATAGCCACAGGGCCTTTGACTTCATCCAATCTCAGTAAATCAATCGCAGAAGAAACGGGTGCAGAGTCATTAGCATTTTTTGACGCAATCGCTCCGATAATTTACTTTGACAGCATAGATATGTCCCAAGCTTGGATGCAATCACGCTATGATAAAGGCGAAACTGAAGAGGAACAGAAAGCCTACCTCAACTGTCCCATGACAAAAGAGCAATACGAAGCCTTCATTGACGCACTTTTGGCAGCGGATAAGACAGAATTTAAAGAAGGTGAGACAGCGGGTTATTTTGACGGATGCCTTCCGATTGAAGTCATGGCCCAGCGTGGACGCGAAACGCTCAGGTTTGGACCGATGAAACCAGTTGGCTTAACAAATCCACATTCCACCGAAAAATCCCATGCTGTTGTCCAACTTCGCCGCGATAATGCTTTGGGAACACTCTATAATATCGTTGGATTTCAAACTAAAATGAAATATGCTTGCCAAGCAGAGGTTTTGCGCACAATTCCTGGTTTGGAAAAAGCTAAATTTGCCCGTCTTGGGGGTATTCATCGAAATACATTTATCAATTCACCTACCCTTTTGGACAATCAGATGCGTCTAAAATCTTCTCCTAAAGTGCGCTTTGCAGGTCAGATTACGGGTGTGGAAGGCTACGTCGAGAGTACAGCCATAGGCTTGCTTACGGGACGTATGGCCGCTGCCGAGTTGTTGGGATGTGCCTTACCTGATGTTCCTCAAGACAGTGCCGTAGGCGCACTTGTTCACCACATTACAGGCGGAGCTGAGGCAAAAACATTTCAGCCAATGAACGTTAACTTTGGTCTCTTTAGGCCCATCGACAGCATTAAATCTGGACGCAAAGGACGCAAGGACCGGTATAAAGCCTATACAGAGCGGGCGAAAGAAGCATGGAGAACCTGGCTGTCAAAAACTGTTGTAGACGCATAAGAGACAATTTGCTTTACTCTCACTATGGAAGATTTTTTAGATAAAGTTTACGCAAATAACTCTGATGATACACGCATTCACTATCCTAAATGGTCGAAGACTTACGATCATGAATTTAGCAAAAAAAGTTATGTTACACCTGCCCGTACAGCAAAAGCATTGGCCAGTAATGTCAAAGAAATGACAACGCTAGTTCTTGATTACGGTTGTGTCAATGGACTTTCAAGGGTGGCTCTTCGTGAGATTGGCCTTAACACTGTGGATGGCATTGATGTTTCCAAAGAGACGGTCGCATTTCCCAATAATAAAAAAGCATATCAGACATTAAGAGTATTTGATCCAAATGCCTGTCCACCCATAAAAACCGGAGAAATTGACATTATTGCCGCAATTGTTGTCAACCGTATTTGTGCTGCGTGTGTAAGCGTTTTTGATACAATTATCATCCTTTTAGTGCGAGGGGGTATTTTTGCATTCTCCTTTAACGACCATGCACTTGCTGATCCAGCTGTAGAAACCAAAGTCAGTGACTACGTCGATACACGAAAAGCCAAATTAATACTGAGCGAATATAGCGACCATATGCCTAGAGCTGGTCTGAAATCTAACATTTATATCCTAGAAATATCGTGAGCTTTAAAACACGTTTTGCGCCCTCTCCAACAGGACCTTTGCATCTTGGTCACGCTTATTCCGCTATCCTCGCTTATAATATGGCTCTGGAGGCCAAAGGAGAATGTCTCCTTCGAATAGAAAATACTGACAGCACACGGTGTCGTCCTGAGTGGGAAGAGCAGATCTACAGCGATCTCGCTTGGTTAGGCCTTGTATGGCCGACGCCCGTCCTTCGTCAATCAGACCGCAAGAGCGCCTATGATGCAGCGATCAGCAAGCTTTCACAGATGGGCCTGATCTTTCCCTGCTCCTGCCGTCGTGGTGATATTGCCGCAGCGGTAAGCGCACCTCAAGAAGGTGTTTCGCAATTCGGACCGCACGGGCGTATCTATCCTGGGACCTGCAGAGATAGAAGCCTGTCTGAGGAACGAAAAGGCGATGCCCTGCGATTAAATATTAGCAAAGCAGTCGACATGCTGACAGAAAATTTAATTTACATGGAAACCGGATTGGACGCTGGTCAAAAAGCGATTGCATGCAAGAACCTAGAAAATACCATGGGGGATGTGGTATTGCGACGCCGTATCCATGGTGATACCGCCTATCATCTTGCTGTAGTCATAGATGATAACGAACAAAGCATAACCCATGTTGTACGAGGTGAGGATTTACAGGATGCCACGCAAATCCATGTGTTACTCCAGAGGCTGCTTGACTTAAAAATTCCTGTATTTCATCACCACGCTCTCATTCGTGATGAAGAGCAAAAGCGCCTTGCAAAACGAACCGATGCCAAAGCGCTCTCAAATTACCGTGCAAATGGCGCTACTCCCGATGATATTCGCCATCTCGTAGGACTAGGTTTTTGATTAACCACTGATTGGTGCCATAAGCTCGATCTCATTTCCACTGATAAATGAGCGGTAAAAACAATTTTTTCGGTTTGTGTGACAAGCAGGCCCTACCTGCTCGACAAGCATCAAAAGACAATCGCGATCACAATCTAACCTGAAATCAATAAGTTTCTGAGTATGACCTGATGTCTCGCCCTTAACCCAAAACGCTTTGCGCGAGCGTGACCAAAAGGTTGCCTCGCCACTACTCAGCGTGCGTAAAACTGCATCACTATTCATCCATGCCAGCATTAAGACTTCTTTTGTTTTATTATCCTGCGCAATAACAGGGATGAGGCCAGCATCATTATAAACCAGATTGGTCGCATCGAACGTCATATCAAGAAAACCTTTTGAATATTACTCATATCACCTTATGTATTGACCAAGTAGGAAAAGGGAAAGACTGTGTCTAGCGAAAATGAACTTATAAAACTATACTCCTCACGTATTCTTGCATTGGCAACAGAGTTATCTGCTCCCTCCAGACTAAAAAAGCCCGATGCTACGGCGAAGAAGCGCTCGCCGCTGTGCGGGTCTGCCGTCACAGTTGATATTACTATTGAGAACGGTAAAATTGCGGATTTTGCACAAGATGTCAAAGCCTGCGCATTGGGCCAAGCTGCCGCCAGCGTTTTAGGCAGGGCGGCTTTAGGCCGGTCACTAAACGAACTTCTGACGACACGAGAAGCGTTGCAGAAAATGCTGGAGTTTGACGGACCAGCACCCAAAGCACCTTTCGATGAGATGGAAGTTTTACGTCCTGCCAAAGATTTTAAAAATCGCCATGCTTCAATTATGCTATCTATAGAAGCAGTTATAGAGGCTATGCAAAAAGTCTCTCCAAAAAAGACCTATGCTTAAAAAAATCGCGCAGCAGAAGCCAACTCAGCTGGAGAAATTGCAACATCACATAAAGCAGGCCCAGCGTAAGAGAGCAAAGATTAAAGTATTAGTAAAACATACCATTAAAGGGATAACTTATACTGTCTCAACGCGATGACGCTATTGCCTAGAACGGACCAGGCAGATGCAAACCAGCAAACAAAATTATCAGTAGTGCAGTTGCACCAATTGTATCTTGAACGAATGTTGACGAAGAAGCCGCTGCTGCTGTTTTAATCTGAGTAAACATAACCACCTCAATTTACTGTTTACCATTTGTTCTCACTTATTTATGGATTAGTAAAGAACATATTAGCAACAAAAAGTGGCGATTGATTAAAATTATTCTAACCCACTGAAATTAAACGAATAGATTTTTCTTGTTCCATCAACCATAAAAGAACGCGAGCTGCTTTTCCACGATGCGAGGTAAGATCAGGATCAAGAGTTAAAAGCGTCCTTGCATCAATTTGGGCCTTAGCCATCAAAGCGGTCATGCTGTCTATATCTGCTATACGAAATCGAGGTAGACCAGACTGAGCTGTCCCGATTAAGTCACCCGAACCACGCATTTCAAGATCTGTCTGTGAAATTACAAACCCGTCTTCGGTATCTCGTAGAACATCCAGTCGTCGCCGACCACTTTTGGTCAGAGGAGCCTGATATAGCAACAAACAGGTAGACTGAGAACTGCCGCGTCCCACCCGGCCACGCAATTGGTGAAGCTGTGCGAGACCGAATATTTCCGCGCGCTCTATCACCATGATCGACGCATTAGGCACATTAACTCCCACTTCAATTACCGTAGTTGCAACTAAAATCTTGCTCCTACCGGCTTCAAATCGTGCCATAGCACTGTCTTTTTCCATCGTGTGCATCTGTCCATGAACGAGATCAACAACGTCTTCACCAAGGACTGCGCGTAGACTTTTAAACCTATCCTCCGCAGAAGTATAATCCAGCACTTCACTTTCCTCAACGAGTGGGCAAACCCAATAAGCTTGACGCCCCTCCGAGATTGCCATTCGCAAATGATTTATTACCTCTGAGAGACGTGCGGTTGCCACCACTGCCGTTTTAACGGGTTTACGGCCAGGTGGTTTTTCATCAAGTATTGAGACATCCATATCTCCATATTGAGTCAGTGCTAATGACCTCGGAATGGGTGTCGCCGTCATGACTAGCACATCTACGGCGTTGCCCTTTTGACCCAGTTCAAGCCGTTGACGCACGCCAAACCGATGCTGTTCGTCAACAATTGCCAGTCGCAAATTTGAAAATATAACATCCCGCTGAAATACAGCATGGGTTCCTACTAGAATATTTGTTTCACCACTGGCAAGTGCCGCAAGCTTTTTCACCCGATCCGCCCCTTTATCGCGTCCAGTTAAAATTGAGATCGTCACTCCGGCTTCACTCGCCAAGAGCCGTAAGCTTTCAAGGTGCTGACGGGCCAAAATTTCTGTCGGCGCCATTAACACCCCCTGCCCGCCACTTTCAACAGAAATCAGGATTGCTAGAAAGGCAACCAGCGTTTTGCCAGATCCCACATCACCCTGTAATAACCTGTTCATTCGCACACTCTTGGACATATCTGCAGAAATTTCCAAAATTGCGCGATTTTGCGCGCCTGTTGGTCTGTAAGGCAATTGTTCAAGAATTTTACGGCGCAAATGACCATCACCAATTGTAACTAATCCTTTGGATTTTCGCAGATTCTGTCGCGCAAGAGCCAATGTAAGCTGGTGCGCCATAAATTCGTCATAAGCAAGACGGCTGCGCGATAGATCATTTGCCTGAATATCATTTAATGACTTAGGATCATGTGCATTTGCGACCGCAACGTGCCAATCTGGCCAATCAGAGCGGGCCTTTTCCGCTGGATCAATCCACTCAGGCAAACGCGGCACCAGTCTAAGGACAGATTTGGTAGCTTTCAACATTGTTTTTTGTGTCACGCCAGTTGTCAAAGGATAGACAGGTTCAAATTTGGGAATCGTATCAATTTGATTGGATGGCAGGATATGATCCGGGTGAACCATTTGGGCAACACCATCAAAAGACTCTAATTTTCCAGAAACGACCATTCGCTTTCCAGTTGGTAATATTTTTTTCATGTAATCAGCATGGGCGTGAAAAAATACAAGACGAAAACTGGTATGTGCGTCTACGACATTTATCCGGTAAGGGCCAGACTTTTTTCTAGAAGGGCTATGTTCGCCAACCGTTATCTCGACAGTTAGAGTCTGTGGAACGAGCGCATCCTTTACCGAAGAAACGACGCTACGATCAATTCCACTTTGCGGAAGTGTGAAAATCAAATCTTTTGGCCGTTCAATCGCAAGACCAACCATGTGGTCTGCCGTTTTTGGGCCAATACCCTCTAATGCGGTAAGATCTTTAAAGAGTGGAAATAGGATTTCAGGTCTTGTGCTCATAGCGCCTCTATCATTTGAAACCAGTCGTCTTCGTCAATTATTGCAATTCCAAGATCTTGCGCTTTTTTGGCTTTGGATCCTGCACCAATCCCAGCAACTACCAAATCTGTTTTGGTAGAGATCGAACCAGCAACCTTTGCACCAAGATTTTCGGCCCTTGCTTTAGCCTCCGCACGGCTCATTTTCTTAAGAGATCCAGTGAATACAACAGTTTTACCCGCAACAGGGCTGCCCTCTATTTTTGGTACTTCGGCGTCCCGAACTTCAAGTTGAGTGACCAATCTGTTGATTGCACGTCTCTCTAAAGGGCTGGCAAATGCAGATACCAGCGAGGTTGCCATAACTTCACCGACCCCTTCAATTGCTAATAAGGTGCCCCATTCTGCACCCTTGGATGTGAAAGCCTCATCTATGGCTAAGACAAACTCATCCCAGTTGGTATAATGTGTCGCAATTAAATTGGCGGCTGCTTCACCCACGTGGCGAATACCCAGCGCAAATAAAAGCCGGCCAAATCCAATATTGCGACGCTCTTCTATTGCGGCAAATAAATTTGCAGCGCTGCGTTCTCCCCATCCATCGCGGTTTTTAAGAGAGGTTAGATTTTGGGTATCCCTTTTTGCCAGAGTAAAAATGTCTGCAGGTTCCTTAACAGCCAACGCATCATCATAAAAAAACATTTCAATCTGCTTTGTGCCCAAGCCGTCAATATCAAACGCTTTTCGGGACACAAAATGCTTGAGCCTTTCAACACCTTGAGCGGGGCAAATAAACCCACCAACGCATCGCCAAACGGCATCACCCTCTTCACGAGCGGCTATTGATCCACACTCTGGGCAAGAAGAAGGGAAAACAAAGGCTTCAGCCTCGACTTTGCGTTTTGAAAGGTCCACATCAGCTATTTTAGGAATGACATCACCCGCCCGATATATTTGCACCCAATCTGAGATTCGGATATCTTTTCCATCTCTGATAGCTGAACCGTTGGAGTCTCGTCCTAAAATATAATCCTCATTGTGAAGGGTCGCATTTGAGACCACTACACCACCTACCGTTACTGGTTTCAGTCGAGCTACAGGGCTGAGAGCGCCCGTTCGGCCAACTTGAATATCGATAGCTTCGAGATAGGTCCATGCGAGTTCAGCGGGAAATTTGTGCGCGACCGCCCATCTTGGCGTGGTCGAGCGAAATCCAAGTCGTCTTTGATATCCGAGATCATTCACTTTGTATACAACGCCATCAATATCATAACCCAAGCTAGCCCGTTGTGCTTCGATATTGTTATAATGCGCCAATAACGACTCAATAGTTTGACATGTCTCAGTCAAAGAATTGATCTGAAAACCAAAGGCCGCAAGGCGAGCCACCGCCTCAGTCTGTGTGTTTCCAAGCGGCTCTGATAGTTCTCCCCAGGCATAAGCAAAAAACTGCAAGGGCCGTTCAGCCGTGACACGCACATCAATCTGACGCAAAGCGCCAGCTGCTGCATTACGCGGGTTGGCAAAAACTTTAGAGCCCTCAATAGATTGGCGTTCATTCAAATCAGCAAAGTCCGAGTGACCAATATAAACTTCACCCCGAACCTCTAAAATCTCAGGAGCATTAGCGATTACATGCGGGATATTCCCAATAGTCTTTGCATTTTCGGTAACATTTTCGCCAACTTGGCCATCGCCCCTTGTGGCTGCATGCACAAGTCGACCTTGTTCATAGCGTAAACTTAGCGACAGGCCATCTATCTTTGGCTCAACTGTATACGATAAAGACAGATCTTGCTTTAGCCCAAGGTAGCGGCGTATCCGTTCGTCAAAATCGCTTACATCAGCTTTGTTGAAGGCGTTCGCAAGCGACAACATAGGTACCGCGTGCACAATTTTTGCAAACCCTTCAGATAGCGGCGCTCCAATTTTTTCACTTGGGCTGTCACCTCGCTTCATTTGCGGAAATCTTACTTCGATTTCATGATTTCGAATTCGCAGTGCGTCGTAATCAGAATCGCTTAGAAACGGGGCATCCTTCTGATGATAGTCAATATTGGCGCGTGCCAAAACATCTGCGAGGCGGGCCAGTTCAGTGCTAGCCTCCTCCAAAGTTAATTTATTAACGGCTCTATTTTGCGCCACAGTGATCAATCCTTTGGTAGACCTTTCATAGGTCATAGATTGACCACCCGCTCAGGTCTAGAGTAGAAAAGCTATCTAGAGTAGCAATAGAATATTGCAGAGCATCGACGGGCTCTGCAACAGCATCTTTATGCGCACAAAATATGAATATAGCTTTCAACACGCTTAAGTTCGTTTATTTGCTTACATAGTTTACGAATAAGCGCATCTTTTATATCGAGCTCAAGCTTGTGCAATCCTGCATACGGCGAATTGAGAAACACTTCCTTACTCAAAAATGTTTCTTTACGGAGGGACTACAATTCCAAAATCATATATTCTTTTCCATTAAGATTAACGATTTTCCACCAACTTTAACAGTTGTTGTATCCAAATTAATACTAAATTTGCCAGTCCTGATCAAAACCTGGTAATACAACTTCGACCTGTTCATACTCTTACTACTTTCAGCGATAAGTTTTTTTATGATGAAACTCGCTTTGCAAGGTAGTCATCTGCGCCAAACCCAACGCCATCGGATTTACTTTCTGTATCTTTGAATCCGGACAGGGGCGATGTTGGTGTTTCAATTCTTACCAAAGAAATTTTTTAGAGATCCAAATGATAAGCTATACAAGGCAAATTTATGCCCAAGAAAAACAGTACTTAATCTTCCAATTTCGCTTAATTGAAGCCTTATGCTCTTAATTTTTTTGAAAAACGTTCAGACTGGCCTGTGTAGAATGATCTCAATAATCTTTTATATCTTGGGGTCATCTTTAAGCAGAAGTGCATGTGTTCTTTTAACCTCTCTCAGGTATTTGACAGATTTACTTAGAGAAAATGGAAGCCCAAAGTTACACGCTTAAATTTGTATTTCATTTTTTAATAAAGGCAGACTTTACTGTATTCTCTCCAGACCTTTCAGCCTTGTAGGTCCAACTTGCGAACTCCTCTCTGCCCGATCCATAACATGAAATCAGGTCTTGGATTGATAGTAGATCTTGGGACACAACCCTAATAGCACAAGTTTTGAGCTACCAAACCTAAAGTTTGGCGTATTTGGGCAGCAGGTCCACCAGCCTCAAAGGCTTATTGTAAGGCAGTCCGACAATATTAGTGGTACTTAACTTGCTTAAAACATGCAAATCTCCGATTAAATGATAGACAAAAGATTGCGCATCGCTCTATTGAGGCCTATTGAAATGCCTGCTATTGAATGCCGTCAGTTTTTGACATCTAAAGCTAATAGAGAAAAGGTCGAATACTACATGGCCAAAGACTTGCCTTTAAACTCACTTGGCTTTGCAAAGCCTGTATCAGAAACACGCGTCGTAGTTGCAATGTCTGGAGGCGTTGACAGCTCTGTTGTGGCTGCGCTTCTGTACGAACAGGGTTACGATGTTATCGGTGTCACGCTGCAACTTTATGATCATGGTGCAGCTCTTGCAAAAAAAGGAGCGTGCTGCGCCGGTATTGATATTTATGACGCGCGCAAAGTTGCAGATCAAATGGACTTTCCTCATTACGTTTTGGATTACGAGAATGTCTTCAAGGAGGCCGTAATCGACGAGTTTGCTCAAAGCTACATCGCGGGAGCCACTCCCGTACCATGTATTCGCTGTAATGAACGAGTAAAATTCAAAGATTTACTTCAAACGGCACGCGATTTAGACGCTGATTGCATGGCAACTGGACATTATATCCAGCGTAAAATCGGGCCTAACGGGGCAGAGTTGCACTGTGCAGCCGACGCTGACAAGGATCAAAGCTATTTTCTCTTTTCTACAACTCCGGCGCAACTTGATTTTCTAAGATTTCCACTTGGTCATTTGGCTTCAAAAGAAGCCACTAGAAGGCTAGCTGAAAAATACAGTCTTTCGGTTGCAGATAAACCAGATAGTCAGGATATCTGTTTTATACCCAACGGAGACTATGCAAGCGTCATTGAAAAGCTACATCCGGAGGCGGCAGCTGGTGGAGAGATTATTCATGTAGATGGAAGGGTTTTGGGCCGCCACGAAGGCGTTATTAGGTATACTGTAGGTCAACGGCGCGGTTTAGGAATTGGTGGTCTTCATGAGCCTATTTATGTCATTTCTCTCGATGTAGAATCAAAGAGAGTGATTGTTGGCCCTAAAGAACTCCTAAAAACAAGGCTCGTTCCAGTGTCAGAAATTAACTGGCTCGGCAGCAGCGCGCTCTCGGCCGGTCAGGAATTGCAGATTTCGGTTAAGGTACGGTCTACACGCCCCTCGCGCGAAGCTATTCTAAGACCACTGTCAGACACAGAGTGCGTGATAGAATTACTTAATCCCGAAGAAGGTGTCGCGCCTGGCCAGGCATGTGTCTTTTATGAAACAGGCGGAACACGCATTCTTGGCGGCGGGTGGATAACAAAACGCGCCTAACTATTCAAACAACCAGCTTTAAATTAGCTTTCATTGGTACGATATAATCTATGAACACTTCTCTCAAGGCGCTTTGGACAACAACATCGTATTTACCCATTTCCTCTATGGCTGCTTCAATTTTATCCGAGTCTGCTGCTTTTAGATCGTCCACCAACCAGCTGTGAGGGTTAATAGAACCATCTTTAGAAACAGCAAGACCTGCTGCATATAATAAGATCTGCTCGCTTCGGTCGTCTATTTCTTCAGCGATTGACAGTCCAAGTTCAGATCGATCATCCAAGAGGCACCCAAATACAGCGTCAGATTTTCTTTTGTCACTATTTGTTTGGCCTTGCGCAATTGGATCATATTCAAGCGCCAAAAGTGTGAGATCACAGCCTTTTTTCGTTGACCCTGTTTTCAAAAGCGCCTCACCATATTGCTGCAAAATCCGAGGATCATTTGGCACCATATCATATGCCTTTTTGCCATGTTCAACGGCCAGCTTAAATTTTCCAGACATTGCATTTACTGCAGAAAGTAGCCTGTGACACTCAAAATCGTTTGGGTCAATTTTTAAAGCTGACGACATTAAATTACTGAATTCTGGCATGACTTCTTCCATCGGTCTTTGGATGAAACCACGACCCAAACCTTGTCCCATGGTACACGCTTTCCATGCATAGGCTTGAGCATTCTCAGGAT
Source organism: uncultured Alphaproteobacteria bacterium (assembly GCA_913031285.1). GTDB lineage: Bacteria > Pseudomonadota > Alphaproteobacteria > Rhodobacterales > Rhodobacteraceae > LFER01. The sequence goes on along the minus strand of CAJWEI010000050.1, from coordinate 12,602 downwards.
CGGCCTCAATAGCGGCGTCAAACATCTCTAGCGCATTTGCATTCGCTTCGGCAGTTATCGTGTGGTGACCTTCCTTTCCCTTGAGAAGAAATTCATAAGATGACATATTCTCAGTCGGTTTTCGTTTGGCACGATTCAAACTTGCGACTTCAATCTCACCCAAGATAGCCTGCGTTACGCTGCGAACAATCTCATCTTGCACCTCAAATATATCGTCAAGATCGCGGTCAAAGCGTTTGCTCCAAAGTATTTCCTTATTTTCAGCCTCAAGCAAAGACACTGTCACACGCACTTTATTACCAGACGACCGAATTGAACCTTGGATCAAGTAATTGACATCGAATTGCTTCACAAATTGATCAAGCTCTCCTTGGCTCTCAGCAAAGTTAACACTGGACTGGCGCGATACAATGGACAATTGGCGCACCATAGAAAGTTCAGTTAGGATATCTTCAAATACACCGTCGATCAGAAACGAACTTTCATCGTTTGCGTTCATGTTCTTGAAGGGCAACACAGATAATGTTGGCTTATGCGTCCGGTCCGCTTCCTCAACGTCTTCGGAGACTACATCAGCTATGATAGTGTCTGTGTTGGTCGTTGTAATTGAGAAGACTTCAAAATCGCTAGATATGTTCTTAAGCTTTTTGGTTCCTGCTGCGCGCGATATCGCCTCGATGCGAGAGGCTACTTGTTCATTAATTATGCGCGAAACGAGAATTTGACCTGGAGCGCATTGGGCCTCTAGCCGAGCCGCTATATTAACCCCATTTCCATATACATTGTTATTTTCAAAAATAACATCATCGCAATGAACGCCGACGCGCCACACCAGCTTTTTGTCAATACCTTGCGAAGCGCTCGCTTTGTTTCGCTCAAATATCGCCTCCTGGAAGCTAATTGCGCAGTTTACACTCTCAATGGGACTGTCAAACTCGGCGAGAACTGAGTCGCCTGCTGTGTGAAAGATGCGCCCGCCGTGTTTGTCTATAAAACCGTCAATAATTACACGACAAGCATTTAAGCTATCGAGCGTTTTCTCTTCGTCTTCAAGCATGTGCTTACTAAACCCAACACAATCAGAAGCTAGAATTGTCGCATATTTTCTTTTAACGTCTCGCACAAAAAACCTCCTGATTTCTCTCAATTTCAAATAATAAAACTCATATCTGGCGATAATGTCAATTTATCCATTTGATCAGCTGTCATTTTGGACGGGCAAACATCGCCGCTAAGCTTGTTGAAACTGAGCAAAATTAATTCAATCAAAAAAAGGCTTTAATAGTATTAGACGCACGCGATCGACTGCGCACGAGTAAAAAAGCGATAAAGAGTATTTTGAATGCTGAAATACTTTCCATTTAGATATTTTAATAATAAACTAAGATGCTTTTCTCAATGCTATCACTGCATTGAGACCGCCAAAAGCAAATGCGTTGCTAAGTGCGACATCCACTTTGATCTCACGTGCCTCGTTGGGAACGACATCAAGAGCACATTCTGGGTCAGGTTCGTCATATCCAATCGTTGGCGCCACAATTCCGTCGCGAACTGCCATAATACACGCTAGTAATTCTACCGCACCAGTTCCACCAATTAGATGCCCGTGCATAGACTTTGTAGAACTAATCATCAGATTATCAGCGTGCGTTCCAAACACATCCGCAACAGCCGCACATTCAGTCTTGTCATTGGCCGTCGTACCTGTCCCGTGAGCATTGATATATCCGACATCTTCAGTATTAAGCCTTGCGTCCTTCAAAACACTACTGATCGCGCGTGCCGCACCTTGTTTGGATGGCATCACAATATCAGATGCGTCCGATGACATCGAAAACCCAATAACTTCCGCCTGGATATCTGCATTTCGGGCGCGGGCATGTTCATATTCTTCAAAAATAAAAACAGCAGCCCCTTCGCCCTGAACCATACCATTGCGGTTGGCCGAAAAGGGGCGGCAAGCGTCTTTACTCATAACACGAAGTCCTTCCCAGGCTTTCACACCCCCAAAGCAAAGCATAGACTCAGAGCCCCCAGTTACCATCGCTAGCGAAATGCCGGATCTAACAATTTGGAAAGCCTGCGCCATTGCGTGATTGGAGCTTGCACAAGCCGTAGAAACTGTAAAACTCGGCCCCTTGAGATTGTACTCCATCGAAATATGACTTGTGGCTGAATTATTCATAAGCTTAGGTACCACAAACGGGTGAACGCGATTTTTGCCGTCTTCATAAACAGCCCGGTAGTTATCGTCCCAAGTGCTTACCCCACCACCAGCAGTTCCAAAAACGACACCAGATTTCGCGGCGAGTTCACCCGCAAAGACTAGACCAGACTGGGTAAGCGCTTCCTTAGCGGCTAAAAGAGTAAATTGGGTGAAACGATCGTACAGTGACAGTTGCTGGCGATTAAATACTTTCTCCGGTTCAAAATCATTTACTTGCCCACCAATTTGAATAGAAAGACGATCCACATCCTTAAAATTTAAAGGACCAATACCACAGACCCCTTCCCGCATTGCACTTAGCGTTTTAGCAACGCTTTGCCCAAGCGGATTAATTGTTCCAGAGCCCGTAATTACAACACGCTTCACTATTTCTCCACCACTAATTGTTCGATTCCGGCTATGATGGTTGCAACACTGGAAATATCAAAATCGCCATTAGTCGGATCATTTGCATTAAACGGGATTTGAATATCAAAAGCCTCTTCTATTGCAAAAATACTTTCGACCAAGCCCAGGCTATCGATTCCGAGGCTCTCAAGAGTACTTTCCATAGTGATGTCCGGGACTTCTAACACAGCTTGCTGGGCAATTATCTTAATCACTATATCGCTAACATTCATTCCTGCTCGCACCTTTTTCAACTGCAGATAGAAATTATTTTTTTTCACGCAGATTTAACACGTTTTTTTTTATTTCTGCGACCTCTTTGAAAAGCCGTGGCAAGCGTCTAATTGCCTTATAGATGTCTAAATGGCGCTCCATTTTTACAGCGGGGTAACCCAAAACTACCCTACCTGCCGGTACATTCGTAAAGATTTTAGTCGCACCACCGGCGACCACATTATCTCCAACAAAAATGTTGTCGTTCACGCCAGTTTGCCCTGCAAGAACCACATTTCTGCCAATTCTTGCCGACCCGGCTATACCGACTTGGCCACATATCAAAGAATTATCGCCAACCGTTACATTATGACCAATATGAACTAAATTATCGCACTTAACCGAATTCCCAATAACAGTGTCACGAACGGTGCCACTGTCAACACAACTATTTGCGCCAAATTCGACATCATTGCCAATGGTAACACTTCCAAGAGAATGGATGCGCGTCCAGACCTGCTCTTTAGCAGCCTCTTTCTGATCACCAAGTGTTTTACGGACATTTTCAACTCCAGCAACATCTGGTGTGACGAACGAAAAACCGTCGCTTCCAACAACCACTCCCGGCTGGGCGACGAACCCGGTTCCAATTTTAACACGCGCACCAATTTTCACGCCCTCGCGCAAATAAGCGCCCTTTCCAATCTGCGACTTATAGCCAATGTGAACCTGTGCCGCTATGACCGTATCGTCACCGAGTATAGCTTGAGCTCCAACGTAACTGAAGGGTCCTATTGTAACGTTCTTACCGACACTTGCCGTTTGGTCGACATATGCGTGCGGACTAATACCAAGCTCATATCCTTGTCCAGGGTCCATCATGACGGACAAGCCCGAAAGCGTAAACCTCGGCCTTGGCGCAAATATTGCTGCTTTCAAATTATAACTTTGCCAATTTGCACCAGTCCAAAGTATCGCAACATCTGCTTTACCAAGCGAAAGCTCTTTTGCATATTCGGGAGTTAAAGCCAACGCAATTTGACCTGGCTTTGCATGCGCCGGTTCAGCAACTGTGGAGATCTGATAGTCCCCATCACCCTCAAAGCCCGCTCCTAGGGCCGTCGCTATATCTTTTACCCGGTAAGACATTCAAATCCAATTCTTAGGCTTCAATTTAACCCTGATTTTGACGTATCACCACCCCGGCCTCGCTTAAAGCAACGAAAATCATTGCATCTCGTCCATAAATATCTCGACGATAGCCCATTCTACCTCCCTCAGTGCTGACAGCTGTTCGGTAAATTATGTGAACTGGAACTGGCTGATGGAGGACAACTGTAGTTTCTTTTCCTGTTTGCAGAATAGACTGGAAATCTAAAATTGGATCCGCTGATTGCAGTGCGAGCAATTCATAAGCAAATTCAAACGGATCTTGCAATCTAATGCATCCATGCGAGAAAGTTCTTTCTTCTTTCATAAATAGATTTTTATGGGGTGTATCGTGCAGATAGATATTATGACGATTTGGAAACATGAATTTAACCAAACCTAAAGCATTCGACGTGGATGGCGCTTGCTTCATCTCAAAAGGAAATGTGTCTTCATCAAAAACTGTAAAATCTACTTCTTCTCGCGGAATTGTAATTCCATCAACTGGCGAAAAAAGAGTAAGATAATTATGAGCCGTTGGGTCGGCTTGAAGCTCTGGAAGATACTCGTTTACTGTGATTGACCGGGGGACATACCAAGTTGGGTTAATCACCATATGTTCCATGACATCAGAAAACTCGGGGCTTCTACGATCATCTTCATCCGCACCTACAACCGACCTCGTCTGAAATGTTATTTTTCCGTCATCAATTATTTTCGCCGTAAAATCTGTTAAATTAACTAGTATTTTTCTTGGCGCAAGTTCGCTAACTCCAAGATGTCCTTTATTTTGCCAACGCTCCCGCTCAATCGCCACAGTGACTGACTTCAAACGCTCAATTATAGAACGATTGATCTCGCTGATCGTGGATACACCAGCGATGCCATCTAAGGCCAATCCGTGATCTGATTGGAATTGGATGACAGCGCTCAACATCTCTTGATCAAATTCAACCGACATTGAGCGCTTTAGATAGCCTTTAGAGACAAGTCTGTCTCGCAATTGGATTATTTGTAATCCACTATCACCAAGCCGATATTTGCCAAGCGGCACTAATGGACCCCAACCACCATGTTCTTGAATTCGCAACAGATCTTGTCGAGCCCTCAGCAGACGATGATATTCCTCTGACTGTGGAGGTAGCGATTTAATAAATCGGACGGGATCCCCCGCGACCAAACCATCAAGGAAATCGCGCGTTGGAACATAACTTATCTTACGAGCAATCGCGTCATCGATCTTGCTTGGTCGAACTAGGCCTGAATGAACTTGCTTGGCATAAAGCAAGAATGATTTAGTCAATTTAGCTTCGAGAGCACCAAGGTCCGCATGTGTTTTCGCGCTCTCGACCATGCCCAAAATAGTCTTTAAATGGTAATTCTCCCTTGGCAAAGCATGCACATCAGCGTTTTTAAGGGCTTCTATCAAAGCAGACCTACGAAGCACCGAAGCTTTATTAGGTCCTGTCCAAATCGGTTTATAAAATGATTCTTCATAGTACTCGCCTGCATCGTCATTCTCAAGTAATCCTTGGATTAATTCGACTTTAAAGGATAACGAGAGCTCGTCAGCTAAAAGCACCGGACCTAGGATTGGTAGCATGCATACAAACGCCGCACACAACATATTTAAACGGTTTGGTTTTATAGCACTCACGCCTAAAAAATTGGGGCCTACAGCAAAATATTGCTATGTTTCTCCGAACGATATACACATATAGTGCATAACATCCTTTAATATTTCCGTACAGTGAGAATCTATAAACAATAAACTGAATTTTTACCACTCTAAAACGGCCGTATTAGAGCTGTTTATTGTGAGAAAAAAGCAAATACTTGCCGAAAACCCTTGCGTTGAAATACAAACTAATATTTTTGACTTGGTAGCCGATTCGATTTATGGCATACAATAAAAACTAATTGCGGATGAATATCATGCAACTTAGCAAACTAGGTTGTAGGAGGAAACAACTAAAGATGCTTGAGACAGTGTCCACAGATCTGACACGGCGCGCACTTCTGAGTGCATTTTCTGCTAGTGTCTTAGTCGCGGCGCCTACTTACGCAAATGCCGCAGGTTTCCTAAGAGGATCCGGCGATATCCGCAAACTTAGTTTATACTCAAGACGCTCCGGAGAAAGGGTCGACACAATTTATTGGATCGACGGGGAATACGTTAGGGAGGCCGTTCGTGAAATAAGCAGAATTATGCGCGACTGGCGTCGCAACGAGATAAGAAATATTGATTTGCGTACAATCGATTTGATGGCAGCCTCACACGCTATTTTGGACACATCTGAGCCGTTTCAGCTTTTGTCCGGCTACCGCAGTCCTCAGACAAACGCTATGCTCAGACGCCGATCACGGCTCGTCGCAAAAAAATCATTGCATATGTCTGGTCAAGCAGCTGACTTAAGAATGGGATCTAGATCTGCAAGACAGATTTCGCGTGCTGCATTATCCTGCAAAGTGGGTGGAGTGGGAACATATAGTAGATCAAACTTTGTTCATATGGACTGTGGCCCTCTGCGGGCCTGGGGTCGCTAGGCTGTAGCTTCAAAGAAAAATATTTGTCCGTTCTGTCGCCCAGCTCTTAAATATCACTGATTTTAAATTATCAGATGTGGCTTCTAAGCGCTGTAAAATTGATTGCATAAATTTTACTTCTTAGGGGCGGTCGATTCAATTTGGTACATGTAATCGGTCTGCTCTTCCTTTTGCTAATAAACATATCATTTTTTGGATTTTACAAAAATTATTAAATCGACATAAAAATATCTTGGTAATCAATCGCTCGTTTCAAAGCCTATCTTATAACATTTGATCCGGGCTATTTTGCATGATCTTTATTGAGCCTGTCCGAAATAAACAAGTCATTGCTTCACAAAACCATCCCCAAAGGTATGTGATACAAGATCGCAAAGTTCTTTAGTTTCGTTCGCATCTTTAGCCGTGGCTAAGATATAGTGGTCCGGCCTCAAAAGAACGGCATAGGTGTCAAGCTTATCTAAAAGCAGTAAAATAGAATTCTCAAATTCTGGCGCTAGAACCGCAGACTTGTCGAATTCCAACTGATTCCTCGATATCAAGACGGCTCTATATCCGTACAAATCGTCCATTCTAAGGCCATTTCTAAACACTGGCTGTCCCAAAAGCTGTCCCCTGAATTTGGAAAAAGGTGCAAAAGACGAAAAAAAATCGGCATCGCCTAATAATGGGCTGATAGATTTCATTTTTGCTTGCCCAGTTCCTTCGTCATTAACGGCAGAAAGCATAGATAAAGGGTCCTCGGAGTAAATCAATTCACCAAGAATAACGGCCTTAGAAATATACGCCTTAACATGTGGTATCCGTTCTTGTGCATAACTTTGTAAAATCTCATGCCCAACATGATTTTTGACACAAAGAGCGAGCTTCCAAGCAAGATTTGCTGCGTCTCTTACACCAGCACACATGCCCTGACCCATAAACGGTGGCGTCAGATGCGCTGCATCTCCAGCAATCAAAAGACGGCCGTAAACCCAGCGTTTTGCAATGACTGAGCGAAATGTATAGATTGCTTTTCGCTCGATATCAGCCTGTAACGGGGTAATCCACTTGGAAAGTAAGTTCCAAATTCTTTCAGGCTTTAGAATATCTTCATCTGTCTCGCCCTCGATCGTCGCGATTTCCCACCGACGACGATTTTTTGGATTTCTACAATAAGTCATAGGGCGCTTCGGATCGCAAAACTGTACTGAGTGATCGCCCAGTTGCGGCATATCTTCTTTCAGAAGCAGATCGACAACCAGCCATTTCTGACGGAACCCTAAATCTTCTAAGTCACTGTCAAACTGTTTACGCACAAGAGAATTGGCCCCATCACAGCCAACAACGTATTCCGCTGTTATAACTTGTGCTTGGTCATTATCCTTATCGATAAAATGCACGATAACATTTTCAGAAGATTGCGATACATCAGTGACTTGGCATCCAGTAAGAATTGTGACATTCGGCTTTGCCTGCAGAGAACCGCGCAAAATGCGTTCTAAATCCGGTTGATGAAAGCGATAGCTGGCGTTCCATCCTTGCGAACTGAGCACTTGTGGTCGAGGCCAATCCAATAAAAGGCGACCCTGTTTGTTAACAAACTTCATGCCTGGATTGATGTGCAACATTTTGCAGAGTTGATTTGCAATACCAATTGTTTGGAAAATCCGCATCGTTTCATCGTCAAAATGAACCGCACGTGGCAGAGGATACATTTCTTTTTCTTTATCTAAAACAAGAACATTCAGACCATGAAGGCTAAGAAGATGAGCCAGAGTAGCACCCGTCGGACCATACCCCAGAATAGCAACATCATAGTGTGGAGTTATCTGTTTATGGTTTGCTTTCATCTGGTTAGCCAAATAATTTTCTATCTATTGTTAATAAATTCGCCATAAAGCCAGGGACAATCCACAAAATGCGGCGCCCGATTGCCCTCTCGAGCTGCTTTTAACCTCATATCTCTAAAATTTGCTCTTTCGTCATCTGGAAGATAAAGTCGCTCATGGCCCCAAAAGCTTGGACCTAAAGTTGTCTCATGTGGTTCCCACGCTGCTGGGTCAATGATCCGACCACCCCACCCATTTTCTACAAAAAACCCAGAGGGTGAGTGAGCGTAAAAGCTGGTCATGTAGTCATTGGTGTGCCGCCCAAGAGTATAAGCAATGCCATTCTCTTTTTGCTGCGCTAAATCATAGCCTTGTCCAACATCATCAAGGTTTTCATATTCTACCATAAAATGATGAAATCCGACATTTCCCGAACCGATAATGGCAAAACTATGGTGGCGGCCATTCACGTGAAAGAAATATAGCGGCACGGGTGTCAGCCCATAATCGCTGACCGAAAATCCCAAAATATCTCTGTAAAATAGCATCAGTGCATGGGCGTCTGCCACATGAAGAACAGCATGACCCATTCCATAAGGCCCTGTTTTAAAATTTTCTATCGGTCGCCCTGGCAAAAAAGGCTCCGTCGATAGGTGTGGTTCGTGTACCAGTTCAATTCTATTTCCAGCTGGATCATAAAAACTCACCAAACCCTCGACAAAACGTCGATCACAAAGGGCACGTCCTTCAATGCTAGCGCTATAGCCAGCTCGTTCCAGCCTGTCAGCGTATTCCGTTAAATCGTCTTTATGTTCTACCTGCCAACCGACAAAGGCAAGTGTTTCACCAGGTTCATCAGAAACTACAAAACGTTGCATATGATCATCCATACGAAAGGAAACCGTCTTTCCGCCCCGGTCAAATGCCTGCATGCCCAAATGATCTCCGGCAAAATTATGCCAGTCCTCTAAGCGGTCAGAACGAACACCAAGATAGGCCAATGCACAAATCGCCATTCTATCCTTCTTTCTAGTATGATCAAAAATATACTTAGCTTAATGGATTTGAACACGCCAAATGTACCTTAGTCAATAAACGCCAACGTAATTTAGCAGCTAAGATAAAATAAAGATCAATACAGGTGGCTACAATAAACTTCATACTGGTTTCCAACATCTTCAAAAACATGGCATTTTAATTGCTGAATAAAATTATAGGAATTTTTGAAAGTATTACAAATCATGATGTTTTTATGTCCAAAATGTTTTGAGCAGAGTGAGAATGCTGATATCTCAAACCTTGTGCGGGCCATCATAACTTGTGACCATTGCCAATATTCTTGGCGGGAGCGCTCTTTGCAGCTGCAACTTCACAAAAATAAACGACACAGCAGGCTTGAAGAAATAGAGGACGTCTTGCTTCAACGTCGCTATGAAAAACTAGACCAGAAATTTAACAAAAAAGTGATAACTGCGTAGCAATATGCAAAAGTCTTGAAAGAGCTAGAGTCCAAGCATAACAGGGCGCGAGGGATCATACATACCGTTTGGACCAAGCACAGCGTTTAGATCCCCATCATTCGTTGCGCATTTAATTTATATTACTGATTTTTTTCAATTGACGTTTTCCAATAAGTGAACTGCACCGAACCAATACAAAAGATTTTTTCTTTACTTGGTGAGCTGCAATCAGACGCATTTAACTCCTTCTTCGAGGTAGTTCGTCCAAATAATGAGTAAAGCAGAGGAGCAAACATGACGAGATAAAATTGTTTAAAAAATTTGGAGGCAAAATAATAGAGCAACGGTTTAGGTGGAATCTAAATCGACCATTAAATCAAAATCATCGTTGTAGCCCTATGATGAAATCTGCTCTTAAACCTCCAAAAACCCTACTTTTTGAAAGTTCTAGTTTTCCACCATGCGCATAGGCGACATCCGCAACAATTGGAAGCCCTAAACCAACACCAGAACCGAGATTTTGATTTCTCGCGGGATCAAGACGGGAGAAGGCCTTTAGTGCTTCTTCAATCTGCACTACAGGAATACCTGGACCATCGTCTTCAACAATCACATGGGCCTCAGTTTTGTGAACACTGACAGAGACTGAAACTTTGTTTGCATAGCGTAATCCATTACCTATGAGGTTCTCAAGAGCCCTACGAATAGCCAGAGGGCGCAACTCTAAAATAAGTGGCAGTTCCGGTTTTACAAAGCTCACTCGACCACTGTTTCTGCTCATATTTTCAACTACATCTTCGACGATTGCCCAAAGATCTGCTTGGTAGGTGTTTGAACCGGCGTCTGCCTGGCTCCTCGCAAAAGACAAAAACTCATCAATAAGCGCCTGCATCTCCATGGCATCTTTTTCCAAATCGACTTTTTCCTCTGCATCAAGCATCGAAAGGCCCAAACGAAGTCGTGTCAGAGGTGTACGCAAATCATGACTTACCCCAGAGAGTAGAAGCGTCCGCTGCTCAATGTGACGCTCTATCCGAGCCCGCATATCCAAAAAAGCTTCTCCGGCAGCTCGTACTTCAATTGCGCCCGAGGGATGATAGTCTACAGACTGTCCTAAGCCAAAGGCTTCAGCCGCTTCGGCCAAGCGTGTAATCGGGCGAAGCTGGTTGCGCAAATAAATAAACGCAATCAAAGTAAACAGCGCACCAAATATAAGCATATTCACAATCAACTGATGCGGATTAGACGCGGAAACACGCTTTCGAGAAAAGCTCAAAATATAATTTTCCTCTCCCTTAACAAGTAGAACACGCACGAGGTAATCGTCCGGAAGATCCACCCGTTCAATACCGGGCTCGGCCAACAACTCGCGCCTTACGATCAGACCCGTCAGATCATAGTAACGTCTTCGCTCTAAAAATTCATCTTGGGTTTTATCAAATGGACTAATTTTGATTTCAAGCGGGGCTGCCAAAGCCTGAGCAAAGTCTATTTCCGCCCGGTTGTTAAAAAGAACGTGAGTCATTAAACTAATCTCTGAGCGCAAACTGCGAGTCATTTGCTCACTCACGCCCTCGAAATGTCGCTGTACAAAGACGATCGATACTGTGAGCTGCAAAAATACAATAGGCAAAAGTAAAATTAGGGCTGCCCTCCCATATAGTCCAGAAGGTAGATAGCGTTTGATCGAGAGCAACATCGGGTCGAGACCTACCTGTAACAAATTAAAAGAGGTAACAGAATGGTACAGAGCGGTATAGACTTCAATCCCCCTATCGGCAAACCAGAATTATTAGAGGCTAGCGTACGGCGTATCCTCGCACCAAACCCATCGCCAATGACATTTCGCGGGACAAACACCTATTTGGTGGGTACTAACGATATTGCTGTCCTTGATCCTGGACCAAACGACCCAGAGCATTTGCAAGCAATTCTAGATGCATTAGAATTTGGTCAAAGAATAACACATATTTTGGTAACTCATTCTCATATTGATCACTCTAAGCTCGCTACTGCGCTCTCTCAAGCAAGCGGTGCAACAATATATGGCTTTGGCCCTAGTGACATCGGACAAAGCGATGTCATGCGCGAATTGATAGCATCCGGTTACATCGGAGGTGGTGAAGGCAGTGATAAAGACTTTCGACCCGATATCTGTCTTGAAGACGGCGATCAAATAGAGGGAGACGGTTGGAACATCAGTGTTCTGCACACACCTGGGCACTTTGCAAATCATATCACATACACTTGGAGAGATATAGCCTTTACTGGCGATCATATCATGGAATGGGCAAGTTCGATGGTTTCTCCCCCAGATGGCGACTTAGCTGATTTCATGTCCTCATGCCGCAAGCTAAAAGACAAAGACTGGCGCATATTTTATCCAGGCCACGGGGGCCCTGTGCAAAGACCAAGGCAGCGCCTTGAATGGCTTATCAGTCATCGGCTGGGCCGTGAAGCAGATATTCTAACAGCTTTAAAGCAACGGCCAATGAGCCCAAGCGAACTGGCCGAGCAAATTTATGTGGAAACCCATAGAGCTTTGCTTGGAGCAGCGGCAAGAAATGTCTTTGCACATTTGATTGACCTGCACACTCGACAGTATATTTCCTGCGACGGACCTCCACGTTTTCACAAGCTTTTTGCTACCGCTCAATGAGCCAAAAATATTATAATTATCGCCCCGGTTTCCTCTAGACGCGGCTTAAAGAGGTTGTTATATCGACAAGATGTTCCGGCGTAGCTCAGTGGTAGAGCAGTTGACTGTTAATCAATTGGTCGTAGGTTCGACCCCTACCGCCGGAGCCA
>CAJWEI010000049.1 GCA_913031285.1 uncultured Alphaproteobacteria bacterium | reverse complement strand
AACATTGGATGGATATTTATTGTGAATATCGCCATGGCTCTGCGAAGGACTATGATCCTCTCCTCTCATAATTTCCATCATCGACGGAGATGGTGATTTTTCAAATCGAGAAAAAATAAATCCTACAGGCATATTCTAAATTGAAGAAATGTTTAAAAAAAAATTAAAAAATAATGGCAATTTATTTCGCCGCAAAATATATTGAAGTTGAGATGTTGCATTATTGTATTGTGGTGAATAACAAACGTATCTCGAAATATAGTTATAAATTTGTTTGCTTTTCACTCTTCCTGCCGGTCGTCGTGCTGCCAAGCTTTGGCAAGGTTGCCAAAGCGCGTAAAACGACCTTCAAAGCTAAGTTCGACTGTGCCAATAGGTCCATGACGCTGTTTTCCAATAACAACTTCGGCACGGCCATGGAGCCGGTCCATTTCATCTTGCCAATAGGCCATTTTCTCAAGGTCATGGTCTCCCGGTTTTTCGCGTTCTTTATAATATTCCTCGCGATAAACAAACATCACAACGTCAGAATCCTGCTCAATAGAACCTGATTCACGTAAGTCTGAGAGCTGTGGTCTTTTATCTTCCCGATTTTCAACCTGTCGTGACAATTGGGAGAGCGCAACAACTGGGATGTGTAGCTCTTTTGCAATTGCTTTTAAACCTTGCGTTATTTCAGAGACTTCATTTACTCGGCTATCCTTGGCGATAGCAGGACGCACTAATTGCAAGTAATCAACAATTAGCACGTCTAACCCGTGTGTTCTCTTTAGGCGTCGTGCGCGCGCAGCCAATTGCGATATAGGTAAAGCTGGAGTATCGTCAATAAAAAGAGGACAGCTTTCAAGAGTTTTTGCTGCATCTACAAAGCGGCGAAATTCAGTCTCGGTCATATCCCCGCGGCGAATTTGATCAGAGGGAACCTCTGAGGCTTCTGAAAGGACACGTGCGGCCAATTGCTCTGCACTCATTTCAAGGGAATAAAATCCAACTACACCACCATTGACCGTTCCTTCTGTACCATCTGCCATAATTCCGCGGCGGTAGGCTTTGGCAATATTAAAAGCAATGTTTGTTGCCAGAGACGTCTTGCCCATTGAGGGACGACCCGCCAATATCAACAGATCTGATTTGTGCAAACCGCCGAGTTTTTTATCCAAATCAATCAATCCTGTCGACACGCCAGCCAGGCCTCCGTCGCGTTGATATGCATTATTAGCCACATCTACGGCTGTAGTGACTGCAGCTAGAAAGGATTGAAAGCCACTTTCAGTCTTTCCGTTTTCGCCGAGCTTATATAAGGCTTGTTCTGCAATCGTGATTTGTTCTTTGGGTTCTTCTTCAACCTCCATCTTAGAAGCACGCGAGCTTATATCCTGACCGAGGTGAATCAATTCGCGACGGATCGCAAGATCGTAAATCATATGAGCGTAATCGCGCACCGCAAATCCTGCAATTGCCGACGCAGCCAGACGGGCAAGATAGGCGCCTCCACCAAGTTCCTGAAGGCCTTCATCGCTTTTCATAAAACTGCTTAAAGTAACTGCTGATGCCAGATTATTTTTACCAATGCGTGAAGCGCTCAATTCGAATATCCTTGCGTGAACAGGTTCAAAAAAATGTTCCGCTGAAATAATCGCTGCGATGCGATCATAAACCTCATTATTAGTTAGAATCGCACCCAAAAGTTGTTGCTCGGCCTCAATAGAATGGGGCAAAGACACACCAGGTTGAGAGTCGCTATTAGTTTGATTGATATTGGTGATCTGGTTCATGTTTTTCCTGCGTTTTGTATAAGTTGGTCATAGACTTATCGGTCGCAGTGATGCAAATTGTATGTTTCTGTGGATAAACTGTGAATTAGCACATATTGATCTTTAAGTACACCACAAACATACATATAGTCATATGATCCTTGTGGTTAGTGAAAAAGCGGGAACTTTTATGAATTTCATGACTGCTTTGCATCCCGCCAAGCTTTGGGGGTTTTAAGAAAATCTTCGACTTCTTTCAAAGTTTCGCTATCAAATGAATTGGTACGTTTCGCCTCCGCCAAGACATCCCACCAATTGCATAAATGATGCAAGGTGATTCCCTTGTCTTGAAGGCTGGAATTCGCATGTTCAAAAATATCATAAAAGAAAATAACCGCTGTATGCTCACAGGTTGCACCCGTTTCCCGAATGGCGTCTACAAAACTAATTTTGCTACCACCATCAGTGGCTAAATCTTCAACAAGAAGGACACGATCATTTTTGTTTATGACGCCCTCTATTCGAGCATTTCTACCATATTTTTTTGGTTTTTTGCGTACGTAAATCATTGGCAGGCTCATGCGTTCGGCAATTAACGCGCCGAACGGAATTCCAGCTGTTTCACCGCCTGCAATATTGTCAAACGCTTCGAACCCGACGTTGCGCATGATTGTCAAAGTGAGAAAATCCATTAGGGTGCTGCGTATGCGTGGAAAGCTTATCAGCTTGCGGCAATCAACGTAAGTTGGGCTGAGCAATCCTGACGCAAGAGTAAATGGTACTTTACTGTTGAAATCGACTGCTTTTATTTCAATTAGCATGCGCGCTGTTAAGCGAGCAATTTCTTGCTGTTCGGGATAGCTGCTTTGTATCATTAGAGTTATTTCCCACTACTCTTACCGATAGGTAGGTATCGTATTTCAGGTTTCATTCATTTTTTTAACCTGCCAATATATTTTCACTCCGGGATCAAAAACGGTTATTTCTCCTTGTGGTGTTGGCAATGATTTTGGAAAGGTTACCGGCGTATCCTTTTTCTCAAGGATGAGTTGACCAGTATTAAACGGGACGCCATAAAAATTTGCACCATGGCGGCTACTAAATCCCTCGAGATTTGAAAGAGCATTCTCTTGCTCGAAAATATGCGCCAGGAGGGGCATTGAATTTGTTGCAGTAAAGCACCCAGCGCAACCACACGCCGTTTCTTTGTGGTGGTCTAGATGTGGCGCACTATCCGTTCCTAGAAAAAATCGGCAATCGCCGCCTGTCGCCGCCGTGCAGATAGCGACACGGTGCTCTTCTCTCTTAGCCACAGGCAAACAATAATAATGAGGTTTTATTCCTCCAACAAGGATATCGTTGCGATTGATAAAAAGATGGTGCGTCGTGATTGTCGCTGCTACGTATTTGTTGTGAGCTAGCACATAATCAACGGCGTCTTTTGTAGTGATATGTTCCATAACAACTCGCAAACCGGGTGTTTGTGTTATGATTGGCGTCAGAATTTTATCTAAAAATACAGCTTCGCGATCGAAAATATCAACGTTTGGATCTGTAACTTCACCGTGCACACAAAGCGGGCATCCAATCTCAGCCATCCGGTCAAGAATAGTGCGCACTTTTTCAAAATTTCGCACCCCCCAAGAAGAATTTGTTGTGACACCGGCCGGATATAATTTTGCAGCGATTATAAGACCGCTATTATAGGCGTTCGCAAGATCGTCTGGATCAGTTTCTTCTGTCAAATAGAACGTCATCCGTGGTTCAAAATTGGCACCATCCGGAATAGCCTGTATTATCGCGTCCCGGTATGACTTTGCGTCTTGACTATTTATTATAGGGGGCAAGAGGTTTGGCATTACCAAAGCGCGTGCAAAATGTTGGGTCGTTTCGGGAAGTACTGCCCGAAGTATTGGACCATCTCTAAGGTGCAAGTGCCAATCGTCGGGTCGAATGATACGTATGTTTTTATTCATGAATTGCCCGATACACTATTCCGACAAGCTTATCCAGATGGCAAGGACTCAGTTTTAGATACTTTTCATTAAAAATCTTTAACGGTTAAATTTTCATTTTACTTGCGCAAATAAACGTTAAATCGGAAGAACTTGTGATGTATAAATTTATGAGGGACGTCCAGTTTCCGTATCGCAGATTTACCTGCTGTGACCATCTTAAAGAAAATTAAACGACTATAGGTAAATGAAATTTACGATATTTTATATTTTATGGAAGTCCTGAAATGTTGAATTGCCTAACGTGATTTGAGCGTTGATTGTAATACAAGTCTTCCAACTTGGATCGGTTTTTCAGGCGTCTTTGCGTAAAAGTTGACGAAAAATAGTCGACATTTGGACTGGTAGTTTAGCGTATCAAGCCATTAATTGAAGTCGATTCCAGAACGCTTTTAATTTATTATGCCTAATCAACATCGATGGATTATCAGATCGTCATTTCCAAGACATCTCAAATTCTTGTTTTTGGGATTAAAATAATAAAAAGTTACAAAATTTAAGTCTGTTGATACAAAATATTTGCTTCAAAAAATGTATTAATAATTTTTGGTTTGTATAAGGTCATCGTCGTTGTCCTGTATTTATTACGCACCGTAACGCGCAAGAATCTGCAAACATACGGACGGATGGCAAAACACTCCTCATATTTAATGCAGAATGATGGGTTGACCGCCGTATTATGACCTGTAGCAATGTTGTTAATAATAAAGGAAAGAAAATGATAAGTTTTCAATCGATTGAAGCAGTTCAGGAGGGCTTGGCGAAAAATTTTTATGTCTGTGGACGTGCGTTGGCAACAGTTGTCTTCCTTTCTCTTAAGCTTGGGCGCCCTCTATTTTTGGAAGGCGAGGCTGGAGTTGGAAAGACAGAGATTGCTAAGGCTTTAGCCGCATCCCTTGGACGACGTTTGATTCGTTTGCAATGTTACGAAGGATTGGATTCCACCAATGCAGTTTATGAATGGAATTTTGCGGCTCAAATGATTGCTATTAGGACTGCCGAAGCCTCAGGAACTGCAGATCGTGGAAGGTTGCAATCCGAACTTTTTAGTGAAGAATATCTTATTCGTCGGCCTCTTTTAAGCGCCATGCAACCCGATGAACAAGGCGCACCAATTTTATTAATTGACGAATTGGATCGCACAGATGAACCGTTTGAAGCTTTTTTGCTGGAAGCACTTTCAGAATTTCAAGTTACCATTCCCGAACTTGGCACCATCCGCGCACCAGAGCCACCGATCGTGATCGTGACGTCCAATCGAACCCGCGAAGTGCATGACGCGTTGAAGCGCCGCTGCCTCTATCATTGGATAGATTATCCAGATTTTTCTCGTGAGATAAAAATTCTTTCACAAAGAGCACCGAATGTTTCTGAGACGTTAAGCCGTGAAGTTGTAGCTTTCATACAAAAGCTTCGCATGGAAGATCTTTTTAAGAAACCTGGAGTGGCAGAGGCGATTGATTGGGCTAAATGTCTGTCTGCTTTAGACGTTATTTCGCTTAGCCCAGAAGCAATTTCAGATACATTGGGTGCTATTTTAAAGTATCAAGATGATATCGCAAAATTACAGGGTTCTGAGGCGAAACGCATTCTAGACGATGCACGCTCTTCGCTTGAGCTAGTCGGATGAGCCTTTGATCGTTTTATGTTGAACTTTGGGTCACCCTAATTTTGTACCGTAAAAAAAAATGACAACTACCAGTTAATATAGCTGAGCAATCTCGGTAATCGGAAAGTTAGATATGCCCAAATATGCGTCGTTAGAGCTTCCCGAAACTCCCCGCCTTGCTCAAAATATTGTGCATTTTTCTCGAGCTTTGCGCCGCGCGGGTATTCCAATTGGCACGGGGCGGGTAATTGATGCAATTCACGCAGTTCTTGCTGTAGGATTTACCGAAAAGCAAGATTTCTATTGGACGCTGCACGCCTGTTTTGTGAACAGACCTGAGCAAAAAGCGGTTTTTTCCGAGGTTTTTCGTCTCTACTGGCGAGATCCCCAATACTTAGAACATATGATGTCGATGATGTTGCCAACTATTGGAAGTATTAAAGAGGACCGCAAGAGTTTTATGGCTGAGAAAAGAGCAGTAGAGGCCCTTCTAGATGGGCATATGCCACAGGTGCTAGACACTGCTGAAGATCAAGATAGAAAAACACTGATAGAGGTTGATGCGTCATATACTGTGTCCGAAACAGAGCGCCTTAAAACACTTGATTTCGAACAAATGAGTACTGCTGAAGTAGCACAAGCCAAAGACATTTTGCATCGTCTTACGCTGCCGGTCAAACCGCTCCCTTCTAGACGCGCACGTACCAATCATCGAGGCCAACTGGTTGATAAAGCAGCCACTTTTCGTGCATCACTGCGACAAGGGGGCAATATTCAAAAACTCTACTACAAAAAAAAGGTAAAGCGTTGGCCCAACCTCGTTGTCTTATGCGATATTTCGGGCTCTATGAGCCAGTATAGTCGCATGGTTTTGCACTTTCTCCATGCTGTAACCAATAACAAAAGCGTGGGATGGGCCAAAGTTCATTCTTTTACCTTTGGGACCCGATTAACTAATATCACGCATCATTTAGATACAAAAGACGTTGATGCAGCGCTTGCCGCAGCAGGTGCTGAAGCGCAAGATTGGGAGGGTGGAACCCGTATTGGGGAGTGTTTGCATCGTTTTAACATTAATTGGTCACGGCGAGTTATGGGGCATGGGGCTATTGTTATTTTGATTACGGATGGTCTAGATCGCGATCAGGAAAGTGATCTTGATAAAGAAATGCGTAGGCTCCGCTTGAGTTCGCGGCGCTTGATCTGGCTAAACCCATTACTTCGTTGGGATCAGTTTGCAGCGAAAGCAACAGGTATTAAGATAATGTTGCCTCATGTTGATAGCTTTCGTGCAGGCCATTCGATTGCGTCTTTGCAAGACTTAGCTACAGTATTATCCGAACATGATGATTCAGGAGAAAAATTAAGACTTTTGCGCGCAAATTAAAAAATCGAGGTGTTTTGCGAAAAATGAATGTTTTGACTGAAAATAATTTTGACCTGATTCCAGAGATAGCGCTGGACTGGAATAAAGAGGGTAAGGGTGCGATATTAGCCACTGTGGTGGAAACATGGGGATCTGCACCCCGTCGAATTGGTGGGCAGCTGGTTGTTAGTGGTTCCGGTGAGATGGCGGGATCAGTTTCGGGTGGATGTGTTGAAGCGGCCGTGGTTTTTGAAGCAATTGATGCGCTTGAAGATGGTGAAGGAAAACTTCTTGAATATGGCGTAAGTGACGGGGACGCTTTTGCCGTTGGATTGGCCTGTGGAGGAAGAATAAGGATCCTATTGGAACCTGTTGGAGCAGTACTGCCTGTAAATATACTTGAGGAACTTGTACAGGCACGGGCGGTGCGGCGCTCGGCCGCCTATTGTGTTAATGTCAGAGACGGAACGAGAAGTATTTTATATACTGGGAATGATACACGTATGCGGATGGATCGGTCGGGTTTTGAAGAGGACAATGAAACATTTATAGCCGTGCACAATCCGCCGCTTAGAATGATTATGATTGGTGCAGTTCATATTGCACAGACACTTGTTCCAATGGCGCGATTGGCCGGGTTTGAACCTATCATAATAGACCCAAGAGAAAGTTTTGGATCAGAGCAAAGATTCCCTAATGAAACCGTTTTGAATGACTGGCCAGATGAAGCCCTTAATGCTTTAGGAGATGATGCGCGAACAGCTTTGGTCTTATTAACTCACGATCCAAAATTGGATGACCCTGCATTACAATTCGCTCTTAGGTCTGACTATTTTTATATTGGCGCATTAGGTTCCAAGCGAACGCATGGAAAGCGGATCGATCGATTTATCAAGAATGGTTTTTCTCAAGAGCAGATAGATCGTATCCATGGCCCCGTTGGATTGAATATTGGCTCTGCCACTCCTGCTGAAATTTCCGTGTCAATCTTGGCCCAGGTAATTGACAAACTTAGGCGCGGCCAATGATTTTTTCGCAAGTCTTTGTCGAGGACGCCGAAGGCGCTGTCTTGGCGCATTCGGTTGCTTGTTTGAAAAAACGTTTGAGAAAAGGGATTGTTCTAGAGCGTATGCATATCGATATGCTTTTAGTAGCGGGGCAGAAGACTGTATCGGTCGCGCGTTTGGAAGCCGATGATATTAATGAAAATATGGCAGCCACAATGCTTGCTTCAGCCTTGGTGCCTGATCCGAAAGCTAACGGATTAAAGTTTACGACAGCCTTTACAGGGCGCGTGAATTTAATATCAACAGGGCCTGGCATCGTTGTGCAGGATACTGAAAAGTTGATCAAAATGAATGGGATTGATCCGATGATAAGCTGTGCAACGGTTCCCCAGTTCCAACAAGTGGAGGAGGGGGGAATGGTAGCAACAGTTAAAATTATCAGTTATGCTGTTGGTCGTGATAACCTGACTGCAGCCTGTGATGTCGCTCGTAATGCCATCAAAAGGCGGAGACCAATTCTAAAAACAGCGTCTTTATTGATCAGTGAAAGTGATAGTGGTCTGGGTAATAAAGGTGTCAAAGCCATCTCCGCTAGGCTTTCCGCTTTGGGTGTGTCATTGGACCGTGTCGAAACTGTCCCACATGAAATCGAGCCAATTGCCGCTCAGCTTGTTTGCTTTAAGAGTGACTTAATCTTAATTTTGACTAGTTCGGCAACATCTGACATTCTTGATACAGCTCCTTCCGCTGTTCGAAATGCAGGGGGTGAAGTGCGACGGTTTGGAATGCCTGTTGACCCTGGAAATTTATTGTTTTTGGGCGATTTAAACAACCGGCCCGTCATTGGGTTGCCCGGTTGCGTGCGCTCTCCTGCATTAAACGGTGCTGATTGGGTCTTATCGCGCACGGTTTGTGGTGTTGACTGTGATGATGCCAGCTTTGCGCAAATGTCCGTAGGAGGACTGCTGAAAGAAATCCCAACTCGGCCTCATCCACGTCGTTCCAGAGATAGAATAGAAGATTTAGGCTAAACAAAGTAAAAATTGAATTTTTCACTCAAAAGACCGTTTTTAAGTTCTTTAATTGCTTACAAAAAAACCCACTACTAAATTTAGCGGGCTCATTTGATATACTTGTTTAAAGGCTATTTTGCCAAAGGACCGATCATCATTGTCATTTGACGACCTTCCATCTTAGGCATATTTTCAACCTTTCCAAACTCTTGAACATCTTCGCTGATACGCTCTAGTAGTTCACGTCCAAGATTTAAATGTGCCATTTCCCTACCTCTGAACCGTAACGTAATTTTAACTTTATCACCGTTTTCCAGAAACTTATACACATTACGCATTTTGACCTCATAGTCATGCGTGTCTGTGCCAGGCCGGAACTTAATTTCTTTGACCTCAATAACCTTCTGTTTTTTTCGGGCCTCAGATTCACGCTTTTGTTGCTCATATTTGTACTTACCAAAATCCATAATCTTACATACTGGAGGGTTCGCATTTGGAGAAATTTCAACTAGGTCTAGTCCGGCATCTTCCGCGAGTTGTAAAGCGTGTACTGGTGTCACAACACCAACATTCTCTCCTTCAGCGCCAATTAAACGTAGTTCGTGGCTCAAAATCGCATTGTTTACGCGAGGGCCTGTTTCGCGCGACGGAGGCGCGTTATGGGGTCGGCGGGCTATGTTTTCAATCCTTGTATTATTAAAGAAAATTAGAAATTTATGATAGCCGTGTCTACGTTTTCCTACAAGAGCAAATATGGAAAACGGCTCAGCTTTAATTGATGTGGCTTTCAGGTGTATATTTAAGCCCACGCACACCGTAATGAAATCAAAATACTCGGTTTATGTGCGCTAACCAACGAATGCCTTTTCTAAGACGAAGTGCGCAGGAGATGAATTTGCTCCTTCGTTCATATGGAAGGTTTTAAATATACGTTTCATATCAGTATTTAATCCAATTGATCCACAAACCATCGCTCGGTCATATTCCGCGCCAAAATCTGTAACTCCCAGATCTTCAAACAAAGTGCCATCTTCCAGACGGGTTGTTATACGGCCAGTTGTTACGCTGGTTTCGCGAGTCGTGGTTGGGTAATATATAAGTTTCTCTCTCGCCATTTCCCCAATTAGGGGATCATTTTTTATTTGCATAACCAGCCGTTCTCCGTAAGCAAGCTCGTTCAAATCGCGACATGTATGTGTAAGAATAACGTGTTCATAATTTTCGTACGTTTGAGGGTCCCGCGCTAATGATGCAAAGGGAGCAATGCCTGTACCCGTTGAAAAAAGCCAAATACGTTTACCTGGCAAAAGCGCATCATGCACAAGCGTTCCGACAGGCTTTGGTCGCAATATTATTTTATCGCCGGGTTGTATATGCTGTAATCGGCTGGTCAGAGGACCATCTTGTACTTTAATCGAGTAAAACTCTAGCTCGTCATCCCAACTTGGCGATGCAATTGAATAAGCACGCAATAGCGGCTTGCCGTCGTCCTTAAGTAATCCAATCATCACAAATTCACCTGAACGGAATCTTAGAGATTTTGGACGGGTAACTCGAAATGAAAAAAGTCTGTCTGTCCAGTGCTCAACTAAGTTTACGGTTTGACCGTCAGGAATAATAACTGGTCTAATCTCTTTTTCGTATTGCATAAGCACACTATGTCTTTTCTAGTTTAAATTCCTAACAATTTTTATCGCCATTTATTTTAAAATACCAGACCTGAATGCGAAGGTTATTTTAGTTGACACAATTTTCCAATTGACTCTTAAAATCAAGTTTATTTTAGGTTGAATTTTAGCTTGTGTTGGTGCGATTGATCTTCTTTAACAATTAAATCGGAGTGACAATTATTATTGATCTGCCAAAAAAAGTTGGGTTGTTCTGAGAAGGCCTATGAAACTGCAAGTTTTAGCAGTTCGTCAAACTTAAAGTCTTGTACTTTAGCAGAATTCAAAAGTAATCCATTTGCTCTTCTTGAAACTGTTATCGAGCAACCTAGCAAGACATTAAAAGATAGGCAAAATTTAAATGCTTTTCAAGGAAGGATAGACGCGCAGGAAGCGTGTAGATTAGCCGATCATCTTGATTATCTTTTAGAAATTCGCATACATATGATACCTTCTAATAGTAGCTTATTTCTATTGTCAAAATTCACAATGTAACTGCACTTTTGTCAGTGGACGTGTTTAAGTTTACAATTAAATTACCGTTTGATTAATCGTGTAAAAAGCTCTTTCATATAATATTTGAGATGACAAATTTAGTTAAGCGTGTCTCGCCCAAAGTTGACTGTGCTTAGGCATCTTCTAGAGCTTTAACGATTTGGGAAAAGTCGTCTGCTTTAAGGCTTGCCCCTCCCACAAGTGCACCATTGACGTTCTTTAGGGCAAAGATTTCAGCCGCATTTGATCCTTTAACAGATCCACCGTATAAGAGTGGAATTCTTACAGCGATATCGCCAAATCTTTTTTGAAGCTGCTTTCGACAAAATTCATGAACCTTAGAGATTTCAGACATGCTTGGAATATGACCAGTTCCAATGGCCCAAACCGGTTCGTAGGCGATCACAATAGGTGATTTAGCAGCGTCAGATGACAGTGATCCGTTTAATTGCTCTTTGATAATTGCAATAGTTTGGCCATTTTCGCGTTGCTTTAGACTTTCACCAATACAGACAATAGGCGTAAGTCCTTCTTTTTGAACCACCATAGCTTTTTTCTTCACGATATTGTCTGTTTCTCCATTATTAGCTCGACGCTCAGAGTGTCCAATTATAACATATTTCGCTCCAAGCTCTGCGATCATTTGTGCAGATATCTCGCCAGTGTGCGCTCCACTTTGTGACGTATGACAATTCTGTGCCCCGATTGTGATCGAACCGGGCAGACGACTAGCATTACCCAGTAAAGTGGCTGGAGGACAAATTAAAATTTCTACATCTGATTTTGGATGACGGTCCGCCAGCAATGTTATTTCGGAAAGGTTGCTACTTGTGCCATTCATCTTCCAATTGCCTGCAGCTATTTTTCGCATAGTTAAACCCTATTTAATTCTGTCTGCATGGATTTTGTGAATTTAAAAAACGTCAAAATTAGCACTAGCCATTAACTGAGTGCATTTTTTAAATAATGATATGAAAAAATATAATAATCTAACTACATGCCTTCGAATTTAATCGACTCTCCGCACCCACAGGCTTCGCTTACATTTGGATTGTTGAATTTGAAGGACGACTCTAATAGAGATTTCTCATAGTCGATCTCTGTTCCAAACAAAAACATTTGAGCCATTGGCGCTATCAGTACGCGTGCTCCGTCTTGTTCAATGACTTCATCTGTTGGTTCAATAGAATTAACATATTCCATGGTGTATTCCATGCCGGCGCAGCCACCCTTTTTTACACCGATGCGTAGGCCTTCATGCCCTTTATTATTCATAAGTTTTACAACCTGTTTAACTGCTTCATTCGTCAGGGTGACGGCTTGTTTACCGGGAATGCCAAACATTTTTACCTACGCCTTTTTTTATCACATAAATCCAAGTTCAAGCTTTGCTTCATCGCTCATCATATCCATGCCCCAGGGTGGGTCCCATACCATATGCACAAGTACCTCTTTTACACCTGCGACGGTTTCTACAGCTTGTTCTACCCATACTGGCATCTCACCAGCGACCGGACATCCTGCGGCTGTGAGAGTCATAATTACCAATACTTCATTATCCTCTTTTATGTTGACCGTATAAATCAATCCGAGATCAAAAATATTTACGGGGATCTCAGGATCATAAATTGAGCGACAGGCTTCCACAACTGCATCATAGAGTTCGTGTTCGGTAGACGAAGGCGCGATTAGAGGAGTTCCTTCCAGAGGCGCTGATGTTTCTGTCATGTTTTTGCCTACTATTACGGTTAATTTAATATAAAGTAACTCTTCAACTAGGTCCAGAGGCTATCGATACTTTTAGCGTCTTGAAATGGGTTTGCTGTCAGGAAGAGAGAGATCGGCAACTTGCTCAGCGATTGGGATCGTATTCATTGGGTGTAGTTCAGCATTGAAGCTATCCGGATCATCAAGTGCTTGCCATTTATTCTTATAATAAATCTCTAAACCTGAGAAACGTGCCTTATATCCCATTTTGGGGCTTCCAGGCACCCAATATCCCAAATATAAATAGGGAAGGTTTGCTTCTTTTGCCAAAGCAATGTGATCTAAAATGAGATAAGTTCCTAATGAAAGAACCGCTGGTTTGGGTTCGTAAAACGAGTATACCATACTTAAACCATCTGCGATTAAATCAGTAAGCGCAACTGCCATCAATTTGCTACCTATACCGTACTCGATTACCCGGGTACGTATGGGCGTTTCCTCAATCATTGCTGCGAACTCAAAAACATCCATATCAGCCATGCCTCCTGACGCATGACGAGCAGAGAGGTATTTGCGGAATAACTGGTATTGATCCTCAGTCGCCCAGGGAGATGTTGCACGACGCTCTAATTCGTTGTTTCGTTTTAAAACCCGTTTTTGGCTTTTGCGTATTTTGAATTTTCTAACATCAATCCTTGCAGAAAGACAGGCAGAACAGTCCGCACAGGAGGGGCGATAAAGAACGTTTTGAGACCGGCGAAACCCTTGCTGAGATAATCCATCGTTTAGTTTTTGTGCCTCATCGCCCTGCAATGCAGTGAACAGTTTTCTTTCCTGGCGACCGTCGAGATACGGGCAAGGCTGTGGCGCTGTTACATAAAACTGCGGAGCTATAGGTAGCGTGTGTCGCATTTTTTTAACCTAACAAAGCCAATCGATCTTAGCAATATTGCTACTGTAAAAATCTTATTTAGTTAAGTGTGTTTGTTCGTGCCGGCATGCTGCGTGTCGCATTAATACTTGAAACCATGACCGTCATCCCCTGACTTTATCCACGTTTAATTTAAATACGTTTGAACCAATTACGAAAGAGCGACGGAACAAGAAAATAATACTGCAGTAGAAGCATTACTATTTGTACTATTCTTAAAAATCTATCATACTTGTGATCCAACTGAAGTCGGTTAGATGTACTAGCGTACTTTGCCACGGAAAAAGTAATTATTGTAATAAGTTTCAGAAATGCAACGGCTGCAGGAAAAAATTACCCTTGCAAAAGTCTAAAGTAGATTGTTGGGTTTCTCATTTTAAGTGAAGTCGCCAGAGCATTTTTAAATCAATCGAAAACGCCAGTATGCGGTAGATTCGGATATCTCCGAATAGATATGGATGCATGATTATCCTGATGTTCCTGACACCCTAGACTGAATTGATAAATATATGATAGGATTTTAACATTTTTTTACAAAAACAATTGCTGACAAATTTCGAGTACCGATTTAGCTATATTACTACTGGCACCTTGCTCGGCACGGATGTTACAAATCGTTTGGTGATCGTGATTGCAAGTTGGTATAGAAAAACAATATTGATTTAAGAAGCATAAGTTTAAATTAAAATTAATGTGTCTATGGAGCTGCCTCCATAGAGATAAGGATAGGGTTGTTTGTAACCTGATCTGGAAATGGAAATTATATTGCTTTGACCGATTTTTCAGTTATTGGTAAGTCATAAAATAGGCTTATTTGCATTGACAAAATCTTATGTTTAGTAAGGGTTGAAAATTGCCTTTTCATAAAATGATTACAAATTTCCCTCGTGCATTTGACCTAAATTTGGGAAAAGACATTCCCAAGTTATTCCGTGAAACCCCGATTGAAACCCAAAATCTATTGGTAGCCGTTGCGGGGTGTAGCCCATATTTAAAATCGTTAATAGAAAAAGAGCGGGATTGGTTAAAATTTGCGTTGGATCATCCCCATGAATGTTTAAATAAAGAGTTTGAAAGCTTAACGAATAGTCCAGGAAATAATATTGCTAAGGCTCTTCGGTGCTCCAAGCGGCGGGTCGCTTTGTGGGTGGCGCTCTGTGACCTTGGCGGCATTTTTGAGTTACAAGACGTAACTCGAGTTCTAACACAATATGCAGAACTTGCCGTGAGTCTCGCTCTCTCTTCTGCATTGAGAATTCAGATTAATCGAGCTAAATTACCAGGTATTTCATCCGAGGTGGACCCTAACAGTTTAGGAATGTTCGTCCTAGGTATGGGAAAGATGGGTGCGTGCGAGCTGAATTATTCATCTGACATTGATTTAATATGTTTGTTTGACGAAAGCCGATTTGAGCAAAAGGACTTTTATCAAGCCAGACGTGCTTTTATTGTGGCTACGAAAGACATGTCTTCGATGCTGAATGATCTCACTGAAGATGGTTATGTTTTTCGGACTGATCTTCGCTTACGGCCAGATCCTGTGGTGACGCCAGTGTGTGTTGGTATGGATGCAGCTGAGCGTTATTATGAAAGTCGTGGACGCACTTGGGAGCGCGCAGCCTTTATAAAAGCGAGAGTTGTGGCTGGTGATTTAAAAGCAGGTACATTATTTTTGTCTCGAATGCTACCGTTTGTCTGGCGTAAACATCTCGACTTCGCTGCAATAGAGGATGCACATAATATGCGTTTGGCGATCCGAGATCACAAGGGGCTTGGTGGGGCAATAAGTTTGCCTGGCCATGATATAAAACTTGGCCGCGGTGGTATCCGTGAGATTGAATTTTATACGCAAACGCGACAATTAATCTCGGGTGGTCGTGATAAAACGCTCCGAAGCCGGCAAACAGTTGAGAGCCTCCTCCAGCTAGCCAATCAAGGATGGGTGCCCGTAAAAACAGCGGTGGCGATGTCAGAGCATTACAAAGTGCATCGCAAAATCGAGCATCGTCTACAAATGATTAATGATGCACAAACGCATAATCTTCCAAAATCTCCAGAAGGTTTTAGACGCTTAGCCGCTATGATGGGGCTGGAAGAAAATATACTCAAAGCAGACATTCATCGTCGCTTAAGTGTTGTTCATGAATTGAGCGAGGGTTTTTTTGCAGGTCCTACGCTCGCATCATTCATTCCTGAGGAACTGAATGAATTTAAATCTGTAACAGATATATGGTCAAATTACCCAGCATTAAGGTCTGAGAGAGCACTCAAAAATTTTGAGCGGCTACAACCTGAAATTCTCAAACGGCTTAGATCAGCGGCAAAACCACAAGAAGCTGTTTTAGCCTTTGATGGGTTTTTGTCAGGATTGCCAGCGGGTGTGCAGCTCTTTGCTCTATTTGAGGCCTATCCAAAACTTATTGATTTGCTGATTGATATTGTGACGATATCACCAGCGCTTGCTCAGTATTTAGCCCGAAATGCACAGGTGTTTGATGCTGTGATCGCTGGTGCTTTTTGGGGAACATGGCCGGAAGCAAAAGGCCTTATTGGCGAACTCCAAACAATGTTTAATGCAAGTACGGATTACGAAGAAAAGCTCAATTTAGCCCGTCGATGGGGGAAAGAATGGCACTTTCGAATTGGTGTTCATTTATTGCGTGGCCTTATTTCAGCAGAGGAAGCAGGCAGTCAATACGCTGATCTGGCTGAAGCTATGATAGCGGGGTTGTTTCCCGAAGTTATAGCTGAGTTTTCGGTCAAATACGGAAACCCTCCAGGGCGAGGTGCTGTAGTTTTGGGCATGGGATCATTGGGAGCACGTCGACTGCACTCAGCTTCAGATCTAGATCTAATTATAATATATGATGCCGATGGAGTTGAAATTTCGAAAGGGCCGAGACCATTGCAAGCGCGCCTCTATTATGCACGCTTAGCTCAGGCGTTGGTTACAGCGATAACAGCCCCAATGACTCAGGGGCGGCTCTATGAAGTTGATATGCGACTACGCCCTTCGGGAAACCAGGGACCGGTTGCTACGTCTTGGCAGGCTTTTACCAGCTATCAACAAACAGAAGCATGGATTTGGGAGCATCTAGCAATGTGCCGTGCTCGTGTCGTTGCAGGTAACGTTGCTCTTGGCAAGGATGTTGAAGTATTTTGCATGTCCTTAATGGGGCGAAATGATATTGACGCTGTGAAAATCGCACTGGCGCGGATGCGATTGCGCCTAGCTCTCAAAAAAGGACCCGGTGAGGTTTGGGATATCAAAGATGGGGCAGGTCGCTTGCAAGACATTGAGTTGATTTCGCAGCTTGGTCGTTTGTTAAGTGGGGGGACGGAACCGGATGTTATGTCGGGTTTAATGGCCTGCGTCGGAAGTGGTGTTTTGAATGACGCAGAGAGAACAGAGGTAGAGGCAGCGTATAGGCTTTTATGGTCTTTGAGAATTGCCCTTAATTTGCTTGGTCAGACAAATTTGGATAGCTCTCATTTGGCCTCGGGTGCCACGCGGTTTTTGAATATTCTTACGGGTTATACAACTTTAGAGGTTCTAAAAGACGATCTCGTAAGCAAATCAGAAAAGGTTGCTGACATTTTAAATAGGGTTCTTCCCAAAGTGCAGGATGATGATTATGAAGGGTGACGAAAATGATCCAAAGGCGTTGATCCGAGAGGCTTACAATATCGATGGAATTTCAATTGGAGAATGTCGGAGTATTTTTTTGGATTGGGCTCTCGCCGGTCCTGTGGAAGTTGATACTCGAAGAGTAATTAAAGCGGTGCTTGAGCAATACCAAAGCTATGCGCCTCACCATCCGATGACGCAGACGTTGCAAGAGGGCCTAAAAACACTCGCCACTCCACGTCGTCGGGGAGGGTGGCGTGGCAGGCCCAGACATCACCACGATATCCATTAAATATTTGAGAGAGCCGTTTTGCGACTATCCTTCAAAGTGCTTTGGAGTTGAAAATTCTTAAAGATTGGGAAGAAGCTTTATGACTTCTCCGTTTAAAGAGATGCGCGAAATAAGGATTTATCAGATTTATTCCATCTGTTACTATGGTGGTTGGATCAACGTTATAGTGCACTTCGCCCACAATTACATTAACTGCAAGTACCATTGATCGATTATATCACCTCGACTTGGCTTGGCGGTGCTGTAAAAAACATGGTCACAATTTTTTCCATCGAATAATATGTTTTAAGACAACCGCTGAGAAAGCAAGACAGTCTATCGTGTTCTTGACCTCCATTGCCTCTTAAGGCTCATAATTAGAAATGTTTATGAATCAGAAAAGATTATCAAATCTTGTCCTATGATTTGTTAAGATGGTATCCCAAACTCACAGCTTCGCTGGCGAGCTGGGTTATTCCGTCCCAATCACTACCTTGTATAAGCTCTTTGGGAGCAACCCAACTACCGCCCACGCACAGCGTGTTTCCAAGTGATAAATAGTCATTGGCGTTTTTCAACGAAATGCCACCTGTGGGACAAAATTTCACTTTAGGCAGTGGCGTGCTGATTGCTTTTAGGGCAGTTGCGCCCCCGTTTGCTTCGGCTGGAAAGAATTTTTGCACGCTGTAGCCACGTTCGTACAGGCGCATAATTTCGCTTGCGGTGGCGGCTCCAGGTAAAAGAGGCAGATCTGCTTCCTCACAGGCATCCAAAAGTCGATCAGTGGCTCCAGGGGCAACGCCAAATTTGGCTCCAGCATTTACGGCGGCTTCAACGTCATTCGGGGTTAGCAAAGTTCCTGCTCCCACAATACCGCCCGACGTGTTTGTCATTTCCGAGATAACCTCAAAAGCTGCAGGAGTTCGAAGCGTGACTTCTAAAGCTGGAAGTCCTCCCTTTAATAACGCATGAGCGAGCGAACTCGCTGTGCTGGCATCCCTCACCACCAAGACTGGAATAACTGGTGCTAAAAGGCAAATACGGTGCACTTCTCTGCTGGCGGATTGTGGTGTCATATTTAAGTCCTTAAGTGAGTTTTAGTTTAATATGCTTGCACCTTCTGTGGCATTTCCAACATTTTTGCGAAAAATTGAAAATAGCTCGCGACCAAGTCCGTGTTCGTTTGCTGAAAGGTCTATTTGAATTGCCTCCCGTGAATCAAATCCGTCGCAGAGGACATTAAGAGTTCCTTTTACCGCATTAAGACAGATCATATCTCCATCCTGCAGCTTGGCAATTGGCCCTCCTACTGCGGCTTCAGGGCTTATATGAATAGCAGATGGTACTTTTCCGGAGGCACCTGACATCCGCCCGTCCGTGAGAAGGGCAATTTTCAAACCTCGATCTTGGAGAACGGACAGTATTGGGGTCAGACTATGCAATTCGGGCATCCCGTTTGCACTCGGTCCTTGAAAGCGTACAACAATGATTGTATTAGAGGTGAACTCATTGTTTTTAAATGCCTCTTTGACGTCTTCTTGGGTATGAAATATGCGTGCTGGTGCTTGAATGACACGACGTTCCGGTGTTACTGCAGAGACTTTGATTATACCCGTTCCGATGGACCCGATAAGCTGTTTTAAGCCGCCTGATTTTTGGAAAGGGTTTCTAGCTGGACGCAGGATTTTCTTATTTTGGCTTTCGTCCGACATTTCAACAAATTTCAAGCCTGTGTCAGTTAATTTTGGCTCTTGAGTATAAAGTCTCAGTCCATCACCCATCACAGTTTTCACATTTTCATGAAGTAGACCCTCTTTCAGCAATTGACCCATTATATAGCCTAAGCCACCAGCAGCATGGAAATGGTTCACATCTGCAAGGCCATTTGGATATATTTTAGCCATCAATGGTGTTACAGACGAAATCTCGTCGAAGTCTTCAACACTGAGCAATATTCCTGCAGCTCGCGCCATGGCTGGTAAGTGTAAAACAAGGTTTGTGCTTCCGCCAGTTGCCATGAGACCAACGATTCCATTTACAAAGGCACGCTCGTCCAAGATATCGCTGACAGGAGTGTACTCATTGCCTAATGCCGTAATTTGCATAGCGCGTTTTGTTCCCCATTTTGTAAGCTCTTCGCGTAGTTGAGTGCCTGGATTCACAAAGGAAGAGCCCGGTAAATGTAGGCCCATAAACTCCATCAGCATTTGGTTTGAATTGGCCGTACCATAAAAGGTACAAGTACCTGGTGAATGGTAGCTTGCCATCTCAGCCTGCATCAATGCGGCTCGATCTACTTCTCCAGCTGCAAATTTCTGTCTGACTTTAGCTTTTTCATCGTTAGGTGATCCAGAGGTCATTGGCCCCGCAGGTAAAAATAATCCAGGTAAATATCCGAAGGTTGCTGCTGCAATAATCAGACCAGGAACTATCTTATCGCAGACACCCAGATACAATGCTGCATCAAAAGCGTTGTGCGATAAAGCAACGCCGGTAGCCAGGGCAATAACATCGCGGGAAAATAGCGAGAGTTCCATTCCGCTTTGACCTTGGGTAACCCCGTCACACATTGCAGGAACGCCACCTGCAACTTGCGCACTTCCTCCGGCTTCGTATGCCGTTGATCGAATAATGTCGGGAAATTTTTCAAACGGCTGGTGGGCTGACAGCATGTCATTATATGCTGTTATGATACCCAAGTTTGCTGCCGTGCCCTTGGTGAGGTTATTTTTATCTTTTATCATGGCAGCGTAGGCGTGGGCCTGATTTCCGCATGATAAATGCACTCTTCTAGGTCCGATTTTGGCCGCCGTTCCCATTCGGTCTAGATAATTTTGTCGTGACTTGTTTGAACGGTCAATAATCCGTTCGGTTACTTTTATGATAGTAGAGTTCATTATTACTTCTCTCCAAGACACGGCGCTATGTTAGCGCTAACAAATCTCATAGATTACATTTGAAGGAAATTTGCAAGACTAAAATATGATTGCACATTAATCCTTTTGTAAGTGACCCAAACTGCGTATGACAACGATATGGAAAAAAACAAAAACCTTATCATAAGGCTTACACCAAAATCATCACAAGATCGGATTTTGAGGGGCATCCCTTGGGTATACGATAATGAACTTGTCCTCGACAGAATAACCAAAACAATACCGCTAGGCAGTATTGCAATATTGCAAAGTGCAGAGCGCAAGCAAGTTGGCTTAGTCACGTTTAATCCGATCTCCAAAATACCTGTTCGTATTCTAGATCTAAATCTTGAGGCTAAAATTAGTCTTTCTTGGATCACAGATAAAATTAGTCGCGCTATTACGATGCGCGATCGTTTGTATGAACAACCCTATTACAGACTAGTCCACGCAGAAGTTATGAACTTCCCAGTGTCGTCATTGACCGGTTTGGGGATATTGTCGTTATCCAACCGAACGCGGTTTGGGCAGAAATGATGCTAGAAGAAATATGCCGAGCTGTCCTTGATGTCACCAAAGTGACGACAATTTTAAAGAATAAGTCTGGACGAGCCCGCAAGCTTGAAGGCCTTGAGGGCGATAACCAAGTTATGTGTGGGAAATTACCAAAAGATCCTGTTCTCGTGCCCATGAATGGGGCTAAACATATGGCAAATCTTACATTTGGTCAAAAAACGGGTCTGTCTTATGATCAACGACCTAATCATGTCTTTTTCGCGAGCCTTTCCAAGGATGCTAGGATGCTTGATGTGTTTTGCCATTATGGTGGGTTTGGCCTTGCCACTCTGGCGGGTGGGGCCGCATCGGTAATGGCAGTGGATGGATCTAAGCCAACTCTGGATCTAGCAGAAGCCGGTGCATTAGAAAGTAATTTTAAAGAACGCTTTACAACGCGTAAAGGTGATGCATTTGACGTTCTAACAGACCTTGGACAGGCTGGAGAGAAATTTGATGTGGTCAATTGTGTTCCACCAGCCTTTGTCTCTTCCAAACAATCGCTTGATGCAAGTGTTAGAGCCTATGAAAAATTGGCCAGACTTGCCTCTCTATTGGTTAAAGATGGTGGATTTCTGGGTCTATGTTCTCGTTCTAATGCGGCAAGTATTGCAAAATTTCGTACAGCATCTTTGCGCGGTATAGGCCCAGCAGGGCGTACTGCTGCACTGATCAACAACAGTTTTGCTGGCCCTGATCATCCTCAGCACTCACAGCTAAGCGAAAGTGGTTACCTCAAGTCTTTGGTCTTCCGCCTATGAAGTTGTTGCTTGATACCTGCGTCATATATCCAACGGTTATGCGCGAAATGCTGCTAGGTGCTTCTCGAGTTGTCGGCTGGTACCCCTTATGGTCAAAGCAAATTCTAGAAGAATGGGCGCGAGCTGCGCGTAAAATCGGCGCTACTGGTGAAATGCAGGCCCGCGCTGAGATTGCCCTGCTCAGAGCGGCTTGGCCCAAATCAGAAATCTCTTGGCTCCCCTCCTTGGAAGCGCGTCTTTGGTTGCCAGACGTCAATGATCGTCATGTTTTGGCTGCTGCTATCGCAGGTTCTGCCGATCTATTGATTACATTAAACGCCCGCGATTTCCCACGCGAGACACTTTTTGAGGAAGGACTTGATAGGCTTGATCCAGATGCCCTTTTGCTAAAGGCTTATAATAGTCATCCTGGTCGAGTTGCGAGAGTTGCGAATGAAATCTTTTTAGAAGTGTGCCGCTCGTCGGGAAAAGAATGGGAGATATACGAGCTGTTTAAAAAAGCTAGATTGCCAAGATTTGCCAAAGTCATTTCCAAATCTACTAACTAAAACGGGAAACATTGAACTAAGCAACAAAGATGAAAATCTGTAAGGGTATTTCAGTCTTTAAGAATGCTTCGTCCAGCGTATTCTGCTGCTTCGCGTAAGTCTTCTTCTATGCGGATCAGCTGGTTGTATTTTGCAAGCCTGTCGGACCTCGCAAGAGAGCCTGTTTTGATCTGCGCACAGTTCGTGGCGACGGCAAGGTCTGCGATTGTAGCGTCTTCCGTTTCCCCCGAACGATGTGACATAACATTGGTAAAACCTGCTCGATGCGCCATTTCAACTGCATTGAGTGTTTCAGATAGCGTACCAATTTGATTTAA
This sequence comes from uncultured Alphaproteobacteria bacterium, assembly GCA_913031285.1. Taxonomy (GTDB): domain Bacteria; phylum Pseudomonadota; class Alphaproteobacteria; order Rhodobacterales; family Rhodobacteraceae; genus LFER01. Next base: position 4,175 of record CAJWEI010000049.1, on the reverse strand, counting down.
TTTGACCAGCATCGAATTGGCTGATTTCTGGGATATTCCTCGGGCAAGACGCTTACGGTTTGTCACAAACAGATCGTCGCCTACCAGTTGCACGCTTTCGCCGATCTCAGAGGTAAGCATCGCCCAACCATCCCAATCGTCCTCTGCCATCCCATCTTCAATAGAAAGGATAGGATAATCATTAACAAGCGCTGCTAAATACGCAACATTTTCTTCCGAACTCAGTGATGAACCTTCGCCAGACATTTCATATTTACCATTACGGTAATATTCGGTCGAGGCACAATCCAAAGAAAGATATATGTCCTCGCCAGGTTTATAGCCAGCAATTTGGATGGATCTAATAATAAAATCAAGTGCATCTCGCGTGGATCTCAAGTTAGGAGCAAACCCGCCTTCATCCCCTATACCCGTTGAAAGACTAGCTTCTGATAGCTCTTTCTTTAGCGTATGAAACACCTCCGACCCCATTCGAACAGCTTCGCGAATGTTGTCAGCAGCCACTGGCATAATCATGAACTCTTGAATATCAATTGGATTATCGGCATGCTCACCACCATTGATAATATTCATCATAGGTACTGGTAAAATATGTGCGGATGTGCCCCCGACATATCTGTAAAGCGGTAAATCACTATAAGCCGCAGCGGCCTTGGCCGTGGCGAGTGAAACGCCCAAAATAGCATTTGCACCCAAGCGCGCTTTGTTTTCAGTGCCGTCAATTTCAATCATGGCGGAATCTATGCCTTGTTGATCAGTTGCGTCAAATCCAACAAGCGTATCGGCCAATTCTCCGTTAACCCCTAAAACAGCCCCTAATACACCTTTGCCCATATAGCGCTTTTTGTCTCCGTCCCGTTTCTCCACAGCTTCATGCGCGCCCGTAGATGCTCCCGAGGGAACTGCAGCTCGGCCCATTGTGCCATCTTCTAGCGTCACGTCGACCTCAACAGTTGGGTTTCCTCTGCTGTCAAGAATTTCACGGGCGATTATATTTACAATAGTGCTCATCTTTAATTTCATCCGGTTTATATCTGATGCGTAATGCTCATCGTCTCCATAGTGAAGAGGTTAAAAAATTACCAGCACTAATAGGTATACCTGATCGCTTACAGGCAATTTTATTATTATGAATTTCGTGAATTGATTCGTTCACACCAAAAGGTGTAAAGGTTAGACAGGATAACAATTGTTGCGCCAGCTAAAGTTTGCCAATCTGGTATCTATCCCAAAAAGACAACGGCGATAAGCAATGAAAAAACCAAACAAGAATTGCGCCATGGTGCGTTCACAGCCACTCCCTGGCGCGTGTCACAACCCCTATAGCGGCATACGACAGACCGCCCAACATTGTTAGCAAAAAACCACAGCCATTGCTGAGGCGTCGGCGATATCAGCGTAGCATAGAATGGTATTAGCATAATGCTGGCAATGTTACTTGCACCGAAAACATAGGTGGTCACTATAAAGGCTGACAAGCCTGACGGAATTACCCGCGTCACGAGATCTCTGCATGCCAGAAAAGTGACCCCCAAAAGAGCTAAAATTGAAGCTTGCTCAAAACTGGACATGCCTAACCTAATAATAAACGGAACTCTACAAAAGCCGAAGATAACTGCGCTCCAACGGCGCCACCCAACCTCTTTGCCAAGGATCAATCTTGCCCCCATCATTACCAAAATCCGGATCCAAGGTTGCATTGGAAATGGGGAAAAGAGCAAGCGCAGGAAGAAAAAAATAGTGATAAGACAGAAGAGGCAAACCGAATTATAAAGTCCTTGTTGCGCATATTATAAGAGTAAAGACAATCCACATTTAAAACGGTAAGGCTCGCGAGTATAACTGTGCCACCAATGCCTAGAAATTCAAAATTTGTGAGACTTAAATTCCCTTGCCAATATTTTAGGAGCCCATCTTCAACTGAAAACTAACCATTGCTAGAAGCATAAAAATAATGCCAAGTATGTTGTCCATATACCTAATTGTACTTAAAAAACGCCAAAATTGTAATTAGTTTTAAAAACGCCCCCAATGTCTATCGAGGCCAGTCTTGCCAAGTTTGATAAAGCGAGCATTATGGTTTCTTGGCTGGAACGGCATAGAGCTCAAGCTTATGGCCTTTCAGCCTAAACCCGAGCTTGGAAGCTATTTTTTCCTGAAGGGCTTCTATCTCAGAGTCGACAAATTCAATTACTTGACCTGTTGTCAGGTCGATAAGATGGTCGTGATGATCACGCTCTGCATCTTCATAGCGGGCGCGCCCGTCGCCAAATTCAACCCGATCCAAAATTCCGGCTTCTTCAAATAACTTGACTGTTCTGTAGACGGTCGCCAGGGAGATCCTATCATCCTGCGCAGACGCTCTTTCGTAAAGGGCTTCTACGTCTGGATGATCGTCACTGTCTTCTAAGACGCTCGCAATAATGCGACGTTGGCCAGTCAGGCGCAGACCTTTGCTTTCACAGCGCCCTAAAATTGTATCACCCATCATTCAACCTCAGTATCATTGGGAACATTCGATTAAAGCAATTCTAATCATCTGGGAACCCCTGAAATCAACAATTGTTTTGTAATTCTTTTATAAGCTGTAGACAAATTTTACTGCCTAAGAGCAGGATAATACAACAACAAAATATTACGTAATTGAGAGCCCTATTATGTATGCCAGTCATTGACATTTATTTGTTATTACAGATCCTCTATCGATCATATTGAAAACCAATGAATAGATACCGGAGGTGCGGTTATGTTGATGGGGTCCTCCCTGTTGCTGGCTTTAAATATCGTTGTCAAAAAAGTCACAAATATTGGACTCAAGCCCATAAGATCAGCTTGACTGCGGTCCATCCTGGCACTGTGTGTTTGCTGCTTTGTAGATACCTTGGAAGGGTATTTTATCTGCCCGCGCAAAGTAAACCTCAGATGAGGCCCAATTCTCAGTCTTTTATTTGTGTTTGCATTTGTATTTCTTTTTGGCCTTCGATTACACTTTTGCGTCGGGCATAATTGTGTTGTTTTACCCAATAGTCACCTTGTTGGCGACCAGTGCCAATATTCTTCCACCAAACAAGGGTTTAACCAAAGTGCTGCCGCTTCGTTTAGAAATTGCTATGCTTAGCGTTAGTTTGGCTTTTTTGATTGCCCAATCGGCTTTGACACAAGCTTCACAGATGATACTTTTGCGATAGTTTCCGCAATTTTATGAGCTGGCATTTTTTGAGCGCGCGGTTAGCCCGTATCTTGAAGTATGGGCGCGAAACACATCTGGTTATTCAACTTCTTACCTCCAGATTAATTCTATTTGTTGTTGCATTTTTTTTCAAACAATGGTTCGCGATCTTACGTCGGTACATTTGCCGGGTCTTAAGTTTCAATCGTTCGCTGTTGCCAGCTTTAGGTTTCGCTTTTGGTTCAAATTAATTACAAACTACAAAGGCTCTTCTGTGGGAACTTTTAGCTTTAATGTACTTATTTCAAGCATTTTTGCTTTGTCACTCTTGCGTAAAAGGGCTGGTTTAAATCTTATCAAAGCCTCAATAATAATATCTCTTGGGTAGATATTGATTAACGTAAAATAATTTTTAATTTTGCTAATTCTTTATTTTGGATTACCCCATATTTTTGAGCCGGTGCAAAAGAGAATGGAACGAGGAGGAGAGTTTTCGAGAACAGAGAAATGGCCCAATGACAAGATCCTGTAAAAAAAGCAAGTGCGTAATCAAAGTTCTCTGTTGCGGTCACTCGTCAAAGGTTAGGTTATATTAAGCTGGTTGCCAGTCCAATAGGGCGTGTGCAGTAAACAGAAGATAACGACACAAAATGCTATAATAAATATCAAAAAAATTACTTTGGTAGTTTTGGATAAATGTTGATAGAAGACATCATAAAAAAAATCGAATTACGTTTTAAAAGTAACATGGTAACTGACAGATATGAAGTATACTTTGAAAGCTCAAAGTCAGTAACTTTATTTTTTGTTTGATCATTTAGCGGGGATAATATCGAAATTTAGCCAATTTAAAATATTTTTGTGATAAGAATTGTATTGCGCATCACATGGAAGATTTACTTGGGATTTAAGAATAAAAATATTTATTTTAGTGTTAGTATAGAATAAATCCAAATTAAATTTGCATAATGGATATTTGAACGTTCTTTGTCCTTAATCTGACAAT
>CAJWEI010000048.1 GCA_913031285.1 uncultured Alphaproteobacteria bacterium | reverse complement strand
ATCGGCTAATACATATTTTACTTAATTTGCTAGATTCATTGCCAAATCAGTATTTTTACAAGCGGTTGACTTGACCACAATCGGGAAGGCTCAAAGCTATCGGCGATATTCGCAGCTCGCGTCAAGTGAAAATGTGCTGGAAATACTTTCTTATAGTGCTTTAAAACTAATGGCTGAACCCTTTAGTGATCCGGGATCGCAGGGTAGTTAGAAATTTTTTAAATGGTAATATTGATATTTTGATTTCCAGAATAGTTTTCTTTACACCTATCTATAAGCTTACATTGAGAAAGCCCCGAGGTTTGGCCATGAAAGGTTTGCAGTGAAAAAAGCATTTACAACCATCGTCGCAATTACAGGCTTAGGACTAGGTTTGTTTTACGTAATGCCGCTCTTGAAAACCAACACAAAACCCAACAATTGGGCCGAGGGACAAAAGACCTATGTCCCAAATAGGCTGAAAAATACGATGAAAGGAATGTCGACAGGTTTTTAAATCCCAACGCAAGCTGGTGTGCTTGATTGAAAAGCTTCCGGTGAATGGGCTACTGTTTTGGTGTTGTGATGTCATTATTTATAGAGATAATTGTCCAAGCGTCGGTTAGCTGGTTGGTAGCCTCGTTTGGCAGTCTGTCAAACCAAATGAGCCCACCACTAATCATGTAGCCTTTAGTCCCGACTTTGGTACATCCTGGTTCGATTGATAAAACAGTTTTGCCCCATTTATCGCTAAAAAACTGATCAAAATCCCTATTTGATATTTGTTCTTTTGACGGGCCGTTTATTAGTTTGGTTCTGACATTGTCGTATAGGGATGCCAGATCTTTGGTCCGGATCAATTCTTGTAAATAGAGTCCAAACTCATATGCTTGTTCCTCGATCTTTGAATTTTTGCCATCTTTTGTGCAGCCTGAAATAAATTCACCAAGCTGATAGGCTTCATAGGGGAAGACAGGTCCTTCAACAAATCGTTGCCATACCCGCATTTTGCTGCATCTAGTCCATTTTCCTATCTCTTTGTCCCAACACACCCCAGCAATTTCCAGCAAGTTAGATGCCTCTGAAATATTAGAAATAATACTATCTTTCTCACATTGTCTAACTGCTATAATCTTGTCGGATCGGATTATATCAACTCCTCCTGTTAGCGATGGCTCTTGGATGGATCGGTCAAGACTGGAATATACCCGATAGGTCATATCATCATTAGTTATTTTGAGATCATCATTCACATAGCGGCCTAATCCCATCCACGGGATATAAGTTTGTGTCAGCATGCTTTGCAGCCTTACATTTGGAATTTGCCCAGTTTTACCGAACGTATAACGGACCTGATCTATGGTTGCACAGACAGATACACTTTCTTTGTTATCGTTCATTTTACACGAAAACAATTCTTTCCAATTCGCAGAAGGGCATTGATATCCGGTTTCAAGATGGCTCCGCAAAAGTGCACAGCTTCCATTCAGCTTTTGCGCTTGTGCAACTTGGTAAGCTTCCGTCACAAACGATTGCGCTTCCTGTGCGAGATCCCCTGTCTGTGCAACACCAATGCATGATTGTAACGCAGAAATTGCATTTTCAGTTTTTAAACCAAAAATCCCATCTGGCTTACCTGCAGGAAAACCAAAATATGTCAATGCCCGTTGTAGCGCAGCCCTGGCCTGTAGATTTTCGGCAGCTACTGCAGGCGAAGTACTCATTAGATAAAAACAAATTAGGATTTTTATCCAATTTGACATTCTACTGAAAGCCTTTCCCAATTAATAAACCTACAAGTACCCATTTTTTAATGTCCTTAAGAAGTTTAAAAGATTAGCATCTAAGCTGAAACTCTAATTTATCTTCTAATTTATTTAAAAGTGCCACGACCAATTAGATTTGTCAAAATATCTTAAGTCGCGTGATCATACGAAAATGGTCTAGCCTAGTTCTGGAAGTCGCAGCTTTGCTAGGCAAAATATTTTACTTGTCAGGCTTTTGGACTTGGTTGCAATTGACCTTAATATCGCAAGCGACTGCGGATAATCCTATATCATGGGTGCAAACGGAATATCACAAGCTGTTGGGAACATGAGTGCCACTAATGAAAATTTCAAACTCATAAAAATTTCTCCTCTGGCAGTACCATACCGAATGCTTTTGGAATGTTGAACGAAAATCGTGTCAGTTTTTATCTGTATAACGCATCAAATTTGGAGTTTATAGACAATGATTAACCGCAATTAGTCAGCGTCTTCCAGTTCATTTGAAGGAATAATCGGAAAGAATTCTTCTAATGAGACAATGCCAAACCAGCTTTGGCCCTTAATATTTTTATGCGTTCCAAGATCAACCAGACGGTAAAAGCTTTTGCGGTCAATCAATGCTTCAAGCCCTGCGCGAATGTGTATATAAGGCGCTGGTTCGCCACTTTTAGGATCGCGCACGATGCGGATCGGGTTCTCTGCACCTGCGTGAGAAAAGTCGCCAACATGCGTTTCAAAACGGAGCTTTTGTTCATCCCCTTTACCTGTTGCGGTGAAATCAACAGCTACAAAAGGCGCGTCCTCAACGATGATACCAACTTTTTCAACAGGAGTGACGAGAAAATACTTATCTCCATCCTTGCGGAGAATTGACGAGAAGAGCTTGACGAGTTCGAACCTCCCAATCGGTGTGCCAAGGTAAAACCAAGTTCCATCTCGGGCGATCCGCATATCTAAATCGCCACAAAACGGGGGGTCCCAGAGGTGAACTGTAGGCAATTGGCGATCTTTAGATGCAGCGCGAGCAGCGCTTGCGAGTCCCTCTACCGACGAAGTTTTTATTTTTTCCGCACTCATTATGTTTTGCCATTTCCAATCGCAGCAATACAATCCTATGTGTAGAGCTAATTTGCAAGGAGAGTTTTAATGTCATCGGATGCATCTTTGTCTGCAAAAGCAGATAGTGTGATGATCAGCCTTGAGAAGGCCAAAACAGCAACTTCCGCACGATTTATCGGACAGCCTGATGTTGTTGGCCTAGCGCTTGGGGCGATTCTTTCTGGAGGGCATGCTCTTTTGGTTGGAGTTCCCGGGTTGGGAAAGACGCGGCTTGTCGAAACACTTGGGGCAGTGATGGGCCTTGCTACGAACAGAGTTCAATTTACGCCAGATCTGATGCCGGCAGATATTTTGGGGTCAGAAGTGTTAGAGACGGGGTCTAAGGGATCACGGCAGTTTAAGTTTATTCAGGGTCCGATCTTCTGCCAACTTTTAATGGCTGATGAGATCAACCGGGCCAGTCCGCGTACGCAGTCGGCGCTTTTACAAGCGATGGAGGAAAAACAAGTTAGTATAGCTGGACAAACGCGCGTTCTTTCCCCCCCCTTTCATGTCTTGGCGACACAAAACCCGATTGAGCAGGAAGGGACATATCCTTTGCCTGAGGCTCAGTTGGATCGGTTTTTGGTTCAGATCCAGGTTGGCTATCCTGATAGGTCCACGGAAAAAGATATTTTGATTGCCACAACAGGGGTACTTCAGGGCGAGGCTGTCAAAGTCTTTGACACCGATACGCTGATCGATGCACAGACACTGATCCGACGGATGCCTGTTGGCGAGACAGTAGTTAATTTTATTTTAGAACTTGTAAGGGCATTACGTCCAGAAGATGAAACATCATCTGATGAGGTGCGCTCGACCATAGCTTGGGGGCCGGGGACACGGGCTGCGCAGGGATTGATGTTGATGTGCCGGGCCAATGCGCTTTTAGCGGGTCGCCTATCTCCATCTATTGGGGATGTATTAAAGGTTTCTGGGCCCGTATTGATGCATCGAATGTCATTACGCTTTTCTGCGAGGGCGCAAGGTGTGTCTTTGGAACAAATCATCTCAGAGACAGCAAATATTCTTGATGATAAGGGCGTTGCTGCATGAGTAAAACGTTCAAATTACGCGCCCAAGCTGCTGAATTAGCCAATGCCGGCGGAAACCTTCTACTGGAGGCTGAACGCCTGTCATGTTCTTTGATCATAGGCGAACATGGCCGTCGAAAGGCAGGTGTCGGGGATCATTTTTGGCAATACCGTCCATTTGAAAATGGGGTTGATAGCCCACGTTTGATAGATCATCGGCGCTCTGCGCAACAAGACCAGTATTTTGTTCGTCAATTAGAATGGAAAACACCGCAAGCTCTGCATGTCTGGATTGACCAATCGGCCTCTATGCGATTTGCCTCGAAATTCAATACCAGCAAAAATAATCGAGCCGCGATCCTTGTCTTGGCTATCGCAATCGCTGCTGAAAAGGCAGGAGAGCGGGTTGGCCTGTGCGGCGGTGCTTTGGCGCCCAGTCGCGGTCGCAAACAGATTTTACAATTGGCTGAACAATTGAACTTGGAAATGGACGCAGATTACACCTCGACAAGTCCGGAAGAATTTTCGACCAATGCCTCCGCTCTTATTGCGTCTGACTTTCTGAGCAAGAGCACAAACGTAGAAAGGGTTTTGTCGATTGCCTCAAACCGAGGCGTCAAGGGTGTTTTATTGCAAGTTCTTGATCCCTTGGAATGTAGTTTTCCCTTTCAGGGTAGAACAATTTTTCAAAGTGTCTTGGGCAGTGTCGAACACGGCACTCTGCAAGCGGCGAATTTAAAAAGTGACTACCTAAAGCGTTTGGCAGACAGGCAGCAAACACTTCGTGAACTTGCTGATATGGCGCGCTGGGATTTTCTGGTTGATGACGGGTCGTTTGCGCCGATGATTACGTTGTCCAAAATCTATCAGTCTTTGTCAAAAGGGCACATAGGGTAATGGGATTTTTCGCTACTTTGGGGTTCGCAGCACCGTGGATATTATTGGGCCTTTTGGTCCTGCCGGTACTTTGGATTATTTTGAGAGCAACCCCTCCAGCCCCAATCAGACATATTTTTCCAGCTGTGGTTTTATTGCTGGGTCTACTGGATAAAAGTCACACCAGCGACCGTAGCCCTTGGTGGTTGCTTTTATTGCGCTGCTTGGCATTGTCTGGTGTTATTATTGGTATGGCTGGGCCAGTTTTGAACAGACAAGAGACCGTCAAGACAGGACGGCCTCTTCTTATTTTACTGGATGGATCTTGGGCATCGGGTCGTGATTGGTTGCAAAAAATAGAACAGGTTGAGAATGAGCTAAAGGATGCAGAGCGCGCTTCTCAAAATGTAGCATTGATGTTGTTGACTGCTCCTAAGAAACTCGAGTTTCTCCCCGCTGATATTCTACGAGGGCGTATGGCGTCTATGAAACCCCGTGCCCATGACCCCGATTGGTCGCAAACAATCGCAGTCGTGCAGGCCGCCATATCAGAAAAATTTGATACAATATGGTTTTCAGATGGTCTTGCACACAGGGACCAGAAAAATCGCCTTTTATCCATATTGCAGGATCGTGGGGAAGTCTCTGTTTATAACAGTCAAGCGCCCCTTTTTACGCTTTCTGGCGTCATCTTGCTAGAAGACAGCTTTGCGGTTGATGTGCATCGCTTATCCGATATGAGCGAGTCTGACTTTGTTCTACTGGTCGAGGGTGTCGATCCGGCAGGAAACTCTGCAGTACTGGCACGAATTGAGCATGGTTTTGAGCAAGGTAAAACTGATGCGCGTGTTGAAATTTCTTTACCGCCCGAGTTGCGAAATCGGATCACCCAATTTTCTATAGAAGCACAGCGGCATGCAGGAGCTCGATTTATTCTTGCCAATGAATTGCGCCGAACTGAAGTGGCCGTCTTCTCTGGGCGAAGTGATAGTGAGGTGACCGAGCTTTTAAAGCCCTCTCACTATGTTAAGCGGGCTCTGGTTGGAAATGCTGAGATCTTGAGTGGTCAGATGGCGGATATTCTGCTGGCCAATCCAGATATGATTTTGCTCACAGATATTGTAACAGTCGAGTCCGCTGAAGATGTTGAAGCTTGGGTGCAAGACGGAGGCACTCTGCTTCGGTTCGCTGGTCCAAGGCTAGCGGGGGCCAAACCGGATATTTTCCTGACAGATCCGCTGATGCCAGTTATTCTCAGACACGGCGGTCGGCGGCTTGATGGTGCAATGAGTTGGGGGTCGCCTAAGGAAGTGGCTCCATTTGAGGAAGATAGCCCTTTTGCAGGTTTGGACATCCCTCCAGATTTGCGGGTATATGCGCAGGTTGTGGCTGAACCAGGGCCCGAGCTTTCGGGTAAAGTGATTGCGAGTTTGCAGGATGGGACGCCTCTTGTGACGCGCACTCAATTGGGATTGGGCCAAATTGTACTTGTGCATGTGACGGCAAATGCCGAGTGGTCTAATCTCCCTCTTTCTGGGTTATTTCCAAAATTGCTTCAACGGTTGGCAAGGCGTGATAATCTGAGTGTGGATATTCAAGATTTAGCCGGTCAAACTTGGACCCCGGTAAAAATTCTTGATGGTTTCGGATTACTTTCCAATACGCAGAGTCTAGTCGGAGTTGAGGGCAGTGTTCTTGAGGAAGGAAGATTTAATGCAAAAATGCCTCCGGGAATCTATGAATTCGGCGCAGGTGTGATTTCACGTAATTTGGCGCTTAATTCGGACGCGCTTGAGGCTATGGAGTGGCCGGGTGATGTAGTATTAAAACAATCCTCAATCGCAGAGAGGGATTTGGCTGGTTTTTTCTTAAGTATGGCAGTTTTCATAATGTTTTTAGATATTTTGGCCAGTCTCCGGATCAGTGGCCGTCTGCACATTGGTGCCGCGCTCTGTTTGGCATTGTTTCTTGTGCATCCTGCCCCTCCAGTAAGTGCGCAAAACACTATCTTGTCTGAAATTGCGCTTACACAAGAGATGGTTTTGGGGCATGTCTTGACTGGTGATTCGGCCGTCGATCAGATTGCAAACGAAGGACTTTATGGCTTGTCAAAAGTAATGGGCGAACGTACCTCGGTTGAGCCTGGGCAACCAGTGGGTATCTTTCTAGAAAAGGATGAGCTGGCTTTTTTTCCGCTTATTTATTGGCCTGTATCGGCGTCTCAACCCCTACCAAGTCAGCAGGCTTTTGAAAAACTAAACATATATCTCAAGACGGGGGGCGTTATTTTATTTGATACGCTGGACGGAGATTTGGCAAGATCAGGCGGGCAAGGTCAGGTCAATCGAGCGCTTCAAAAATTGACTGAAGCGCTTAACATTCCAAGATTAGAAACAGTGCCCAATGATCATGTTCTGACGCGTTCTTTCTATCTTTTGCAGGATTTCCCTGGACGCCACCGAGGCAGTCAACTTTGGGTGCAGGCGTCAAAAATGCATAGCGAGACAAGTGAAGAATTACCCTTTAGGATACTCAACGATGGGGTGACACCAGTTCTGATCGGCGGCAATGACTGGGCGGCTGCTTGGGCTTTGGATGAGGCGGGCGTTGCGAAGTATCCTGTTGGTCGGGGCTATGGGGGAGAAAGACAGCGGGAAATGGCATATCGCTTTGGCGTCAATTTGATCATGCATGTTCTGACGGGAAACTATAAATCTGATCAAGTACATGTACCGGAATTATTAGAAAGGCTGGGTCAATGATGACTAGCCTGCAGTTGGACCCGCTAGTCCCGTGGTTCTTTTGGTTTGCCCTATCTGGTGTTTGTTTTGTTGGAATTTTAGTTGGTGTAATACGTCATTTGCGCGGGTGGCCTTGGCGCATGGTATCTTTGGTGATTTTGCTTCTTGCGTTGCTTCAACCTAGTTTGGCGCAGCAGGAGCGCGAGTATTTGCAAGATATTGTTATTATTTTAGAGGATAAAAGCAGTTCACAAGCAATTAGGGGTAGATCCGAGCAGTCAAATACTACAGCTCAGGCTCTTGAAGAGATGCTCACCAACCGTAACGGTGTTAAAGTGCGTCGCGTCTCTGTGGCTGACGGTGAAGATAATTCTGGAACACGCATGATCCAAACACTTAAGCGCGTTCTCGCCGAAGAACCAAGAGCACAAATTGCAGGCATTATAACTATAACGGATGGCCAAGTTCATGATCTGAATATGATGCCTGACTTGCCTGCACCTTTACATGTTTTTCTAAGTGGCGAAAAAAGTGGTTATGATCGTCGTTTAATCGTTAAAAACGCAGCCGCCTTTGCGATTGTAGGAGATCCAGTTACAATCACGCTACGCATCGACGAATTGGGTGATATACCTCAGGGTTCGCGGCAGGTTGGGATTAGGGTCTCTATTGACGGTAAAGCACCACAGCGGTTTACTCTTCCGGTCGGAGAGGACATTGAGGTCAAGCTGACTTTGCCGCATTCTGGTGCGAATATATTTGAGTTCAACTTAGATCCGCTCGAGGGGGAGCTGACACAAAAAAACAATGTTGCATTGCTTTCTATCAATGGGATCCGAGATCGCTTAAGGGTTTTGTTGGTCTCTGGTGAGCCGCATGCGGGAGGACGCACTTGGCGTAATCTTCTTAAATCGGATAGTTCGGTTGATTTGGTACACTTTACCATTCTGCGGCCTCCTGGCAAGCAGGATGGCGTGCCGGTGGATGAGTTATCTCTGATCCCCTTTCCCACACGCGAGTTGTTTATGGAAAAGATTGATGATTTTGATCTTATTATTTTTGACCGCTACAAGAGGCGCGGTATTCTGCCAGCCTCATATTTAGCAAACATATCGCGATATATAGAGGATGGTGGCGCGGTACTTGTGGCGGCTGGGCCAGATTTTGCTTCCGCCAATTCGCTGTTTAGATCGCCGCTCGGCCGCATTCTACCTGCAGAACCGACATCGCGGGTTTTAAGTACTGGCTATGTTCCCAAAATCACTGATCTTGGAGAACGACACCCCGTTACAGCCGGTTTGACAGCTCAGAGTGATTGGGGCCGCTGGTTTCGTCAGATTGAGATAAAGCCTCGTTCAGGCCATGTCCTTATGACCGGTGTAGAAGAACAACCTCTTTTGGTTCTGGATCGGGTGAAACAGGGACGGATTGCTTTGCTAGCATCTGATCATGCCTGGCTTTGGAACCGAAAATTCGAAGGTGGTGGTCCGCAGCTTGAGTTATTGCGCAGATTGGCCCACTGGATGATGTCTGAGCCTGATTTGGAAGAGGAGATATTGATTGCAAAGCAGGTTGGTCCAAAGGTGCGGATCATCCGACGGACGCTAGGAACTGCGCCTAAAGAAGTTATTGTGACCTCGCCCAGCGGTCAGGAAAGTAAAGTCGCGTTGACCCCAACTATGGATGATCTAGGATTTGAAGCACTCTTTGAAAGTACTGAACAGGGGCTGTTTTCGATGCAGGAAGGTGAAATTGAAGGTATTTTCGCCTTTGGTACGCCTGCTCCGCAAGAGTTTGCAAACCCTTTAGCTTCAAGTGATATTTTGGCTCCTCTCGCGGAAGCAAGTAGGGGCGGTGTGTTTTGGATCAGCGATGGGCTGCCCCGCTTAAGGACCGTTTTGCCAGGACGCCGCGCTGCAGGACGGGGGTGGTTTGCCATTTCACCGCGCCAGGCGTTCGATACGATTAGCGTTACAAAAAAAACCTTGCTGCCCGGTTGGCTCGTCGCTACGCTTGTGAGCCTTTTCATCGTTTTTGGCTGGTTGAGAGAGGGCCGTGACCAAAAGCTATTGATATAAGTAACTCTTTATTCAAAAAAAGTCAGTCAATCGGGCTGTTAAAAGAGTGAAGGAATTATTACCCTATTCAATATTTTATACATTATATTTAAACTCAATTGCATTTATGGGCCTTTAGCCCAAATTTGGCCGCAGGCCGTGGTTAAATCTGAACCAGTTTTAATTGGGAAGGTGATCCTAAATTTGCGTATATTGACTTTTTTAATGATCTTTATGTAATCCACTGTTTTTCTCTGGGATCGCTAATTACCTCCGGTTTTATTTTGACAGCGGCACATTGCCTTTTTGATGACGTCACAGGGCAGACTGCAACCTCAATGTATTCGAAGTTCACGCGGGTTGGAGCCACGGCAGCACAGAGGCCCATGTAGGAATAAAGATTGATCTCGCGTATCCCAAATATAAGTTTAAATTTTTGACAGATATCGAAAAAGTGAGCTCAAATTCTGCTATCATTTTTCATACGCGCGGGCCTAATAAAACCCCATTTATACAAAGCAGAAGTACAGTTTCCGCGCGTCAGGAGAGTATTCTAGTTATGATTTGCAATGTGGGCTACAAAGCCTCAGTGTCTCTAGTCTTTAAAATTACATCTCAGTGGGTCCTGATTGCTTTAGTCATTTCGGCAATGGCTAATTTAAAAGAACAAAAAGTATCTTCGAGAGACCCATTGGAGAGAGCTCTAGTTGATATCAACTACATTGCCCAACAATGGGAAATGCTGCTTTCGAAGTCTGGCAAAAACCTACAAAGGCGTCACATATGGGTAAAATTTGTGAGGCCTTAACCGAACCTCTTGAAAGCGTGAACCTGACTTCCCACATCGGACTTGTGGGCGCCAATGATGGGCTCATACACATGGGTCTGGTCCATAGGACAGACGAAACCATTATCGCTTTAAGAAGGATGACACTATGAAACATTTTGCTTTTGCACCACATTATCGTGCCACCGTTGGCTTTGATCAAATCGCGGACATAATAGAACGCGCCTTAACGAGTGAAAGCACAAAAACAACTTACACTCCGTATAATATCGAGGAAAAAGCCGATGACACATATCGAATATCCGTTGCAGTTGCTGGGTTTAGTGCAGATGATATCGTAGTGGAAGTCAAAGAAAACGCGCTCTTTATAGCAGCAAAAAAACCTGAAATTGGTGACACAGGCAGCTATCTGCATCGCGAAATTGTAATGCGATCTTTTGAACGACACTTCCAATTGGCCGATCACGTCCAAGTGGTCTCAGCCAGCCATATTGATGGGATGTTGCACGTCGATCTGAAACGTGAAGTACCCGATGCGCTCAAGGCGAGGCGGATTGAAATTGTACAGCCTGCAGGCAAAGCGATTTCAGAGACTGCAATTAACTAACTATATGTTATACGGAACTGGCACGGTGGCTAATTTTGTTCCACCGGGCCAACAACGCCAATAATTGGACCTAATTTGCGTCCAAAGTCACGTCGATTTATGGCAGGCGCATATAGACGCGAGATATTTCCATCAAGGTACAGAGCAGACTTCAGATTCAGGTGATCTTTGAAGTAGCGGCCAAACATATGAAGCGTAAGCGGAGCGTTGCTGATGACAAAAAATGCTCTTTGCCCATCTAATGATGTCCCTACCCCGTTCCGAATGAATTTTGATTTTGACGTTGTTAAAAATTTTGGATGAAGCGCGCCATTAATCACAAGCATTGGTCCTGACTGAGTTGCGAACCTGCAGTTGAGGGAGCGTTGTAAAAATGCCTGTGTTTCGAAGACGTCTGCTCTATTTTTGGTGATGCAAAGAACCCCATTTGGTAAAAGGCCGAAATTTCCCGGTCCCGCGCGTGTAATCACCTGCCGCATTACTCGGCCTTCTTCGACATAATGTCCTGCTGGGCTCTGGTCTGGCAGGTACATACCGGCATTCATCGCAAATAAAAGATTTAAGTTCTGTGCCCCAAGGTACTTGCGTAAAGTCGCAAAATATCCGAACATAACATCGGTGTCATCTTTAATGAATAAGCGAATGTCATCTTGACCAAGTGTTACTTCGCAGCGTGAAAAAGGGATACCTTCAAAGGTATCGTTTTGACATCTTAGGGCAAAAGATGGGCTGGCAAACAAGCACATGATCACCGCAAGGCGGATCATCCGGTGTCAAGATCCCGTCGGACCTTCTCGTCAGAAAACAACCGACGCGTTTCATCCATACGATCAAAGGTCTCATCAAGGCGAAACCGAAGGTCAGGTGCATATTTTAATGCCAGGTTTTTTGACATTGCGCGGCGCAGGTCGTTTTTATTTTTGCTCAGTAAAGAGATGAGCTCGGCATTCTTTTGCCCTCCCAGAGCAGAGACATACGCCGTTGCAATTTTAAGGTCAGGAGAGGTTTTTACTTCTCCCACGGTGATTGATATCCGGTTGAGCTCTGGGTCGTGTACCTCACCTCTTGCTAAAATATCTGATAGCGTTCGCCGTATTAGTTCGCCTACCCGAAGTTGCCGTTGGGACGGACCGGGACCATCATGAAATTTATTATTTGACATAAATCACCTCTAAGCTCTTGCATTCGCTTTGCCAAGAGGCTGTTGTCTCTAACGATGGATTTATGCGTAAAAAGGAAGTTAGCATGGCTGACAGTATTGGTATTGTTATAACTGGAGTGTCTGGTCGAATGGGACAGATGTTAATCAAAACGATTGTCTGCAGCGATGGCATGCATTTGACGGGTGCCATTGAGCAAAGTGGTAATGATTGGGTTGGGCGCGACATTGGCGATGTATTGGGTGGCTCATCCATGGGCGTGGTTGTCAGTGATGACGTCAAAACTGTAATTTCTGATGCAGATGCTCTGGTAGATTTTACGGTCCCTAAAGCCACAGTAGCTTTTGCTGAAATAGCGGCTGTGGCGGGAGTTGCGCATATTATTGGGACGACGGGATTTGACGCAAAGCAATTGGCTCAGATTTCAAATTCAGCAAAAAAAACTCCAATTGTGCGAGCTGGTAACATGTCGCTTGGCGTAAACCTCTTGGTCAAATTAACCAAACAGGTAGCTGCTGTGTTGGACGCAGAATTTGATATCGAGATTATTGAATCTCATCATAATAAAAAGATTGATGCCCCGTCTGGAACCGCTCTTATGCTTGGCGAAGCCGCTGCAGATGGGCGTAACGTGCGACTAGAAGATGTGCGTGATACTAACCGCGATGGAATAGTAGGGGCACGAAAGCAAGGTGACATTGGGTTTGTCGCCATTCGGGGAGGAGATATTGTTGGAGAGCACGATGTTATGTTTGCTTCACCTGCAGAACGTATTACGCTGCGCCACGTTGCATCGGATCGTACAGTTTTTGCCAGAGGCGCTTTGAAAGCGGCTCTTTGGGCGCAGAGCCAAATGCCGGGGGAATACGATATGTTTGATGTTCTGGGCTTGAATTGAGATTTTTACTTAATACTTAAGTGTTTCGGTTCGTTAAGGAAGCGTATTTTATGTTCAAATTAACAGCTATTATAGCGACATTAGCCGGGATGAGCGCGCCGGGTTTGGCCGAATTTGCGGTTATTTCGAAAGAGATGGAATTTGTTTCTATGGTAGAGGGTAAAGATCTTCAACGTGTTTTTATTAACTTGAACATTTTGTCCGATGGCGAAATTTTGGGCAGTGCGGTCACAAAACCAGTGACTGGAAATTGGCAATGGAAAGAGGGTTATTTTTGTCGCTCTCTTTTTTGGGGTCAACGTGACCTAGGTTACAATTGCCAAGAAGTGTCGATCACTGGAGAGAAAATTCGCTTTACCTCTGATAAGGGTGAAGGGGATTATGCGGACTTTACCCTGAGGTGAATTTTGTGTCGTGGGAAACTCTTCCGGCCGTACTTAGGGAGCGATTATGTTATTTTAAACGTCTAAGTTTAAAAATTTTGGAGGTAATAATGCCCCTACTTAGTGAAAAATATGTCCTTTATAGTCCATATAAAGGTTTACAGTCGAAGCTAAATTTATTGTTTGAATTTAACTTGAATTATACCTAACGAAGCCCTGCACGTTTAATTGCTGACGACTTCCTTTTTCAAAATGAAAATTATGCTTGATTATTTGCTCCTCTTTCGCGGTAAGAATGTTATCAAGCTGTTGTCGACTCAAGATGGACGCAAAATAGTCACTAACGAGGTAAAGGCTTCGGCCTCTTTATGCCAAGAATATCAGTGTGGATTGCACTAAGGGGTTTTCGCCAATGGCGTATCGCAAAATACGGAGAAAAAAAGATTACATGAGTTTCAACAAATCGTCTTCTTTGATTATTGTCAGCCAGATTTAAACAGTTCCATACCTTCTCGGGCCAATGCATCAGCCCGTTCATTTTCGGGATGTCCTGAGTGTCCTTTGACCCATTTCCAGCACACAGTGTGGTGTTCCTGAGCAGTCTCAAGCCTTTGCCAAAGCTCAATATTTTTTACAGGCTGTTTGTTTGAGGTGCGCCATCCATTGCGTTTCCAACCATGCACCCAGCCCGTTATCCCATTTTTGACATAGGTGCTATCGGTTATGATAGTAATCGTACTGGCACGGTCCAATGCTTCGAGTGCACATATGGCTGCCATCAGTTCCATTTGATTGTTGGTAGTATTCTCCGCTCCACCATTTAACTGGCGTTCTTTGACTATCTCTTGGCCATTGCGGGCCTGCAAGATTACTCCCCAGCCTCCCGGTCCGGGATTGCCGGAGCATGCACCATCAGTAAATGCAAACAACTCAGGCATGGGCACGGACTGAGATCCAATCGGATAAATTTCCATCCAAACCTTCACTGGCCCCTGTAATATGACTTTCCCAAGTAAGCCCCGAAGTCTTTAAAATGTCTCTTAGTTCTTTTTCTTCGTAGTACGTATAAAAACGTCCCAAGGCATCTCTGTTTTGGCCAGCACCAAGCTTTAAGCTAAAAAATAATTTGCCTCCAGTTTTAAGAGCAATTTGGATTTTTTTGAGCAGATTTGGCATGTCTTCCCGTCGGGCATGAAGAAGGGAAAAGCTGGCCCAAATGCCGTCATAGGTGTTATGGGCTGAAAAACTCTCAAAACTGCCCTGCCAGACTTTCACGTCGGTATATGTCTTAGCGAGTTTGACCATTTTGAATGATGCGTCAAAGGCATGCGTTTGAAGACCACATTCTGCAAAATACCCTGCACTTCTACCCGGGCCACAGCCATAATCAAGAACACAGCCCCCAACTGGAATACTGGCAGCAAAATCTTTTTCCACTAACATTTCTGCGAAACTTTTTGTCATTTTCTGGTAGTCGATAGTCTTTTCGTTATATACGTTAATAGTTTTTTCGTCATACTTCATGAGAAAACTCCCACGCTTAAAAATAAAACGACAATTCCGGTGAGCAAAAGACGTAGGTTCATCCACCAATCGGGGGCAAGCCCATTTTTCCAAAAATACCAATCTAAAAACAAAAGACCTAAGAAACCAATAATCAGGCTCTTACCAGCCTCAACATGACCTCCACTGGTTGTAAAAAAAGCCCATAAAGCTGGAAAGACGGCCAAAATGTATCCTAAAGTGGCCGTTCGGCCGGTTTGTTTTGTTGCAAACCCCCAAAGAACTCCGGACATAAACGATAAAATGATAACTCCGTAAAAAAGCTGGATAAAGGGACCTACAAAGCGTGGTCCGATCACTGAGTTGGCCCATAGTGCCAAGTTTTCATTGAAAAGTGTTAAGACGCCCCAGAGAAAAGGCAGAAGACCGGTCAGTCCAAGATAAAGCGGCGCTTTGGGAATTGATCGCATCGCATATACCTCTGCATTTGGGTTGATCAGGACTTCACGTATAATCTTTTGCAACTTGAATGGGTAGACCCTAAGTCGCTAGCTTCCGACTCTCAAGATTTTTGGAACTTTGAAATTCACGTTTTCTTGAGCCGTTTTGATGGTTTCTATTGACACTTCATAGCGTTCTCGAAACGAATCGATCACTTCATTTACTAAAAACTCGGGCGCTGATGCCCCTGCCGTTATTCCTATGGATCTTGAATTTTCAAGCGATCGCCAGTCAATTTCTGAGGCTCGTTGCACCAATTGAGCGTAATTGCAGCCAGCCTTTGATGCAACTTCAACCAGCCGTTTAGAATTAGATGAATTTGGTGCGCCAACTACCAATAAGCCATCAACTTTGGGAGCTATTTCTTTAACTGCCACTTGCCTATTAGTAGTTGCATAGCAAATATCTTCTTTGTGTGGGCCAACAATGGCTGGGAATTTTTTTTGGAGAGCTGCGACGATATCCGCCGTGTCATCAATTGAAAGTGTCGTCTGAGTTACAAAGGCTAGCTTGTCGGGATCTCGAGGGAGTATTTTGGCCACGTCTTTAACTGTCTCTACCAATAGTACTCCACCCTCCGGTACTTGCCCCATTGTCCCAATAGTTTCTGGATGTCCTTCGTGGCCGATCATAATTATTTGCAATCCAGCTGCGTAGTGGCGCTCGGCCTCAATATGTACTTTGCTCACGAGCGGGCATGTTGCGTCAACAAAAACTAGATTGCGAGCACTTGCCGCTTTAGGCACTGATTTTGGGACGCCGTGTGCCGAAAAAATTACTGGTCGATCGTCAGGACATTCTTCAAGCTTGTCTACAAAAATAGCTCCCTTGTCCTTGAGCCCATCGACGACAAATTTGTTGTGTACAATCTCATGGCGCACATAAACAGGCGACCCCCATTTTTCTAACGCCATTTCAACGATCTGGATGGCTCTGTCGACACCAGCACAGAAACCGCGCGGGGCCGCTAAGTATATTTTCAGAGGATTTAAGGACATTGGTCCTCCTTGAAAAAAGTTTGTTTTGTATCTTATTTGCTTAGCCTAGTTTGGCTGTAAAGTATGGTAAACTGATAAAATTAATTTTTATTTGAAATGATTGGAATAATCAAAATTTAATTTTGTTATAAAAACATCAGTGTCATTTTAACTATATGGACACCTTTTGCTAAGTTGGTACATTACAATTGTTGAGTATACTGTTTGGTCTTTTTATCTCAACACTTAGGATTGCGCTTGTGGCGCTCAGGAATTGTTCTTTAGCAATCTTTGTCCCAATAAGACGTTGTTCGATTTCATTTTCAACTGGACGTTATTATGTCAATGTTCTGAATAATAGCGGTCTAACTTGCAAGAACGGGCCCTGTCAATTTAACTAGACGCATGCGCTTTCTTTTATGGATAGATTTGTTGAAGACTTTCTCACCTTCTAAATAGATAAAGCAATGAGTCAAGACGAGGCTGGCAAGTTCTTATTCAAGGCTCCTTAGTAGGATAATGGGCGGTTTTAGTATGTCTCAAACTTACCAACTTTAGCGCTATTTGATGTGGGCCTTCTAAGGAGTATTGTCCTATATATTATCACGCATACGATCAAAACTTTGATTTAAAATGCAATGGATTGGAGTGTGATAAGTAAGACAATAAATTGATTTTCCGAAATTAGATGAAAATTATTGTTTGGATTATTGCACTTGATATCACCGTTACAAAGATCAAGGACATTTTTAATTCCACGCTTAAGTTAAAAATATAACTTCGCCCGTTTAGCTGGTAAATGTTTAATACTTTGAATTATGGACTAATTAGTGCAGAAAAATCGATTTCGATTTGTATTAAAGTCATCTTTGGTCTTACAAAACTTACGACATCAAATTACTTCTTATGAAATGGCCGCGTAAAACGTCAGCTCTGACTTTTCTTAACAGATCTTAACTTCCTTGATTCCTAAAGAACGTTTTATTGAGCTTTTAGACATATAATAGCTCCATGTGGGACTAAGCTGAAGGCGATAAAGCTAAATTTCTAATTATCGTGTGGGACTGGATAATCGTCGTCCACGTCAGATTCTTCGCGTGCTGGACGTCCTACAACTTCTCTGAGGCCATCAAGCTCGATGAAATTATCTGCTTGTCGGCGAAGTTCATCGGCGATCATGGGCGGTTGACTTCTAATTGTGGATACAACTGATACGCGGACACCCTGCCTTTGAAGACTTTCGATCAGCGGACGAAAGTCTCCGTCTCCCGAAAAAATAACGATGTGATCAACATGTGGCGCTAGTTCCATAGCATTCACTGTCAGTTCAATGTCCATATTGCCTTTGACTTTGCGGCGCCCCTGACTGTCGGTATATTCTTTTGCCGTTTTTGTGACCATGGTGAAGCCATTATAGTTAAGCCAATCTACAAGCGGGCGGATCGGCGAATACTCTTCATTGTCAAGTAATGCTGTATAGTAAAATGCGCGTAACATTTTGCCACGGCGCATAAACTCAGTTCTAAGAAGCTTGTAGTCAATGTCAAATCCCAACGATTTTGCAGCAGCATATAAATTCGATCCGTCGATGAATAGAGCTAGTCGTTCATCTTTGTAAAACATTAAGTTTCCTCTCAAATAAAGTTTCGTGTATCAAATTGCGATAAATTTAATAGAGTTAATAAGAACCCTCGTAAACGCACTTTTGCTTTGCATCAAGATGTAGAAAAGTATAAATGGGGTCTATTATGTCACAAAAGAATACATTGTGTCTGATTGGTTTAGGAAGTAATCAGCCGTGGGGTCATTTTAACTCCTCTGACATCTTGGTATCATCCATTTACGCATTGTGTAGGGTTAATATACCAGTTTTAAGAATTAGCCGATTTTATAAGACTCCCTGCTTTCCAACGGGTGCTGGTTCGGACTATGTGAATGCGACGGTGATGGTGAGCAGTCAGCTGGATGCACCCTCTCTTATGGAAGTATTGCATTTTGTTGAAGAAGAAAAAGATCGACAGCGACCCGAACGCTGGGGTAAACGCACATTGGATTTAGATTTACTCGCATACGGGAATAAAGTTCTACCAAATTTCCAAGTTTATGATGATTGGCGACGAATGTCACAGGACCTGCAAATGCAAATTGCACCAGACCGATTGATTGTTCCGCATCCAAGACTTCAAGATAGAGCATTTGTCCTTGGTCCATTGATGGATATTGCGCCAGATTGGCGCCATCCAGTGTTGGATAAAAGCGTTGAGCAAATGTTTTTTTCCCTGGAACCTCGCCTGCGCCAGGAATTGGTATCATTGTAGTTTTGTACTTGTAATTTGCGCCGCCTGCAGGTAACAGATATTTTTTGTTCATCTTAAATGAATCTGGAGATAATCATGGCGCGAGTGACTGTAGAAGATTGTGTTGATAAAGTTCCAAATCGTTTTGAATTGGTGATGCTAGCAGCCCACCGAGCAAGAGAGATTTCATCTGGTTCCGCGCTTACAGTCGATCGCGACAATGACAAAAATCCCGTGGTTTCTTTACGGGAAATTGCAGATGAGACTCAGTCGGCAGACGCCTTAAGAGAGCGATTAATTGAGTCAAACCAAACCCAAATAGAAGTCGACGAGCCTGAGGATGACTCAATGTCTCTATTAATGGGTGGCGAAGCAGATAAGCCGGCAGAAGACGATATGTCCGAGGAAAAGTTGCTTAGAGCTTTAATGGCGGCACAAGGTCAAGGCTGATCTACAGAAAGTAAGTTTTTTAGCGTATGAGCGATGCCCAAGAACTTATCGATTGCGTAGCAAGTTATAACCCAAAATCTAGTCGATCACTGCTTCTTTCGGCCTTCAATTATGGGCGGGAAAAGCATGATGGGCAATATCGTCGGTCTGGTGAGCCTTATTTTTCGCATCCGTATTCGGTAGCTATGATATTGGCGGAGCAAAAACTTGATGATGCGAGCATTGTTACAGCGCTGCTACACGATACACTAGAAGATACAAGATCCACCAAGAAGGAAATAGCCACTCAGTTCTCTTCTGAGATCGCCGATTTGGTGGATGGGGTTACAAAACTCACCAATATGCAACTTACGTCTAGCGAGACGAAAGAAGCAGAGAATATCCGAAAATTACTTATCGCTATGGCGCAGGACGTGCGCGTGATCCTAGTGAAGCTGGCTGACCGATTGCACAATATGCGAACAATCAAGTCCATGCCTGCTTTAAAGCAAATGGAAAAAGCGAAAGAAACTATGGACATTTTTGCACCTCTTGCCGGGCGCATGGGGATGCAATCTATCCGAGAAGATCTTGAGGACTTGTCGTTCAAAGTGCTTAATCCGGAAGGTCGGGCATCAATTATTCGCAGGTTCATCAAGTTACAAAAAGAGACAGGTGATGTTGTTGAGCGCATTTCGAATGATATGATGCAAGAACTAGAGGCTGATGGTATTGAGGCACAGGTTTTTGGCAGGGCAAAAAAACCTTATTCAATTTGGCGCAAAATGCAGGAAAAAGAACTCGCATTTTCGCGCTTGTCGGATATTTACGGATTTCGCATTATTACTGAAAGCGAAGCTGACTGTTACAGGGTGCTTGGTGTAATCCACAGGCGCTGGAGAGCCGTTCCGGGACGTTTTAAAGATTACATTAGCCAACCCAAATCTAACGGCTATCGCTCTATTCACACTAGTGTGTCCGGTCGGGATGGCAAAAGGGTCGAGGTGCAGGTGCGAACTCAGCAGATGCATGATGTCGCCGAAAGCGGCGTTGCCGCTCACTGGGCCTACCGAGACGGTGAACGAAGCGAAAACCCCTTCACAGTGGACCCATACAAATGGATCCATTCCCTTATTGAACAATTCGAAAGCGAAGATGACCATGACGCATTTCTGGAAGCCGTAAAATTGGAAATGTATTCTGATAAAGTCTTTTGTTTCTCACCCAAAGGGGATGTTATAAAATTACCCAAAGGGGCAACACCTATTGATTTTGCTTACATGATCCACACACGGATTGGGAATCGTTGTGTTGGAGCCAAGGTTGACGGGCTAAGAGTCCCTCTGTGGACGCGCCTGCGTAATGGTCAGTCTGTAGAAATTATCACGGCGCAGGGACAAAACCCGCAGGGCACGTGGTTGCAGATGGCTGAAACTGGCAAAGCAAAAGCTGCTATTAGGCGGGCTATGCGCGAAGCAAATCGCCAAAAGCATATCGTTATGGGACAGGAGCTTGCGAGGGCCGCTTTTGAACATGTGGGTAAAAAAGCAACTGACAAAGTGCTCGAGACAGCCGCAAAGAAGCTCAGGATACACAACACGGACGAATTGCTAGCCAGATTGGGAAATGCTGAACTAAGGGCGCGAGATGTTGTACACTCCGTCTATACGGAGCTTACAGCTGAACAACAGCCCGAAGTTGACAGCCGGCGTGCAGTAATCGGGTTACAGCCGGGGCAGTCTTTTAAACGCGCTCAGTGCTGTCAGGCGCTTCCCGGTGAGCGCATAGTTGGGATAGTGTCGCAGGGCCAAGGCGTATCCGTTCATGCGATCGATTGTCATAGTTTAGCACGTTACGAAGACACACATGAATTATGGCTGGATCTACATTGGCATTCTGGAACGCATGGAGCAATATATTCGGTCACTCTAGACATGACTATTTCAAACGACGCTGGAGTTCTGGGACGGATCTGTACGCTAATTGGCGAGTTGAAAAGTAATATTGCTGATCTGGAGTTTATTGAAAGAAACCCTGATTTTTACCGTTTGAATATTATTGCAGAACTGCGAGACATTGAACATCTACATGCTCTTACAACAGTTCTGGAGGCGGAAGTCCAAGTAACATCACTTAAGCGTTTACGCCATGGGAAACCTAGCGTAAATGAGCAAATGACCTTTTAAAGAGATAAGAGAAGCCATTGTTTAAACGTCGCGACAGACGCCCAATTTTGAAAATTGCTCTGGACTTTCTCTGGCCCAAGGGAGGATGGACGCGCGCTTTTCATTATGTCCAACACAGGCTTCAGCGGCTGCCAGATTCTCCGGTGAGAATTGCACGCGGTATATTTATTGGCGTTTTCTGCACTTTTACACCTTTTTATGGCCTACATTTTGTATTTGCTGCTTTGTTGGCGAAATTGTTGAACGCAAATGTACTGGCTGCCCTTCTGGGAACTTTTTTTGGTAATCCCCTGACTTATTTTCCGATTGGCGTTGTCTGCCTGCAGACAGGTAATTTTCTCCTTGGCAGGTCCCCAAGCGTTTACTCGGATGGCCGCTCGTTTTTTGGTAAATTTTTGGATGCTTGGTATGATTTTAAACACAATCTAAAATCTTTTTTTAATGACGATGTCGCTGACTGGAGCAATCTTTATATTTTTTATCAAGAAGCTTTCTTCCCATATTTGATTGGTGGTATCCTGCCTGGTCTTACAGCGGGGCTCATTTTTTATTACATCAGTCATCCGATAATTATGGCATATCAAAAGAGGCGAAAAGGCGCATTGAAGGAGAAGTTGCTGTCCCTGAAGAAAAAGAAGTCTAAAATATATAAAGACAAGTCATAGGTATTTGGAATTTGAAACCTTATGCGAGAGGAATTTTAGAATGAAAATTTTGGAGAAATTGCGCTTGGGCGTTAATATTGACCATGTAGCGACGGTGCGAAATGCACGCGGATCGGAATACCCTGATCCGGTGCGCGCCGCTAAAATTGCAGAAGAGGCAGGAGCAGATGGTATCACAGCGCATTTGCGAGAAGATCGCCGCCATATCTCGGATCAGGATATTGAGCGTCTGGTGGATATGCTAGAAGTGCCTCTAAATTTTGAAATGGCGGCCACTGAAGAAATGCAAAAGATTGCTCTGCGCCATAAACCCCATGCGATTTGTGTTGTTCCTGAGAAGCGAGAGGAAAGAACCACTGAAGGCGGTCTTGAAGTGGCTAGAGAGGAGAAGTATCTAGCACACTTCATTGCGCCATTGCGTGAAGCTGGAAGCAGAGTGTCGATTTTTATAGCGGCCGATCAGAAACAGGTTGATGCAGCCAGCCGGATTGGGGCACAGGTCATCGAGCTTCACACTGGAGCTTATTGTGACCTCCACGCAGCAGGTCGCTTTGAAGAGCGCGACGCTGAGCTTAAGCGACTGGGAGAAATGACGTCTTACGCAAATTCGCTTGGGCTTGAGGTCCACGCGGGCCATGGATTAACTTACGCTTGTGTTCAACCAATTGCTGCATTGCGCGAATTAATGGAGTTGAATATAGGACATTTTTTGATTGGCGAGGCAGTTTTTCGGGGGTTGCGGCCCGCGATCAAAGAGATGCAACGCCTCATGGATGAGGCGCGTGCTGTCTCATGATTCTCGGTGTAGGAACAGATTTGGCAAATATTGACCGAATATCTGGTGTGTTTAAGCGACATGGTGACCGCTTTCGAAAACGCGTTTTTACCGAAACAGAACAAAGAAAATCAGAACGTCGAAAAGATGTCGCTGCGACGTATGCCAAGCGCTGGGCAGCTAAAGAGGCTTGTTCAAAGGCTTTAGGCACGGGCCTAAGGATGGGTATCAGCTGGAAAGATATGGCTGTGAGTAACTTGAATACGGGCCAGCCTGTTATGTCAGTTACTGGTTGGGCAGAAGAGAGACTTATTTCTATGACCCCAAATGGATATAGAGCAACAATCCATGTATCATTGACAGACGATCATCCTTGGGCACAGGCATTTGTGATTATTGAGGCTCAGCTGCTGCCTTGACAGTGAAAGCACAAAAGACCATTTAGCCTCAGAGTTTGAGCAGGAGAGACATATGGCACGCGACACAACCAGAAACGAAAACTCGCTTTACGAGACCGTAAAGACGATTGTTGTTGCGCTTTTGCTTGCTGGTGTTTTTCGCACTTTGTTTTTTCAGCCTTTTTGGATTCCGTCTGGTTCTATGAAGCAAACGCTTTTGATTGGTGACTTTATTTTTGTAAATAAAATGGCCTATGGCTATTCATATGCGTCTTGTCCGAGCATACCATTTACCTCTATAACTCCTGACAGACTGTGTGGATTTATAAAAGGTAACAATACGCGCATTTTTGGTGGCGCTCCCAAGCGTGGTGATGTAGTGGTGTTTCGCCATCCAGTTACTGGAGCTGATTACATCAAGCGATTGGTCGGTGTGCCCGGTGATAAGTTACAAATGAAAAATGGACATTTAATTCTGAATGGTGTGCGACTGGAAACCAAAGACGACGGTGTCTTTAGCGAAAAAATGGAGCCGCAAGGATCTCTCAGACGCCGCCCGCGATGTTCCAATGGAGCCGTTGGAAATGGTGGTATTTGCGAAAAAGAACGCTCAATTGAAACGCTTCCAAGCGGTGATAGTTACGCTACCTTGAACATTATCGAAGGAACTCGAGGTGACAATACAAGCATATTTAGTGTGCCCATTGGCCATTATTTTTTTGTGGGCGACAATAGAGATAATTCTACCGATAGCCGCTTTCCTCAGGTCTTTGACCGCAGTCGGCAAACCGGTGTTGGGTTTGTTAAATACGAAAACATTGTTGGTCGAGCCGATCGCATAATGTTTTCCTCTGCGGGTAGGTCAATGTTTTATTTCTGGACGTGGCGTTCAGATCGCTTTTTTAAGGCTGTTTAGTGAAAGTTTCTACTGAACTCATTCATTTTCAGGAACGTCTCGGATATCAGTTTGACGATGCAGAGTTTTTGGTTGAGGCAGTAACACATCCCTCAGCGAGTACCCAGACACGACGAGATAACCAAAGGCTAGAGTTTTTAGGAGACCGCGTGCTGGGCCTCGTTGTTTCTGACGCTCTCTTTTCTGCTGATAAAGATGCAAGTGAAGGTATATTAGCGCCGCGGTACAATTCGTTAGTGCGCAAGGAATGCTGCGCTGAAGTTGCTCGAGAAATAGAACTTGGAACGGTGTTAAATCTTGGCAGATCAGAAACGCTGTCTGGTGGTCGGCGAAAAACGGCTTTGTTAGGTGATGCCATAGAGGCCGTAATCGCCGCTATCTTTCTAGATGGTGGGTTTGAAAAGGCAAGGGATGTAGTTTTAAAGCTGTGGGACAGTCGTATTAAGAACATAAAGGTACTTGAACGAGATCCTAAAACAGAACTGCAAGAATGGGCGCAAAGTTGCGGATATCCCCCGCCTCTTTATAGCCTCATTTCGCGTGCTGGTGCAGATCATGAACCAGTTTTTGAAATAAAGGCGCAGTTGAAAAATGGTTTAACCAGCTCCGCCATTGCTGGAAGTAAGAGGCTGGCTGAAAAAGGTGCTGCGACTGCGTTGTTAAAAAAGATAAAGGATACCAAATGACCCGTTGTGGATTTGTAGCACTGATTGGTGAACCAAATGCGGGTAAATCTACTCTTTTGAACCAAATGGTTGGGGTGAAAGTATCGATTGTGACGCACAAAGTGCAAACCACCCGCGCCAGGATCCGCGGGGTAGCGTTGCAGAATGAGACACAGATTGTGTTTGTTGATACACCTGGGGTGTTCAAACCCAGACGCAGGCTAGATCGGGCCATGGTTGCCGCAGCTTGGGGTGGTGCTGCTGATGCGGACATAGTGGTCTTACTCATAGAAGCCCATCGCGGTATTACGGCTGGCGTAAAAGAAATTATCCAAGAATTGGAGAACCTAGATAAATCAAAACCAGTACTATTAGCAATTAACAAAATTGATAGGGTTCAGAGTGAGATTTTGTTATCTATGACGCAGGAAATTAATGGGTTTTTTGAATTTCAAAACACCTTTTTGATTTCCGCACAGCGCGGACACGGCGTGCTAGATTTGAAGTTGTGGCTGGCTATGGAGTTGCCGACCGGTCCATGGCTTTATCCCGAAGACCAGATTGCAGATTTGCCAATGCGCATGATTGCGGCTGAGATTACACGTGAAAAGCTGACACTGCGTTTACATCAAGAACTTCCGTATCAATTGACCGTGGAGACGGAAGACTGGCAAGAAAGGAAAGATGGCAGTGCTCGCATAGAGCAGTTCATTTATGTAATGCGAGACGGTCACAAAGGGATTGTTCTGGGAAATAAAGGTGAAACAATCAAAGCGATTTCAATGGCGGCACGGATAGAGCTTGAAGAGTTTCTGGGTCGAAAAGTACATTTGTTCTTGAAGATTAAAGTGCGCGAAGGCTGGTTGGAAGATGCACAGCGTTACTCTGCCATCGGCCTTGATTTCAAAGATGGAAATACATGAGCAATCTGAAGAGTGAGTTTTGGGTCAAAGCCTATCTTAAGAGGCTAAGCCTAGAGGGTATTTGTGGGTTTGTTGTGCATCATGGTGATGATGATGCAGGTGATTTGTTGATCAAAATATCTACTCTTGACGGGGCAGCTCAGCTGTTTCAGCGAGAATATAATCTGCAGATGGGACGTCGGCTCTGGAATTGTACTTTCATTGGTAGCGAAGAAGATACAGATTTATCGGTCAAAAAGAAATTGGGATTTGATCCAGACCTCTGGGTTTTAGAAGTTGAAGATTTGGAAGGCCGGAATTTCTTAGATAGTATGCTCTAGGCTGCAGTTAAAAGGGCAGGGTGACCCTTAATAAATGGTGTTTTTGTTAAGGAAATACTTGCTGACAGCGAGTATATATAGCTATAACTTAGCCTATGGAATGGCGAGACCAAGGTATTTTACTTTCAGCTCGACAGCATGGTGAAGCATCTGTCATTCTCGATGTTTTAACTCCGTCTTTGGGGCGCCATAGCGGAGTTGTGCGCGGTGGAAAATCGCGCAAGTTTGCGGCAGCATTACAGCCAGGTGCACAGCTAGATTTAATGTGGAAAGCGCGCCTGCAAGAGCATTTAGGAACCTTCCAAGTGGATCTTATACGTAGCCGCAGCGCTATGGTCATGTCCGATCGACGTGCTTTGTCTGGTTTAGGCGCTGTCACTGGGATGCTACTGGCGTTTCTACCAGAGAGAGAAACTAATGCACCCCTCTTTTATGCGACTGAACAGCTTTTAGATTTGTTAGAGCATGCCGAGGTATGGCCAGCGGCCTATTTGCGTTGGGAGCTTGGCCTTTTGGAGATATTAGGTTTTGGTCTAGATTTATCGGCCTGCGCTGTGACAGGACAAACGGATGATCTTATTTTCATCTCACCCAAAACGGGGCGTGCTGTCTCACGAAGTGGAGCTGGAAAATGGGCTGACAGGCTTTTACCTCTGTTTCCAGTTATGCTTGGGCAAGACAACAAATATCCAGCGGATCTACCGCAGGCTCTTGAAGTTTCAGGGTATTTTTTTAAAAATCACGCTTGCCAGAGCCTTGGCATAAACCATTTACCGCCGGCTAGATCAAGATTTTTGGATACATTGACAAAAACTAATCAATAGTCGGTTTTAATAATAGATTTCTTGAAAACCCACTGGACAGTCTGAGCTCCAAGTTCTAGAACCTATTTACTGGCGTTTATTTCGTCTGGACGCCCGGGTAGCTCAGGGGTAGAGCAGTGGACTGAAAATCCTCGTGTCGGTGGTTC
>CAJWEI010000047.1 GCA_913031285.1 uncultured Alphaproteobacteria bacterium | reverse complement strand
GGGATTTAAGGAAAAAATTGTTTATTTTAAGGTCAGCATAGAATAGATCCACATTAAACATATCACATAATGGATATTTAAACGTTATTTGTCCTTAATCTGACAATTAAGTACCACAAAATGTTGCTTTTACTTCCTGCGCAACACTCGGTGGCCGGCGCAAATCTGAAAATTCTGAATTTTTCTCAAACGGCGCGTTTAAAGCTATTTGTAATCTTTGGAAGGGTGCATAATCTCCCATTAAGGCTGCTAAAATAATTTCTTCGATCCTATGATTGCGTGGAACGAGAACTGGGTTGGACTTTGCCATTAAGGTATGTGGATCTTTTTCGGTCGCAATTCTCTTTTGCCACTCAATTTCCCACATATCGTATTTTTTTGGTTCGATAAATTGCTCCCGCGCAGATGTTGAGCCTAAATCCGCAAATGTATTGGTAAAATCGGCTTGTCCGTCTGTCATAAGTGTCAAAAGAGCGTTTATTAGCCTTTCATCTTCTGGATGAACGGCGCTTATGCCTATCTTTGCTGCAAAAATTGTTCGCCAATTTTGATTTATTAGTCTTGGCATGGCGTGAATAGCTTTGGTAAACGCTTCAACTGCCTCATCGCCATCTGGCATAAGAGGAACGAGGGCCGTTGCTAGCTGAGCCATATTCCACACTATAATATCTGGTTGTGTGCTATAGGCGTAACGGCCCATTCTATCGATTGAGGAATAGACCTGCATGGGGTTATAGCGGTCCATGAACGCACAGGGTCCATAGTCAATTGTCTCACCAGCAACTTGGCAGTTATCTGTGTTCATAACACCATGAATAAAACCAACACCCATCCATTTTGGGATCAAAGCTGCTTGGGACTTTATGACTGCCTCCAGAAATCCCAGCGGACCCTCTACATGCGGATAATGCCGCGCAATAGCGTAATCAAGCAATGTTTTAAGTGAGCTCCAGTCCCGCTGGGCGGCGTATACTTGGAATGTGCCAATGCGAATGTGGCTCGAAGCGACGCGCGTCAAAATAGCCCCTGGAAACAGTTTTTCGCGCAGCACAGTTTCGCCGCTTAAAACTGCCGCAAGGGCTCTCGTGGTCGGAATTCCCAGAGCATGCATTGCCTCAGACACGACGTATTCTCGCAAAATGGGCCCAAGCCAGGCTCGACCGTCACCTGAACGTGAATAGGGGGTGGGGCCAGATCCTTTTAGCTGGATATCGCGACGCAATCCGTCGGATCCAATCGTTTCGCCTAAAAGCAGTGCTCTGCCATCGCCCAACTGGGGATTATACTGCCCAAACTGATGCCCAGAATAAAGTTGCGCAAGTGGATCAGACCCAATTGCGATTTTATTACCGCTAAAAATCTCAGTCAGTTCTCGGTCATTGCCACCCGTTATTCCAAGTTCTATCGCTAACGGACTGTTATATGCAATTAAACTGGGGTCACTGACCGTTTTAGCTGTAAGCTTGCTATAAAAATTGGTCGGCAGGTTTGCGTAAGTGTTATCAAATGGAATGCTGAGTGTCATTTTAGGTAGAGCTGCGTGCCTCCTCTGCACCCTTTAATTTGAAACTATTGTCATAGTGAACGTAAACAGGAATTTGACAAATGAAAAGATCTAAGTAAAAAATTAGATTACTCAAAAATTATTGACCAGCATCAAATTTTGGTCATTTCTGTAACGTTTTCATGTTTGTATTTTCCAGTGATCATCCAGTTTGCAGGTAACAACTAACACTAGTTATCAAGTGCAAGTTTTAGCGTCATGAATTTATAATTCTGCCTGACCTGGAAACCAACTGGTCCATAAAATGAGTAACTTGAGTGCTTGGATTGCTATTACACAGAGATAATCACAAGATTGTAAAATTAAAAATGTTTCTAATAATTTTACGAACGTCCGTGTCTCAATACTGCGACCGAGCACTTTGTCACTAATAAAAAATTCATCGATTATTCCTTCGAGGACACCAAGCTCAATATATCACTTTAACGTGATGGCAATATAGCCCATCGGCACCAACTGACTACCAATGCTGTGCACCACTCCGTGCAGGTTTCCTGATAATAGAGGTTCAAGCCCGTCTATCCTACGGTTTTCGTATGCGTGACAACTTTGGTTTAATGAAGCGCGCAACCATCGGCTCAAGCCTTGCGATGTGCTCTACGATGTAAGAGAAATGGACGTCATAGTCGCGACAAACGCTCAGTAAGGAGATCAAAAAACGCCGGAGCATCCACGTCATTTATAAAAGTTGCGTTGGCAGGCCTATTTGTGACGCCCCACCAATCTGCAACAGTCATCCCAAGCGTGAGATCTGAGGTCTTTTCGATCATTACGTTTATATACCTCCCACCAAAGAGTTCTGGCTTTATTAAATAAGCGATCACACAGGGATCATGTAATGGTGCGCCTGCCGTTCCATATTTGTCTTTGTCAAAGCGCTCAAAAAAATCTGTCATCTCTGCGGTTGCGACACCAACAGAGCTCCCTATTTTGCGGAACGCATCGTTGCGCGGTCTTGTTACAAGAACTTTATGGGTGACATCTAAAGGCATGACAACAATTTTTATTCCCGATTTAAACACAATATCAGCTGCTTCAGGATCGACGTAAATGTTAAATTCAGCCGTAGGGGTGATATTACCCACTTCAAAGTAAGCCCCTCCCATAAGTACTATTTCAGCGATCCTGTTGATAATATCGGGGGCCTTTTCTAAAGCTGTGGCAATATTTGTCAGCGGTCCGAGTGGACACAATGTTACAGTGCCAGAAGGTTCTGTACGCAGCGTCTCAATTATGAAATCAACGCCATGCTGTTTCTTTATTTCCATTTGGGGATTTGGAAGCGTTGGTCCATCAAGTCCCGTTTTCCCATGCACGTGTTCCGCGGTCACAAGAGGTCTGCTCAAAGGCCGATCACAGCCAGCAAATACAAGGGTTTCTGGTCTACCAGCCAACTCGCAAATGATACAGGCATTCTTCTGTGTCAACTTCAATGGAACATTGCCAGCAACGGTTGTAATACCTAAAAGTTCTATTTCATCTGGACTTCCCAAAGCCAGTAATATTGCAATTGCGTCATCTTGACCTGGGTCTGTATCAATTATTATTTTTTTAGCTGGCATTTAGCATATTCCGTTTAATTTTTAATTGTCAGTTTTTTGTAGTTTCTGTCTATTTTCGGATAGCAATACGAAATTTTTTGTCAGCGGCAATAGAAATTATTTTTTTAATTGCAAATACATAATCAATCACATCCTGAGTGAAATTATCGGAATTGACATTCCTTCTAAAGCTGATTAAAAGAGTCAAGCTTTTAGGGGTTCATTATAACCCAGCTAACAGTAGTCTTTTTAACTTCAATAAATATAAAGGTAAATCTTGATGTCATATCTTCCACGTAAACTAACTGCGCCGATGGCAGTGGCAAGCTTATTGGGAGCCTTAAGCCTAGCTGATATTACTTCTGCCGATGGGCATGCAATGTCAACATACGGTCCGTTTCCTGTAACATTGAAAGGTTACACTGGATCGAAAACGAACTCAGTATCCTATACTGGCCAAATTGCCCGTCACGTTTTGCACGACAGCATTAAAAAATTAGCTGGTAAAGGTGATGGTGGGGGAAACGCTGCCAGTATGGAAGCTGAAATGATGGCGTACTATGCCGGTTCAAAAAAGAATAAGGCGATAATTGCTCCTGCTGATAAGGGTGTCTTTAACTTTAAACAGGAGACCTTAAATGAGATATCGTCTGGGAAAAACCTTTCAGGTAAAACTTATAAAGGGATGATCAATGGTTGGCCTGGACAAATGACTGGCCCTGAAGTGATAACTTCAATGATTAAGCACGCTGCACAAACAAAGGGTGGGTTTGATCCTAGCACAGGCTATAACTATCCCCAACTGATCTCTAAGTTTACAATGGGAGCAGTTTCTTATAATCAAGCAGTGAATAATTACTTGGCCGGTAAGTTAGCAGCTGATAGTAAGCCCAATAGCAAGCCTTACAAAGACGGGGTTCATTATACTGGTAAAGAACACAGCTGGGATGAGGCCTTTGGTTACTGGGGAGCTGCTGCACACTCACTTAATCTTACATCCAAGCAGAACTACGATATAGCAAAGATGAAAGACTTAGATGCTGCCGATGCCAATGGAGATGGCATGGTGGATTTGAAATCTGAATATAACTTTGGTCATGCTTACTACGGGTCAGCTTTTGATAAAGGCGGAAAGACTAATTACTTCAATACAATTACAAAAGCGTTCATAGACGGACGCATGGTGATTACTAATGCTGCCGGTGAAAACCTTTCCGACGCAGAAAGAGCTGAATTAGTCGCCTTAGCAGGTGTTATCGGCGAAAACTGGCAAAAAATTATAGCTGAAGCCGTATTTAAGTATGCTGGCAGTGTATATAAAGACATAAACGCACTGAAAGAAGAAATGGCAGCGGGAACGGATACAGCTAAAACATTTGCAAAGTATGGAAAGCATTGGGGAGAGCTCAAGGGTTTCGCGCTAGCATTGCAAACAGGTAATACGAATCTTGGCGAAACAGCGGTCCGGCTCAATAGACTTACCGGATTTGGACCAGTTACTATGAATGCTTCCCAAGTTACAGGCATGGACTCTCAAGGCAACTATATCAAAGATGAAGCTAAATCATGGGAGGAGTATCAACTGCATATGCTTAAGATACAAAAGCTTATGATTGAGCAGTTTGGTGTGGCTGCCCAAAATAATAATCAGCTTGATCAAATGTCCGCTTTAGCAGATCAAATGGGCGATTCTGATAGCGCTGAAAACGACTGAATTTAATCAGGAAGCCGACAACTTATATTATGGGGTCGGCTTCTCGAAGCGAAGCCTGAGGATGGATGAATGGTAATTCAGGATTTTGGGATAAGTTTCATAGAACTATTTCTTGATCCGAGAAAACGAATATATTTAGGGTACTTACTTTGTGCGTTTGCTATCGCGTTATTTTGGCTGAAATTTTTTAAAAAATTATCCATAGCTCAGGCATTTTCAAAAATTTTTGATAAAAAAGTATTTTTTTCGACTTCGTCAAAATCAGATTTGAAAGTCTATTTTATAAATCGGATGTTCACTTTCTTTATTTCGCCGCTTCTATTAACACAAATAATCGTCGCAACCTTTCTATTTAACCAACTTTTAAAAATTGAGTGGCTTTCGCCTGCGTCAGGGTATGCGGTTTCTAAATCATTCGTCGTAATCACCTACACAAGCACTGTTTTTTTGTTGGATGATTTCACAAAATATATTGTTCATCGATGGATGCACAAGTTTCCTATATTGTGGGCTTTGCACAAAGTTCATCATACTGCAGAACAGCTAACACCAATCACCATTTTTAGAACACATCCTTTAGAGGGAATAGTGTTTTCACTTCGTAGTGCTTTTACACAAGGGCTAGCAATATCATTCTTCTTTTATTTTTTTGGAAGTAGTGTAAGCCTCGTGACTGTGTTGGGAGCAAACGTTCTTGTTTTTGCTTTTAACGTCTGCGGATCGAATTTGAGGCACTCTCATATTGGAATTCAATACTGGAGTTGGTTAGAATATATTCTTATCTCGCCAGCACAACATCAGCTTCATCATTCAATCGCAGAAGAACACTATGATAAAAACTTTGGAGCTACTTTGGCTGTTTGGGACTGGGTTTTTGGATCGCTGCACCATTCCATAGATACCGACAGTCTTGTTTTGGGCGTTAAAACAGAGGACGTTAATGACCATCAATCAATATATAGTCTTTATATATTGCCTATCGTCGATATGGGTGAAGCCATGAAAGAATTTTTATGGACGATAGTAAATTTTAGATTGAAAATCACACAGAAAGTAAAGCGCAGAGATAATGCTTGAAGATATCAGTACAGTGCAAGGACAAAAGTAATGAACATAAATAAAATAATTTTCGGATTAATCGCGATGGTAGTATCGTCACTCAATACCGCGTTAGCGACAGAATTAAATGTTTATTCCCACCGGCAGCCATTTCTTATCCAACCATTCTTAGACGCTTTTACTCAGACAACTGGCATAAAAACTAATGTTCTTTATTCATCGAAGGGTCTAGCACAGCGGCTACGTTCTGAAGGAAAAAATAGCCCTGCAGATGTGGTTTTGACAGTTGATATTGGGCGCCTTTATATCTATCGCGATCTCGGCTTATTGGCCGAGGTAAAATCGGACAAAATGTTGGAAAATGTGCCGTCGCACATGCGGGCTGCTGACAACACTTGGTTTGCTTTGTCAAAACGTTCAAGAATAATTGTAACTGCTAAGGATCGTGTTAAACAAAATGAAATCAAGACTATAGAGGATCTTGCTGATCCAAAATGGAAAGGTAGAATTTGTTCTCGCCCAGGAAGTCATGTATACAATCGCGCCTTAATGGCGTCTGTCATTGCGCATCATGGTGCAGAAAGAGCTGAGGAGTGGGCTGTTGGCTTGGTAAGTAACTTTGCCCGCCGACCTCAAGGTAACGATCGGGCGCAGGTCAAAGCGATCTACGAAGGCGTTTGTGATGTTGGTATTATAAATAATTATTATTATGGCAAACTAAAATTTTCAGAC
Source organism: uncultured Alphaproteobacteria bacterium (assembly GCA_913031285.1). Classification (GTDB taxonomy): domain Bacteria; phylum Pseudomonadota; class Alphaproteobacteria; order Rhodobacterales; family Rhodobacteraceae; genus LFER01. Next base: position 20,643 of record CAJWEI010000047.1, on the reverse strand, counting down.
GATGAAAACCAGCGTGCTTGGGCCAAAGCAATGAACCTTACCTTTCCTAATCAGGGCACCACTGAGCGGGGGGCGCATGTAAATATCTCCGGTGGTGGTGTCGCGCTCCATTCCAAAAACAAAGCTAATGCAGTGGCTCTATTAGAGTTTTTAAGTGATCCAGCTTCTCAACAACTTTATGGAGAGATAAATTTTGAATATCCGGTAAACCCAAAGGTTCGTCCAACAGAAGAGCTCAAAAGTTGGGGTCAATTTAAAGAAGACCAATTACCAATCCAGCGTATCGCAGAGCTTTCCAGACAAGCACAGATGATGATTGATCGCGTCGGTTGGTAATTGAATGACTTTTAATCTTCAAGTTTTAGATTTCGGAAAGGCCGGTGTTTTTGTGCTGGCCTTTATTTTAGTAAGTCCAGTGTTGGCATTGATCATCCTAAGTTTTGGGGATAGTGAAGGGCTATGGCCTCATCTTGTAAGGTCAGTCTTAGGAAAATATATATCTACAACATTATTACTTATGATTGGAGTAGGGTGTGTCTCACTACTACTTGGTATTGCGTGTGCCTGGATTATAGCGGCATACCGGTTTAGGTTTTCGAATTGGCTGGATTTTATTATATTATTGCCAATTGCATGTCCCGCATATCTTGTTGCATACGCTTACACAGATTTCTTCGAATATGCCGGGCCCGTTCAGGGGGCTTTGCGTGAATTTATGGGATGGCAAAGCGCTAGAGATTATTTCTTTCCAGAGATAAGATCCCTTGGAGGGGCGATTTTTGTTCTCTCGTCTGTACTTTACCCCTATATCTATCTCTTAGCTCGAACAGCGTTTCGTCATATACCAGAAAATTTTTACGAAGTAGCTACGTTATCAAATCGCAATGTGTTTTGGAATATTGCCTTACCGCTTGCGCGTCCAGCGATTTTTGCAGGCCTCGCATTAGTCTCCATGGAGGTTGTTTCAGACTTTGGCACAGTAGAATTTTTTGCACTCGAAACATTGACGTTGGGTATTTTTAATGTTTGGATTGGAATGGACAGTATTACCGGTGCTGCACAAATTGCGACAGTCACTTTCGCATTTATAATCATTATTTTATTTACAGAACTTTATTCGCGTGGTTCAAAGCAATTTAACGATACAAGTCGACGACAGGCAATCCAATATGCTAAACCTCTGAAAGGCATAAAGAGTTTTTTCTGCGTTTTAATTTGTTTTATTCCAATCTGTTTCGGTTTTTTGATACCTGTTGGAATCCTACTGTGGAATGTGCTACTCACGGCAGATATGGCCGCGTTTAAAGGGGTCTGGAGTGTGCTGCAAAACAGCGTCTACGTCTCTGTTATCGGTGCATTTATTATAATGCTCAGCGCGATAACGATCGCAAGTAGTGCCAAAGTAAATGCTAGTAGATCTATTCGAATAGCGGGGAACCTGTCTGCTGCCGGTTATGCTTTTCCTGGAACAATGCTGGCAATCGGCGTGTTGTCTTGCTTGGGAACCACTGACCAGCTTTTGGGTTGGACGAACATACATCTGAGCGGAACTCTGTTCGCCCTATTCTTTGCTTATCTTGTCAGATTCCAAGCAGTTGGCTATGGAGCAGTGTCGTCAGGCCTAACTAAAATACCCCTAAATTTAATTAGTTGCAGTCGTTCCCTTGGGCTGAATGCACAACAAACAACGCTCCGTGTAACAATCCCACTCATTCAAAAATCAATTATTGCTGGTGCTGTGCTTGCGTTTGTTGACATTATGAAAGAACTTCCCATGACGCTGCTGCTGCGTCCGTTCAATTTTGAGACACTGGCTACCTACTCCTACCAGTTTGCCCATGATGAGCTTATGGATCAAGCTTCATTACCGGCACTGATTATCATCGTGGTTGGGCTTGTTCCAGTGATTTTTCTTAACAAGCTGTTACGCGCCTGAATTGCTTGGCTCTGTTTTATTTGGCCCCGTTGCGTTCGACTTCTTTGACATCATTCCATAACTTATCCATGTCGTTTAAATTGGACTGCTCAGGTGAGAGGCCCTGTTTGGCCAATTCATCTTCAATATACTGAAAGCGTCTGGTAAACTTCGTATTTGCGGCGCGAAGGGCCTCTTCAGCGTTTACTTTTAAATGGCGTCCTAAGTTAACAAAAACAAATAGTAAATCGCCATACTCTTCGACAACTTTATTCTGATCCAGAGTTTGCTTTGCTTCAATAAGCTCTTGGGTTTCTTCTTGGATTTTGTCCAAAACTTGCGAAATATTTGGCCAGTCAAACCCGACGCGCGCCGCACGCGTTTGTAATTTGGCAGCACGCATCAGAGCCGGCAATGCAAGGGCGACATCTTCTAGAACTCCTTGCTTTGCCCTCATAGCCCGTTCTTTGGCTTTGATGCTTTCCCAGTCTGCTGTTTGTTGCTCTGTTGACTTATCTCGGCTTTCGGCGCCAAAAACATGTGGGTGACGAGCAACCATTTTGTCACTGATCGAATTGGCTACATCGTCGAATGTGAACAGTGCAGCTTCGCTTGCTATTTGTGTATGGTAAACCGTTTGCAATAGAAGATCACCAAGCTCATTTTTTAATTCAGACCAGTCCTTACGCTCAATTGCATCTGCAACTTCGTAAGCTTCCTCAATTGTGTAGGGGGCGATTGAGGCAAAGTCCTGTTCAATATCCCAAGAACATCCTTTTTCGGGATCTCGCAGTGCTCGCATGACTTCTAAAAGCCGCGCCATGCCTCCCTGTTCATCATTTATGAGTTTTTCATTATAACCCATTGCAAGCCTCCAGAACTTAGGGTGTGATACAAGCAGTTTAAAGATGAAAGAACGTATCATGCCTTTAATTAATCGCATAGCAGGATTCAGTGAAGAAATGGCACAGTGGCGCCAACATATCCATCGCAACCCAGAACTTGGTTTAGAATGTCATCAAACGGCTGAATTTGTTGTTGCAAAGCTGAAAGAGTTTGGGATCGCGGATATTCATACCGGGATTGCTACATCTGGACTTATCGCAATTATTGAAGGTAGGGCAGAGGGCCCAACAATTGGTTTACGTGCGGATATGGATGCTTTGCCTTTACAAGAGACTAGTGGTGTTGAGTGGTCCTCTGAACGTTCAGGTCTAATGCATGCGTGTGGACACGACGGCCACACTACGATGCTTTTAGGGGCAGCAAAGTATTTGGCAGAAACGCGTAACTTTTCTGGACGCGTAGCCCTAATCTTTCAACCTGCCGAAGAAAACCACGGTGGAGCAGAAATTATGGTTCAAGAAGGCATAATGGATAGGTTTGATATTTCACAAGTATATGCTATTCACAACACTCCTGGAGAAACGTTGGGTAATTTTTATACCACGAGGGGAGCATTGATGGCTGGCGCTGATGTTTTTCATGTTGATATAAAAGGACATGGCGGACACGGTGCCTACCCTCAGGAAACCCGCGATCCGGTGATGTCAGCCGTAGCAATAGCACAGGCCTTTCAATCAATAGTATCGCGCAATGCTAGCGCAACTGACAAACTTGTGATTTCGGTGACCCAAATCCATACTGGAACAATTGATAATATTATTCCCGATACAGCTTATATTAATGGGACTGTTAGAACATTTGACAAAAACATTAAGGCTTTAGTGCGCAAACGTATGTCTGAAATTGTTGCTGGTCATTCTGTCAGTTTTGGCGTTGAGGCGACACTAAGATATGAAGACGGTTATCCACCAACAATTAACAATCCTGATAATGCCGATTTTGCGATTGGTGTGGCCAAAGGGATTGTTGGTGAAGATCATACTGACGGTCAGCGTGGTATAGAAATGGGAGCGGAGGATTTTTCATACATGCTCGAAGAGCGGCCTGGGGCATACCTTTTCCTAGGAATAGGTGAGGCTGCTGGTCTTCATAACCCAAATTACGACTTTAACGATGAAGCATCTCCGTACGGCTCTTCGTTTTTTGCGCGTCTTGTTGAGACGGCCCAACCACTCTGAACATAAAACTCAAAAATAAGCATTGGACTTAGATTTAAAATGTCACTTCACAAAGCTAAAACACAAATTGATCACGCTTTCACCAGAAGCGATCTCAAGGGCTTAAGTTTTGAAAATGCGTTTGCTGGTGCTAATTCATTTATGCGGCGCAGATACACTAAAGACCTGACTGGCGTTGAGTTGGCCGTTACAGGTGTTCCATTTGACCAAGCGGTGACAAACAGGCCTGGCACACGTTTGGGACCGCGCGCGATACGCGAAGCCAGCACACTGCAGACTTTTGATCCGCCCTATGGATGGGATATTGATCCCTTCTCAGATCATGCGATTATAGATTATGGTGATGTAGCTTTTGACTACGCAAATATATCGGCATTTCCAAAAGTATTGAAAGCGCATATTGCGACTATTTTGGCAGCAGACGTGGAGACCGTAACATTGGGGGGGGATCACTACATCTCATTCCCAATTCTGCAAGCCTATGCGGATAAATATGGACCTCTTTCACTTTTACAATTCGATGCACACTCAGACACTTGGCCGGACGACAATATGGAGCGTGTAGATCATGGTACAATGTTTTATAAAGCGGTGCAAATGGGACTGATTGATCCTAAATGTTCTGTTCAAGTCGGTATTCGAACTACAAACTCTGATACACTTGGCGTAAATACTATAGATGCCCGTGAAGTACATGAAAAAGGACCTGTTGCAGTTGCAAAAAAAATCAAATCCATTCTTGGTTCTGCCCAAACCTACGTCAGTTTTGACATTGATTGTCTGGACCCTGCGTTCGCGCCAGGCACCGGCACGCCGGTTTGGGGCGGTTTGTCTTCTGGACAAGCGGCGATTATTCTCCGTGACTTGGCTGGAATTAATATGGTTGGCGGCGATGTTGTCGAAGTTTCACCGCCCTTTGATCCAACCGGTTCAACTGCAGTGGCAGCGGCGCATGCAGCGGTTGAACTCATTTGCTTGTGGGCCTACGGAAAATCATAATTTGGGTTAAGAAGTGTCTCTGATATAACGATATTACAGAGTGTAATAAGTAAAACATAGAACTGACCCTTGACCCAGCCTAATGAATCTATCAGATCGAACCCATGATACCTTTAGACAAGCTTGAGCAAATTCAGCAACGGTTTCAATTCCTTGAAGCTAAAATGAACGACGGCGCTTCCGGCGATGAAATTGTGCGTTTGGCCCGAGAGTATTCAGAGCTTAAGCCTGTGATTGCTCAGATAGATGAGTTCCGCGCAATTCTGAGCCAAATTGATGATGCAAAAGAAATGCTTAAAGATCCAGATATGCGAGATTTAGCAGAAGAAGAATTGCCACAGCTTAAATTAAAATTGCCTGAAGTTGAGGGAGCTTTACAGCTTTCATTATTACCTAAAGATGCGGCTGATGCCAGACCCGCGATCCTCGAAATTCGGCCTGGAACGGGGGGTGAGGAAGCAGCATTATTTGCTGGCGATCTACTGAGAATGTATCAGCGGTATTCAGAAAAAAACTCTTGGAGTTTTGAAATCATCGAACAGCAACAGACCGAGATTGGTGGAATCAAAGAGGTGGTTGCTCATATAAAAGGTTGCGGAGTGTTCGCACGAATGAAGTATGAAAGCGGCGTGCATCGAGTCCAACGGGTGCCAGAAACTGAAAGTGGTGGACGTATTCATACATCCGCTGCAACAGTTGCAGTTTTACCTGAAGCTAAAGATGTTGATATTCAAATAGATCAAAATGATCTACGGATTGATACAATGCGTAGTTCTGGCGCAGGTGGACAGCACGTTAATACCACAGACTCAGCTGTACGTATTACTCATCTTCCAAGCGGTATTGTTGTGACCAGTTCTGAGAAGTCACAACATCGCAATCGTGACATTGCAATGCAGGTATTAATGGCTCGGCTTTTCGATTTAGAGCGTCAGCGGATTGACGACGAGAGATCCGCAGATCGTAAATCTCAAGTTGGCTCAGGCGATCGTTCCGAACGGATAAGAACCTATAACTTTCCACAGGGCCGCGTGTCGGATCATCGGATTAATCTTACTCTATACAAACTTGAACAGATTATGCAGGGGGACCTGGATGAGATGATTGACGCTCTGACGGCGGACGCAAAGGCCAGCCTACTGGCTCAGCTAAACACATGATTCTAAGAGAAGTTTTTGCACAAACCTCGCGAAGTCTACGAAGCTGTGGTATTGAATATTCTGCGCGAGATGCACGTGCATTATGTGCATTTGCTGTGGGTATAGAACCAGATCAAGTTACCATTGAGGCCAATATGGAAGTCACCGTGCTCCAGCAAGAGATTCTTTTGCCGCTGATCAGGAAGCGCTGTGAAAGGATGCCTATTTCAAGAATAATTGGCAACCGATTATTTTGGGGGCGTCAATTTGAGATCAATAAATATGTATTAGACCCACGGGGTGATACGGAGACGTTGATTGCATTAGCGCTTAGACAACCTGCTAAAAAGTTTCTTGATTTGGGGACTGGTACAGGCAATATTGCCGTTACATTACTCTGTGAGTGGCCTGAGGCACACGCAATTGCAACAGATATCTCCCCTGATGCATTAAAGGTGGCAAAAAGAAATGCAGTGTCTCACAAGGTAATTGAGAGGCTTGATTTAAGAGAGCGTGATTGGTTCAAAAATATTTCGTCTACTTTTGATCTTATTATCTCGAACCCTCCTTATATCGGGGAGGATGAGATTGAGAAATTAGAAAAAGATGTAAAAACTTTTGATCCTTTAATTTCACTAAGCCCAGGAAAAGACGGACTAATTGCTCATCGCCAAATTGCAAGAGACGCCTATAACTATCTTGAAGTTGGTGGACGATTGATACTAGAAATAGGAAGTTTTCAGGGCGCTAAACTAAAACAAATTTTAAATTTAAGTGGCTTTAAAGAGATTGAGACACATAAAGATTTAGATGGATATGATAGAGTAGTCTCATGCGTACGGAATTAACATTTACTTTTTCAAATGCAAAAAAATTATAAAAAATGCGCATATTAATGATAAACTGATGAATTCCTCTTGAAAAACCGTAACGTAATAGAGTATTGTACATATGTTGCAAACTGGCGCCTAAGTATAATCTATTTGCAACTCCACTAGCATCCCAGTGTTTTTAAGTGGATAGAAAAGAAAGATAGGCGATTAAACCTTTAATATTTAAAGCTGGATAGCAAATAATGAGATCTTCTAAATCCCGTTCGCGGTCAAAGCAAAACCGTAATCGTTCTGTAGGAAATGTTCTGAACAGAGTTTTTGATAGCTCCGGTCCGGAAGGGAAAGTGAGGGGTACCCCTCAACAAATTATTGAAAAGTACAATCAACTGGGTCGAGATGCGCAGCTAAGTAATGACCGAGTTGCCGCAGAAAATTTTCAACAGCATGCAGAACACTATCAGCGTATGTTGGGCGAAGCGACTCGTGAGCAGGAGGCGCGCCGAGAAGTCGCTGAGCGGGAAAATAAAGAGCGGCAGGCCGAAAGAGATCGCGATCGGTCAGAGCGCCAAGCAGTTGCTCAGGTTACTGCAGAGCCTGATGATTCATTTGTGAGCGATTTATCCCAAAGTGACCAACCGGAAGTCCAATCAATGCCTATTACAGATCATGGACTAGGGTTAGTCGACACTCCAGAAACCAAAACATTGGCAATTGAAGCGCGACAGTCGGATAAATCTAAATCTTCAACTAAACCTCAAGCAAAACGTCGTCGCAAACAGGTAAAAATTACCGAGGGTGATGCGTCTTCTGAAGATGCAAATTCTGGGTCCTCTGGCGACGCCTCCACGTCTGAAAATCCTTCTCAAGCGATCGCTTAAAGTAGCCTACAATACTAGGTTTACTCTTGGCCTTTAATTTCCCGAGCAAGAGTGCAAAATTGTTCTAGAGAAATTTCTTCTGCTCTTTTAGTAGATTGAATACCAGATTTCTCTAAAGTCGATTTAATGTCAAAACAACAATCTTTGAGAGACGAGCGCAGCATTTTACGACGCTGGTTAAATGCTGTCGCGACAATCTTTTCCAAAGTTTTTTGTTCTGCCTCAAAACGTGGGTGCTCAAGAGCATCTAAATGAACTAAGGCACTTGAGACCTTAGGCACTGGGGTAAAAGCATCCGGTGGCAAGTACATCGCAATTCGCGGATTACAGCGCCATTGAGCTAGGATTGCCAATCTACCATAGGCTCTGGCTCCAGGCTTCGCCACAATGCGCTCAGCTACTTCACGTTGAAACATGAGTGTTAGACTATCCCAATATGGAGGCCACTGTCTCGGTGTAAGCCAACGGACAAGAAGTTCAGTTCCTACGTTATATGGCAAATTTGCCACCACACGAGTTGGTGCAGTAAGGTGAGCAGTGAGATCAATTTTTAATGCGTCCCCCTCTATGATCTTCAATCGGTTCGGATAAACTTCCCGAATTTCCTTTAGCGCACCAATACATCGGCTGTCTTTTTCAATGACGGTGACTTTTCTGGCACCTTCCGCCAACAAACCGCGGGTTAAACCACCGGGGCCGGGACCTATTTCGAGCACATCACATTCAGTCAGTTTGCCGGCTTGGCGTGCTATTTTAGCAGTCAAGTTCAAATCTAAAAGAAAATTCTGCCCAAGTGACTTTTGTGCTTTCAGATCATGTTTTGCGATGACTGAGCTAAGTGGCGGTAACTTATCAATAGTATTCATTCTTGAGAACTCAGGCGGGCCGCTAACTGCAGGGCTTCAATTGTAGATGTGGGATTTGCTATGCCTTTACCTGCTATATCTAAGGCCGTACCATGATCTGGCGATGTCCTGACAAAGGGAAGGCCCAAGGTCACATTTACGCCTGCATCAAAATCCAACGTTTTAATAGGAATTAGGGCTTGATCATGATACATTGCTATAGCGACATCGTATTTTTCACGGGCAGCCTTATAAAATAAAGTGTCTGCCGAATTTGGGCCGGTTACTCTCCAGTGCTTTGCTTGCAATTTTTGTATCACTGGCATAATAACAGTTAACTCTTCTTGACCAAATTTTCCAGACTCACCAGCATGAGGGTTTAGTCCAGCCACAGCAATTCGTGGATCAGAAATTGAAAATTTTTCAATCAATGCTTTTCGCACAATAGAGATGGTTTTCTCTAATTCAACAGTATTTAGAGCGTCTGGAACATCTCTTAAAGGGATATGAATTGTGGCTGGAACAACTTTTAAATTTGGCCCAGAGAGCATCATGACAACATGATCCACACCAGCCAGAAAGGCCAAAAATTCGGTATGTCCCGGATACTGGAAATCTGCACCGTCTTTTAGAGCCTGTTTATGGATCGGAAGCGTACAAAGTGATGACGCTTGTTTGTCTCTGATCAAGTCTACGGCTTTTTCTATAACGTTGATGACACCCTGCGAATTTGCAACATCTGGGCACCCGAATGTGACTTTAGTTTCAAACCGGTGTTCTAGAACCGGAAGAGCCTCAGGCATCACATCTCTTGCATCCAAAGGTTTAGAAATAGTTTTAAAAGGGAGGTATTGGTCTAAATGTCTAGGATCACCAATCCAAAAAAAACTAAGCTCATGACGTAATGACTGCCATGCTTTATGTGCCAACTCTACTCCGATACCAGCAGGTTCACCGCAAGTTAAAGCGATAGGTAAATTTCTCATTTTTTAGTAATCCGGGCGTCTTGTCGTAAGTTTTCGAGATAACCTTGAGCATAGTTTTCCAGCCTTTTGTTGCGAAGGCCTAGTCTTATTTGCTGTAAGTCGGGCACTTCTTCAGGTAGAAAAGAGCTGCGACTACACAGCATAGTCAAAGAACGTAGGTTACCCTGAATATTGAAGTATTTTTCATGTGCATCCAACGCTGATAGAATGTTAACGATCTTTTTTTCTATATTTGCAGGTTTATTGATTTCTCGAAAAAATGTATGCGCCGGATTTTTCTTTGCAAAAGCATAGATATCGTCACAATGATCGGCCTGAGTTTCTAAGTTGCTCAGCGTGATCTTGTCCCGGGCGGGGAAAGAATAAATGAGGTACTCGACACTGGCGTCAGTGGGCCGTTGAAATAAAGTTTCTTCAATACCTCTCAGCTGAAAAATAGCGATTCCATTTGGAATGGATAGGGGTTCTGTTACTTCTCCGGGAGCTAGTCCAAATATCAATGGTTTCAAAACACGGGGTAGTTTATTGAGGTCTTGCCATTTAACCCGTCCGCCAAGGTTGCGAGTTGGGGCAATGGAATACTTTCGGGCGGCTTGTGAAAATAGTTCTGCAGAGGTTATTTTGGAAAGCTCCATAGCTAGCTCTTGCGCCTGCGCTTTCCTACTACGAGGAGCAGCAAGAATAATTTCAGTTAGCAGAACACGAAGACCATATCCGGAGCCTCTTGAATTTGCAGACCGTTCTAGTTGGGTGTCTGGAACCTGACTCCTAGATCCAAATCGGGCTTGAACGACGGTTCTCCAGGCGATGTTAGCTCTGATGAAGTCTTTGAACGTTTGTTCACTCACACCTATTTTGCCAATTTCAAATATGAACGCATCTGTATCTAGGCTACCTCTTGAATTGAATTCCTTCATTCCGCTTCTGATTTCATCTTGCGATGGAAGCAAACCTAATTCTTCGGCTGCAGACAGTTTTAGTCGGTCTTCAATAAGCTGCTCGCGCGCCATTTCAGAAATATTGCCAGTAGCATTTAGAATTTTAAGTAACTTTTCTCGCTGTCTTATCTCATAGTAGGTAATGGATTTGTCATTTACTATGATGGCTGGTGAGAAAGGGCTTTGAGCTTGAACTGCTGGGCTAACAATACTCGTTAAGGTCAGTATTAAAATGCTAAATACTAGCGAATTTGTCATTCATTATCCCCTACAATCAACAACAGATGGTGATCTATTTCCACCAGTGCTAAAGCCTTTTAAACTGGTTGTCAGGTCCCAACTTGTCACAGAAGACGAACTGCCCGAATTTGTAAAACGCCGCTTAGCCGTAAATGATACGTTAGTGCATTCGTTATCGAATAAAATGCCGATTCTCGCTTCTGCGGTTCGATCATCTGATAAGTCATATCGTATTCCTGCCGTATATTGCCAATCCTCGTCAAACTGATAATTGGTTACAAGGCGCAATTCTGAAATATCGTTTTTGCGTTCTTGAGATATGGATTTGGGTAGAAATGAAAAACCAGCCGTTAGAGATAGCGGTTCCAAAGCATACGTTGCCAACGCTTCAGCTCTATTTGGAGAGATGTCACTATCTAGCAGTGTTCGGCCGGAAACAGAGAATCCCTTCTGAGCCGTGTATCCAGCACTCAAAAGGAAATCTGAAACTTTGCCGTTTAAGCCTGAGCCAGTATTAAAATCCTCGTCTTTTTTCTGCCGAAAGACCTGGCCAAGTGAGATATCAAATTTCGAACCATTTTTAAACTTTCTGAGCCACATTAAACCAATTGCGCCTCGCGTGTCTTTTTCAAAGCGATCTCGTGCGGGAAAACGCGATAATGAAAATAGATTACCTTCGTCGAGTTCAGAATGGGTACTTTCTTCGAGTGGAAGATATAGATCATCTTGCTTTGAAATTCCCAAATGTAAAACCGGTTCAAGAATATCTTGGTTTTGGTATATATCGTGTCTAATCATTGGCCAGCCAACCGTTACAAGCCCATCCGCTGAGAGAGTATTCTCCTCATCTCTAAAACGCGTATCCTGTCTAGTTAGATAGCTATCAAATCTGATCTGTGATCCAAGTTTAATTTGAATCCCATGATTTGTGTTATACCCATCAGACCAACTCAAAGAAGTATTTAATCGTCGGATATCTCTTCCATAAATATTTTTTTGCGAAGATCTGAAATTATTGTGCAGTGTTGCTGATAGTTTGAAGCCGCCTTGGGTAGTTGGGAGCTTAAAGTACCGATCATATTGGTTAAAATTAATGATCGCAGGTAAGACGCCATAGTCGTCAAATAAGGAGTGATAGTAGACCAAGCTGGCCTCTTCCCGTTGTAACTTTTGTGTTCGATTAAAGGTAACTCTATTTGCAATGCGATCCAAGGGCGGATAATCGTAATCGCTTATATATTTGTCGTCACTCACAATTGTGAAATCATAGTTTAGCCGATAGTTGTAAGGTAGGTTAAAGTCTCCATTAGATTGGAAACGTGCTCTTACTTTTTCAGGGATGACGGTATCATTTGAGATGGCCAAGTTGGCCGCAAGTCTGCCTGTATCGAGCGCGTGCCTATAATTCAGATTCAATGTTTTGGTTTCTTGTGAGATCAAAGGGCTCATAGTTACATCTTTGTCGTGTCCCATCGGAATAAAATAGGGTAATTCCAAACCTAACCCTAATAGACTGTTTTGTTTTGTGCGCGGTACCAAGAAGCCTTGCATGCGTTTTACACGCGGTTCTGGAAGTCTCAGATACGGAATATAAAAGACAGGGACGTCAAAAACCCGCAGATGGGCATTTTGAAAAATCAACTGCCTCTTTTCTCTGTCATGACTACCAGTTTTGGCCAAGAGCTGCCAGATAGGGACGGGATTGTCGCAAGAAAAACATGCGGTAGCCCTGACGTTTTGTAGATTGGTGTTTAGTCCATTTTTTCGGTCTAAGATGGCAGCACGCATTTGGATTTGTTGCTCTAGGATCAAATTTGCGCCTTTGATAATTCCGTTTAAAAGTTTTGGATCGAGCTCAGCAGTCTCAGCAATAAAACTACTTCCGTTTATATCGGTCAATGTTGCGCCCATATCCATAATTAATATATTTCTATCTTTTATATATTTGACCTTAGGAGCCTTTAGACGCTGGCCATTATAGACAATATCAACATTACCTTGGGCAATAAGATTACCCCGTGCATCGAGTTCAATACGGTCTGCCAAAAGAATGGAATTGCTTTCTTTTGCAATACCCAAGCCAGCTATTGTTATGAACACAGCCGTGAGGATATTAAGATTTAGGTAGCACTTACACCTCATTATCCATCCTCTAAATGTAATATTATGCTCAACCCCAACAAAACAGAAGTGACCGGAGGTGTCCAAACCGCAATCAAAATAGGTAACTGGCCGTTTTCGCCAAGAACTTGCGCGAAGTTGCGAATATAAAAGAGGCTAAAGCCACAAACAATTGCTGTCAAAATAGCCATCCCAGTTCCTCCAAAACGGGCGTGGCGCATAGAAAAAGCAGCTCCCAAAAGAACCATTGCGATTAAGAACAACGGTCGGGCAATTTCAGCCTGAAGCCAGACTTCGTGGCGACGCGCAGAAAACCCAGCTGATTTAAGTTGTTCGATAGTGGCTGGAAGGCTCCAAACTGGAACAGTTGCTGGATTCTCAAAGCGATCTTTAACTTGATTTTGTGTTAAATCTGTTGGTAAATAAAGCGTCGTGTAAATTTTAGAGTTCGCCTCTGGGTTTACACGCTTTGTCAGAGGCCATTCTTTAACATTGTATAGTCTCCATTCCCCAGAGCCAAGTTGTGCTGTTTTGGCTGCCAATCGCTGAATGGGAGTTCCGTCTGCAAAGTAAGTGAAAAAACTGACGTTAAAAAATATTGATCCTGTGGCGTTTGCGGAAGTTGCCCGAATTACCGTGTAACCATCCACATCGCCTTGTCGAAGCCAAAGACCGTCTGAGCCAATGGATATAGCAGAGGTTCCACCGTTTTTCAAACCATTGCTTTCGTCCAAGTAGCGATCAGATGTGATGGCGACAATAGGGTTGAAAATTGCCAAAACGAGGCTGGCAATTAACATTGAAACAAATATTGGGCCTGTTAAAAAAGCAATTCCTGATCTGCCGCTCGCCCGTACAACGACCAACTCACTTGACTGCGCAAGATTGAGAAACAACCAGATAGCAGAGAATATCATGATCAATGGCATTACTGTGTAAACAGTTGCTGGTGTGCTGAGTAATGACAAATAAACGATAGTTTTAAAGTCTGTTAAATCCCCGAACCAGCGTAATTGATTTGCTAGATCTGCGGTTATACAAAACAAAAATAATATGCAAAAAACACTTATAAAATATAAAGTAAACTTACGTGCAAAATATAAATGAAGCGTCATCTATGGTTCCCCGAAATAACCCTCGACCCCAAGTAAAATGCAAAAAACCTGCGATCAGTGTAAGTGACTAAAGCTATAAAACAAAACAGGGCAAAAACTGAAGGTGAATACGCGAGGGGCCAGTTTGACGCGTTTTGATAAAGTAAATCGGTGACAGCGCCTTCAACGAGCTTAATTAATACCAGTAAGAAAATCGCAAATACAATTTGCCGGCTGCTTCCCACGCGGCTATATCCGGCGCTTGTGACTGCAGCAAAACCAATAAGTGCTGAAAATAAACATAATAATGGTTTATGGAACCTCCCATGAGATTCTTCTAGTAAGCGGCCCATCTGCGAGCCTGTTTCCTGTAAAACTCCGTTCGGGTTTAAAAAAAGTTCGTGTGTGCTGATGTCGTCAAGACGTCGCTTTGCAAATTTTCTTTGAGTAAAATACTGACCTACATCATATGTTAGGTCATCAAACATTGTTGATGACAAAAGCTGCGTTTCATGATTGAGAGTTTGCGTCATACCACTCACTAGGACAAGTTTTGTGGTATTCTCTAATTTTATTAGGTAGGCGGTTTCTGCGGTGTAAATTCGTGAGATGCCCTCCGACCGATAATCGGATAGGAAAATATTTTTCAATTCGCCAAAATCTGTTATGTTCTCGATAAAAATAGTTGATTTAGCATGTGGATGGACAAAAACCCCCTCTCTCAAGAGCCGTGCAGACAGATTTGAGGCTATTTGATGTTCTCTATAGTGAAGTTGTTTTTTGCTCGCCGGTATTACATAGTTCGTCATGCCCATCATCAAAATAACAATTGATGAACCAAAAATAATAACCGCACGTGAAAGTCTGAATGTGCCAACACCTGCTGTGCGTACAACGGTCAACTCGCTTTCGTTATCTAAGCGATTAGTAACATAAATAGCTGCAGCAAAGCTCGATATAGGAAGGACAATTGAAATTGCTTGCGGTAAACTTAAGATGGTAAATTCGAAAAAGATCCGCGCTGAATGTCCGTCAGCAATCAGTTTGTCAAAAAGTAGAACCGCCTGATTAACCCAGAAAACAGTCACTAAAACCAAAGAAAAAAACCCGAAGGCAACAAACAGTTGATAAAGAAAATATTGATCGAAACGTGTCACTAAACCGTCCAGACTATTTTTCAGTCTGGACATGCTTTATCGCAAATGATTTCTGGGTCAAACTATAAATTGCAAAACCAAGCGGTTCATTGCCGTGCAGATCATTGACGACATGGAGAAGATCGTGAACATTTCTGAAGTATTCGACTTTCAAAAAACTGATATAACGGCTTTTGCTGAACAAAAGGGTCGTATTTCTATTGTTCTTTTTAAAGATGCTAAATTGGATCGTTCAGCTCAAAGGCTGAACCAACTTACCCGCGGTGCACTAAATCGCTTAGTTTCTGGTGAGAGTTTTGAAAAACGTAAATGCGGTGACATCGTTACGCTGGCTTACCCTACAGGGCTACAGGTAGAAGCTCTTGACGTAGTTATCCTTAATCGGAAGTCATCTGTAGAAGAACTTCGAAAAGCTGGGGCAAACCTTGCAAAGAAACTTACCAGTGAGGAAGTTTTGATCCTGACTGGTTCAATGCGCGATGCAGCAGAGCTCATTCAAGGGATAGCCCTTCGAAGCTATACTTTTAAAAAATACAAAACTACGTCAGTATCCACAACACCCCACTGCATAAAAATAATGCATAACAATTTTGAAAAGCTTGAAGATAAGATGCAGGACCGTCTCGCTGTAGTAGAGGGTGTTTTCTTTACACGCGACCTTGTTAATGAACCTGCAAATGCGCTTACCACTACCAGCTTCGCTCAGCGTCTTACAGAGCTAGCGCGATTGGGTCTAAAGGTTGAGGTGTTAGAGGAAGAACAACTTGCTAACTTGGGAATGGGGGCTTTGCTCTGCGTGGGGCAAGGATCTGACAGCCCATCTAAAGTTGTGGTCATACATTGGAACGGCGGCTCAAAAGATGAACCGCCGCTTGCACTTATTGGGAAGGGTGTAGTATTTGATACTGGTGGTATTAGCCTTAAATCTGCCGCTAGCATGCCCGAAATGATTATGGATATGGGAGGTGCCGGTGTCGTCGCCGGCACTATGAAAACGTTGGCGAAACGCAAAGCCAAAGCCAATGTTGTGGGACTAGTTGGCTTAGTTGAAAATATGCCTTCAGGTTCGGCCGTGAGGCCCGGTGATATTGTGACCTCTATGAAGGGTAACACGATTGAAATTCTTAATACCGATGCTGAAGGGCGGTTAGTACTGTGCGATGTTATGTGGTATGCGCAGGAAACTTTTAAACCATGCGCGATGATTGATTTGGCGACCTTGACTGGGGCTATTATTGTGGCATTAGGTTCAGAAAATGCTGGCATTTTTTCAAATGATGATGAACTTTCCAACGCTCTTTTGGCCGCCGCCAAATCAGAAACAGAAGGCGTGTGGCGAATGCCATTGGGGTCCGGCTATGAAAAGCTTCTCAAATCAACAACCGCTGATATTGCCAATATTGGTGGCCGAGCAGCAGGTTCAATTACCGCAGCTCAGTTTCTGAAAAGATTTGTGAAAGATGATATGCCATGGGTTCATCTAGATATTGCCGGTGTAACTTATGCTAAAAAAGAAGGGCGTTATTCACCATCAGGCGCATCTGGTTGGGGCGTTATGACGTTGAACCGGCTAGTTCGCGATATCATGGAAAAGGGCTAAACCATGGGGGCTGCGTATTTCTATCATCTTACGCAGAAACCCCTGGAGCAAGCGCTTCCTATATTGCTAGAGAAAGCCCTGCAAGCAGGTTGGAACATTGAATTGCGCGCTAATGATGAACAAAGGCTAGACTGGCTAGATCAAAAGTTATGGTTGTGGTCTGAAGACAGTTTTTTACCCCACGGGCGTGTAGGCGGCTGTCACGATTCCCGCCAGCCAGTTTTACTCAGTTTGAAATCAACTGGCCGGACAGATTGTATCATGTCTGTAGACGGTGCACTTATCATAAACGATGAAGTAAACGCTAGTCACCGCACTTGCGTTATCTTTAACGGTTTAGATGAAAAAGAATTAAACGTCGCAAGACAACAATGGAAATCTTTAACCGATGCGGGCTGCCACGCTATATATTGGTCCGAAGTCTCTGGCCGTTGGCAGAAAAAAGCGGAAAGAAACGTTCCTTTGGTCTAGCGCATCAAAATCATTTGATTTGATTTAATTTCAATGGCATTAAATTTGTTTAAATAACTCATTCCAAGCAAAGAACTCCGCATATCCCCTTCATTAACTGCTGCCTTCACATTTTTGTCTATATATCCGCCAAGGGAAACCGTTTCCAACCGTACTGGGGCAAGCCGAACTCTTCCATTGGCGGTATTCGCATAGGCCCAATATTCTAGGTTCCTGTCATTAAATCCCAGAGTCTCTGCATCTTTCTGGTTTAATACGATTTCAGAGGCGCCGGTGTCGACCAGAAACTCAATCGTTTTGCCGTTTACAGTCAGGTTTAGATGAAAATGACCGTCGTTCTGTTTAGGTATAATGATTTGCCCAGCTTCTTCAATTTGGACAGGAGCTAAGGGACTTGAAAGACGAATTTCCCGCCATGCTGAAACCGCTGCAATTACCACTATAAATATCAATAGCCAAACGCACGCCTGTCGGGCCAGTTTGCCAAGCTCACCTTTTCGTGTCAAAAGAATCGAAGCAAAAATAACGGCAACTAGGATAAATAGATAAATCAGCCTAATTAGATCATTGCTTTCCATGGACTTAGGGTGCAACCCTAATACATAAAGGAATTTCTAAATATATATTTAAAGAGTTTTGATATTGATCATCTCCAAAGCTTTTTATTTGAAAAATAGTTTTGAATTCGGCTGTAAATGCACTTCCTAAGACAGTTTGGCATTTGATATATGCAAGCATTACTTTTGATCCTAAGTTAGAAACTTCAGAGCTCAATTACCACATAATATAGCAAGAAAATAAGCGCAATTCCTAGCTGAATTGTTTTTAAGTCTGCCGGCAATTTTAATGATAAGCACGATGGCCACCTAGAGCAATATAAGTAGGGAGGTTTCGGCTTAAAATGCAGTTTTACGGCCATTTAAGCTATGAAACTTTAAAAGCAAAGCTAACTAGCGAACGTACATATTATGTAACATTAGTTTGGGTAGAATGAATTTCTGGTATTTATAAAGGTCCTGACACCATAGTCATTTATGGTATATTGGAGCTTGCAAAAAAATGTCATAATAACGACCGTTTGTTTAGTATTTTCCGACAGATGAATTATTACCAATTTTCTGAGTTTTCCATGGAATTTTACGTCTGCCATATGTCTACACTCGACTTAGATGTAATGAGTGTTACTGTGACAGATTATTATAGCTTTCGCCGTGACGGAAGATCAGCGCGGTAAAGACGCTCAGGGGAAACTATAACTATGGAAAAAGTGCGAACGACAGTGTTATTACATCTTCAAGCCATAGGGTTACAGCGCGCCCTATACCGTCGCCTTCGCTGCCTCTAATTTCTCTTCTGCAGTAATCCAAAGTGCTTCAGCGCGTTCAAGGGCTTCCATTACTTCTGCGTATTTGCGGTTCCAGGTTTCTAACTCACCGATACGACTGTTTTCATAAAGCTCAGGATCTGAAAGTTTTTTTGCCAGTTTTTCCTGCATGTCATTGAGCTTCTCTAAACGCCCTTCATTTTTGCGAACTTCGCTCTTGAGGAATAAAATTTCATCTCTACTGGCCTGTCGGAATCTAGGCTTTTCTCTAGTGGACTTTTCCTTCTGCCTATCCACACCGAGCAGTTCTTTGCGATAAGTTTCCAAGTCTTCTTCGTATGGCTTTACTGCTCCATCTTTGATTAGCCATAATCTATCGGCGACCAGCGACAGTAGGTGCATATCGTGACTGACCAAAATTACGGCGCCAGAATATCCCGTTAAAGCTTCGACAAGTGCCTCTCGGCTTTCGATATCCAGATGGTTAGTCGGCTCATCCAAAATAAGCATATGCGGTGCGTGCAACGTCGCGAGCAGCAGCGAAAGGCGCGCTTTTTGACCACCAGATAGGTGACCGACCGCTGTATCGGCCTGATCTGGTCCTAGTCCAAACCCAGCGAGGTGAGCGCGCAGTTTTGATTGAATGACGCCAGAACGCTCGCGCTGTAAATGTTGAAGCGGGGTTTCATCTGTATACAGCTCATCAACTTGATGTTGAGCAAAATAGCCAATGCGCAGCTTTGAAGAGCGGGTTAATTTGCCGGCCATACAGCGCAAGCGGTCTGACAAGAGTTTTGAAAGGGTTGATTTGCCTTGTCCATTTCTACCAAGCAAAGCAATGCGATCGTCTTGGTCAATTCGAAGGTCCAGATGTTTTAGTACGGTCTTTCCATCGTAGCCTACTTCACCACCTTCAATGCGGATAATGGGTGGTGACAGCTCTTCTGGCTCTGGAAAGGTGAAAACCCGACGTGCGGCTTCTTCGGGGGCGGCAATCATATCCATCCGTTCAATCATCTTGAGCCGAGCTTGCGCCTGTTTTGCCTTTGAAGCTTTAGCACGGAAACGATCGACAAACGACTGCAGGTGTGCTTTTCGTGCATCTTGCTTTTTTGCCAATGACGCCTGCATTGCGCGTCGTTCAGTTCGCTGACGGGCAAACTGATCGTAAGTACCAGTATAGTATGTCAATTTTTTATCTTCTAGATGAAGAATTGCTTTGACTGACCGATTCAGTAAAGCTCGATCATGGCTGATAATAATAACTGTATGAGGGTACTTGACAAGATAGTTTTCCAGCCAAAGTGCGCCTTCTAAATCAAGATAGTTAGTTGGTTCGTCCAATAACAATAGATCAGGTTGGGCAAAGAGGACACCTGCTAAGGCCACGCGCATCCGCCAGCCGCCTGAAAATGCGCTACATGGCATTGCTTGCTCTCTAGAATAAAATCCAAGCCCTTTGAGAATCGAAGATGCCCGCGCTTCTGCGGACCATGCGTCAATATCGTTGAGTCGTGCCTGAATTGCAGCAATTCGGTTTGGATCCGTAGCTATATCTGACTCCGCCAGCAGTCTTGCCCTCTCCGTATCGGCGGCAAGAACCGAATCAAGTAGTGAAATGTCGTTTCCTGGCACTTCTTGGGCAACGCCACCAATCCGCGCCCGAGAGGGAAGCGTAATAGAACCGCTCTCAAGAACTAGTTCACCTTTAATTATATTAAAAAGGGTTGTTTTGCCCGTTCCGTTGCGCCCAACGAGACCCACTTTGTGGCCGTTAGGAATAGTGGCACCTGCCCCATCAAAAAGAGAGCGCCCTTGAACTGCATAAGAGATATTTGAGATTGTTAACATATTTTGTGCCTTAGCAGGTCACTAAGATATCTGCCATGCAAAATGATAACATTTCTTTAAGTAATTTAGTCAATGCCGCTGACATGTTCTGCAAAAACTGTTTAAAAGCTGCTGCGTATCTTTTATCTTTAAGCAGAATTACAGCCCACGCATAAAAAAACATTTATG
>CAJWEI010000046.1 GCA_913031285.1 uncultured Alphaproteobacteria bacterium | reverse complement strand
AGAGTAATAGTGATTTTGCGAAAAGTCTTTTAATGTATTGCAAAGGACACTAAAGTACTTGTTGAAAGCAACTAACAGTTAAAAATTATATATTTAAATTTCACTAGTTAGAGTACCTCAAAAAGCCCGGCAGCTCCCATGCCGCCGCCAACACACATCGTACTGACAACATATTTTGCACCGCGCCTTTTGCCTTCAATCAAGGCGTGGCCAACCATCCTTGCACCCGACATGCCATAAGGATGGCCAACAGAAATCGCACCACCGTTAACATTCAATAGTTCGTCGGGGATACCAAGTTTATCGCGACAGTATAGAACCTGTACAGCAAAGGCTTCATTCAATTCCCAAAGTTCGATATCTTCTATTTTAAGATTATGCGCGGCAAGAAGTTTGGGCACCGCATAAACCGGCCCAATACCCATTTCATCAGGTTCACATCCACTTACCGTCACACCAATATAACGGCCTAAGGGCTCAATACCAAGCTGGTGAGCAAGCTTTTCTTCCATCACCACACTTGCGGAGGCACCGTCAGACAATTGACTGGCGTTACCAGCAGTAATACAAGCGCCCCGTTTAATATGGATACCACCTTTAAAAACTGGTACCAAACCATTCAAGCCTTCTAAAGTTGTGCTTGCACGGTTACCCTCGTCTTTGTCTAGAGTGACTTGGTGTTCAGAAATCTCCTTCGTTTCACGATCTTGAAATTTCATGGAAGTGCTCATCGGGACAATTTCTTTTGCAAAACGTCCAGATTCCTGCGCCTCATGTGTGCGACGCTGTGATTGCAGCGCATATTCATCCTGTGCCTCCCGGCTTACGCCATAACGAGCAGCAACAGTTTCTGCTGTTTCGAGCATCGACATATAGATCTCTGGCTTTTGCTCTACCAACCAAGGATCAGTCGCGACCCGCATATCCGACGTCTGAACCATTGAAATACTTTCAACACCGCCGCCGATTGTTACATCCATACCATCCATGACAACTTGTTTTGCCGCGGTTGCAATTGCCATCATCCCACTAGCACATTGACGGTCGAGTGACATGCCGGCAACTGTCACCGGAAGTCCAGCACGTAATGCAGCTTGGCGGGCAATGTTAGTGGCCTGATGCCCCTGTTGAAGTGCTGAACCAATGATACAGTCGCTTATTGCCTGCGGTTCAATGCCTGCACGCTCGACAGCGTGAGCTACGGCATGGGCCGTCAAAGACTGCGGACTAGTCGCATTGAATGATCCACGGTAAGCCTTGCCGATTGGTGTACGCGCAGTGGATACGATGACAGCACTTCTCATTTTGTCGTTCCTTTGTTCTTTCTATGACATTTTGCCTGAAAACCATGCCATTTTCAAAAGCTGTACCCTTTGGTGAACTACTCTATTTATTAGCTATAATTTCCATGACGTTTGACTAACATCTGTAGACGCTTAATGTAAAATCCAATATCGGAGAACTTGCTTGCATCCTTCTGTCTTCCTGCGCTAACCAATTTTGCAGCCTAGAGGATGACATTTCACATTTTAATTGACAAGTATAATTGTGCCTATGATCAGTTTTGGAAAGGCATCCTAACAGAAAAATTGTGAGATAAAAAATGAAAGCTATGTTTAGTAATGCTCCAGGAGGTCCAGAAACACTCAAATTGACTGAGCTATCAACTCCTAAGCCTAAGTCGAATGAAATATTGATTTCAGTCAAGGCTGCCGGCGTGAATTTTCCCGATACGCTCATTATCCGTGATTTGTATCAAATCAAACCGCAACGTCCCTTTGCTCCAGGTGGAGAAGTTGCAGGTATTGTAGAGGCAACTGGCCAAAACGTCACTAATTTCGCAGTGGGCGAGCGTGTCCTTGCGGTGCCTGGGTTTGGTGGCTTCGTCAGCCACATATTAGTAAGTACGGAGCAAGCCATAAAGATACCAGATAATATGCCATTCGAAGACGCCGCTTGCTTTATTTTTACTTATGGAACTTCCCATTATGCACTGCGCGATCGGGGAATTTTAAAACCCGGAGAAACACTTTTGATCTCAGGAGCCGCTGGGGGCGTAGGCATTGCTGCAATTGAAATTGCAAAAGCAATGGACGCGAAAGTAATTGCTGCCGTATCATCGCAAGAAAAAGCTGACTTTTGCCTTCAGATCGGCGCAGATGACGCCGTTATTTACCCTCAAAAAATGGACAATGAGGCACAAAGGACTTTGTCAAATAATGTCAAAAATATTGTTGGCGCTAATGGCATAGATGTAGTTTATGACGCAGTCGGAGGCGACTATGCCGAACCTCTTGTTAGGACTATGGCATGGAACGGTCGCTTTCTGGTGGTTGGCTTTCCTGCAGGTATCCCGAGAATTCCTTTAAACCTAACCCTGCTAAAGAGCTGTCAGATTGTTGGTGTGTTTTGGGGAGCGTTTACATCGCGCTATCCCAAGCAGCATCAAATCTATCTGGCAGAGCTTTTTGATATGTACAAAAAAGGAGTGGTCAAACCCCGAATTACGGAAACCTTTAGACTGGAAGATGCAGGTAAAGCAATATCTTATGTTGCAGAACGTAAAGCCATTGGGAAAGTCGTTGTTACTATGGATTAATCTAAATGGCTAATATCGTTAAATCCCCTAACTATCATTCGATCATTATCAATAACAATTCGACTAATCGAACCATTGGAAGCCCCCATAAACGCAAATGGTTGCGCGCCCGTAGCAATCGACAATATTGCGGCGATCACGCCACCATGGACGACAGCGCCAACCAATTCGTCGGGATGAGCAGCCGTAATGCGCCGCAATCCCGCCGTAACACGAGCCTTGACTTGCTCATTGGTCTCAGCTCCCGGAATAACACCCCATTCTTGCATTTGCATGGATTTGAGGAATATGGGATCGCGTTCTACAGCTTTGATGCGATAAAGTCCTCCATCCCAGTCTCCAAAGCACACTTCGCGCAGATCCGACTCGATCTTAGGGACCTGCCCAAGCACTTTGGCAAGGGGGGCAGCAGTCTGATGCGTGCGTTTCAACGTGGTGACATAAATTGCTCTTATTGGAAGCAATTTAAGCCTCTCAGCGACCGCCTCAGCTTGCAGATGGCCGTTGTAATGAAGAGCTGGGTCACCATGGCCATCTTTCATCACAAACGGTTGGTCCACAAGTGCAGGTTGGCTTTCACCATGCCTAATCAACAAAATGTCAGTTGCCCCTTTTGGCGGTTTAAACACATGTTGACGATATTGTCGTGGCATGACTTGCCTCCGCCGATTCACAGTTATCCCTTGATCAATACTAGCCAAGTTTTAAGGCATGAACAGCTTTACTCCAAAAAAAGGATATCAATAAATGACTTTTAAAGCGCTAAGAACATCAGAAAATGCTTTTGAAAACCTGCCTGATTGGCCATATCGCCCAAATTACATTGATGATTTGAAAGGTTTTGAAGATTTGCGTGTACATTATATTGATGAAGGCAGCGCATTATCAAACGACGTATTCTTATGTCTACATGGCCAACCAACTTGGAGCTATCTTTACCGAAAAATGATACCAACTTTTCTAGGCTCAGGTGCTAGGGTCATTGCACCGGACTGGTTTGGATTTGGAAGATCTGACAAACCAGTGCATGATGAAACTTACACTTATACTTTTCACCGCAATATGATCCTAGCTTTTATGCGACAATTAGATCTTAAAAACATAACCCTGGTAGTACAGGACTGGGGTGGTCTGCTTGGTTTGACGCTCCCCGTTGACGAACCAGACCGCTTCAAAAGACTACTTGTGATGAACACGACCATTGCCACCGGGTGCAGTTTGGGTAAAGGCTTTGAAGACTGGCGCGCCTACAGCAATTCAAATCCAGATTTGGACGTCAAAAAGTTGATGATGCGCACAACAACCATCTTGTCGCAAGATGAGGCATCTGCCTACAATGCTCCGTTTCCAGATATACGTTACAAAGCGGGTGTACGCAGATTTCCTCGGATGGTTATGACAGAACCTGATATGGAAGGTGTTGAGGTTTCAAAACGTGCACTCGCCTATCTGCAAGATAAATGGGGCGGAGAAAGCTTTATGGCCGTCGGAATGAAAGATCCCGTTTTAGGTCCACAGGCGATGCAATTTTTGCAAAGTCAAATTCGTAATTGCTCATCAATTATGAAAATTCCTGAAGGTGGGCATTTCATACAAGAATGGGGTAAAGAGATTGCCGAGGCAGCACTGAGCCATTGGAAAATGCGGTAGTTTAGCGGTACTTTATAAATTGATAGCCATAAATTCAAAGGGTTTGGAATGAGTAACACTGTCCAAAAAGTAGCTCAGCAATATGTTGACGATGCAAAATTCAGTGGCATTGAGTGGCAGATTGAAAAGGCTGGGAAAATCCTGAATTCTGGCGCATGCGGATACGCGAATACCGAACTACAAACAGAGATCCCGCAGCAGGCTATTTATCGTATATATTCAATGACAAAACCTATTATTTCTGTACTTTCTATGATGCTGATTGAGCGAGGGAAACTGCATCTTTACGATACAGTGGCAAACTTTGACCCAAGGTTTAAAGATATGAAAGTGCTATTCCCAAATGGCGTAATGGAAGCTGCAAGAACGCCTATTACCATTCAACACTTGCTAACTCATCAGGCAGGGTTTTCTTATGACTTCCTGCTCGGGTGTCCAATTGCAGCTTATTATCGAGCACGTGAAATATTAGCTAATGGGCATCGCGATCTTGACGAAATGATGAGTGTTTTATCTGAGCTTCCTTTGGCTTTCCACCCTGGTGATTACTGGCGTTACAGCGTAGCGACAGACGTCTTAGCGCATATCCTAGAGCTAGCAACCAACAGACGTATCGATGATCTTTTAAAGTCGTATATATTCGACCCCTTAGAAATGAAAGAGACTAGTTTCTGCCTAAATGACGATCAGCTGGGTAGGTTAATGACAGTTTATGGAAGCCAAAGATTAGACGATTTGCCGCCTTTGGGGCGATTTGAACATCGGCTCGAAGAACAAGACCCCAGTGAAAGCCATCCGGTACAATCCAAAGACTTTAGACGCGGTGGCCTTGGACTCTATTCAACGCTCTCCGACTATTGCCGCTTTTCAAGGATGCTTTTGAACGGCAAAAATATGAACGGTCTGGTATTATTATCGGCCAATAGCCTAAAAATGATGCACGGTAATCGCATCCCAGAGCATAATTTTCCGTTGCGCATAGGAGATACCCCATTTCCAGGCTACGGTTGGAACCTAATCGGAAGAGTAATGATAGATACCTCAAAAGCACTCCTCCCCAATTCAACCCTGAACGAATTTGGCTGGGCAGGTGCCGCCAGCACCTTTTTTTGGGTTGATCCAGACAATCAAATCACGGGTGTGATCATGACACAATTTATAGGAAGTAATTATCTACTGGCCGATGATATGGTATCTGCTTTCTACGGAATATCCTAAACATCTTGTAGATTAAGCGTGTTTTTTAAATCATCATATTAGCTATATTGTTAATACGGCTATTTGTAATGTTTTAAACAGATATCCGCTTAATTTTAAAATTCAGATTACACACCGCAGATAGTGTAGGTGACATTACATTCTAATAAAAAAGTAAATGAGCACCCATTTAAATGCCTGGCCCAAGTATTTTAAGTGTTATTCAGCTCCGTCAACCACATATCAATTTGATTTCATAATATAGTAAGGTAGAGGAGCTACCTTATATGTTAGGGTTTTTTTAATGATAATAAAACAGGATTTAAAAAGGTCAGTCGGCACATTGATCCTGATTAGTATTTGTCTGATAGGCGCGCTGAGCACATGGTTTTCGGCAACCGTAGTTCTTCCAGAAATTTCTGCTCATGTTCAGCTAGGCAAAAGCCAAGAAACGTGGCTAACCAATGGAGTGCAGTTGGGTTTTGTGATTGGAGCACTGTTACTAGCCTTTTTCAATCTATCTGACAGCATGTCTTTAAAAGTACTAATTGCTTTCTCCTGTACCCTTGCCGCGCTGGCAAACCTTTTGCTGCTTTGGACGGGCACACCGGTTGCTCTAATTGTATTGCGATTCATCACAGGTCTGGCTTTATCAGGGGTTTACCCTCCCGCGGTTAAGCTCATTGCAACTTGGTTTCAAAGAAGCCGTGGTATCGCGATGGGAACCATTATAGGCGCATTGACGATTGGGTCTGCCACACCACATTTATTGCGCGCGATAACGGCAGAGACAAATTGGATGCTTGTCATTTGGATAAGCTCCTTAGCGACATTTTTAGCAGGACTGATATTTCTATTTTTTATTAGTGAGGGACCCTACGCCTTTGCGCGCACGCGGTTTAATCCTAACCAAATTGTTCAAGTCCTGCGCAACAGGCCCCTCATGCTGGTCAATGTAGGCTATGTTGGACATATGTGGGAACTTTATGCGATGTGGGCTTGGATCTTAACCTTTGCCAATTTTTCAGCTCAACGTTTTGAAATCTTTCCATTCGGAACACCTGAATATTTTTGTTTTTTTGTTGTTTCAATAGGAGCCGTAGGATGTATTCTGGCAGGCCGTTTCTCAGATATTTACGGAAGATGTCGCACGACAGCAGCGTTAATGATTATTTCGGGGGTGTGTGCGGTTTCCATCGGGTTTATGATCGATACTTCGCCCTTATTGTTTACAACAGTTGCTCTCATTTGGGGCATGACAATTATTGCTGATAGTGGCCAATTTTCTGCAGCCGTCACAGAATTATCAGAACCTCATCTTGTGGGTACTGCTGTTACATTTCAAATGGCGGTAGGTTTTGGAGTAACCGTTATTGCCATTTGGTTTGTGCCTGTTGCAAGCCAATGGCTTGGTAGTATTCAATGGGCATTTTTATTCCTTGCCCCCGGCCCGTTTATTGGTGCAATTGCCATGTTATTGCTGCGTCGGCGCCCAGAAGCACAGAAGCTCGCTTTGGGCCGACGTTAATTAAAAGCAACTTCAATTTCGCGGTCACTACATATAAGCCGCAATATAGATTTAATCAACTAATCCAGCCTTAGTATCTTTCCATTATGGGATCAAACCTGACTTTAATATGTATCCCTTGATCTTAGCGCATTGGCTACTTTGGGGGATACTTTGAAAAACCGACTCTGGTTGACAACGCCGATCCAGTTACACAAGATAAAGGAGAGGTTTGGCAGAATTTGCCTCTCCTTTAACAATCAAAAGTAGTTGAGTATATATGTCAGAACGCATCCAACGCCCGAGGCGAAGTTTTATCTTTACACCTGGTTTAAAGCCGGAAATGTTTCCAAAGGCGCTGGCCTCAGGCACTGATATTGTCTGTATCGAATTAGAAGATGGTATTGCTCCGAAAGACAAAGACGTTGCACGCCAAAGCGCTTTGGCGCTTTTTGAGAAACCCCAGGCAGACGATGGCGTAGAACGTATCGTTCGCATCAATTCGATGCGCGAGGGGTTTGGAATTGCCGATGTTCAAGCTATTTTGCTAACCGATACGCCTCCCCCTGCTCTAATGATGCCCAAAGTCCGCACTCCAGATGAAGTTGTGATCTTGGATCAGTTGTTGACCGAGCGAGGACATACCACACGTTTACATGTAATTATCGAGACAAATGCAGGGCTGGAAGCTGCCTACGATATTGCTCATTGTTCCCCCCGCATTGATGCCATGTTCTTTGGTGGCGTAGATATGGCGGCAGAGCTTGGTTGCAAAAATGCATGGGAACCGCTAATTTATGCTCGTTCTCGCGTAGCTCATGCCGCCGCCAGCGCAGGTCTTGATGTGATTGATGTTCCTTACCTTGATCTCGAAGATCCAGAGGGAATGGTTGTCGAAGCTCGAAAATCAAAAGACCTTGGCTTTGCGGGAAAAGGATCAATCCATCCCAAACAAATTACTGCATTGAATGAAGTATTCACTCCAGCCCAAGAAGATATCGCGCGGGCACGCCATATTATCAAAACATTCAAAGAGGCTGATACAGGGCTTGTCGTAATTGACGGCAAGCTAATCGAAAAACCTGTTCTGAGAGAAATGAACCGTATTGCTATCATCGCTGAACGTATGGGGCTTTAAAAGATGCACACAACAATATGAGTATCTTCTACTATGCGCTAACGGGATAATGCACTTGTAAAGCATGCGAAACTTTTTTTGCCATTTGTGACAGCTCAAGTCCAATTTCTGACCGCCTTTCCGGTGTAAATCGTCGGATTGGACCGGTTGCACCAATACTGAAAGGCGCTCCTATTTTACCAAGTCGTATGGGCGCGGCTACTGAGGACACCCCTACTTCAATCTCTTCTATACATTCGGCATAGCCAATTTGGCGGATCGTCTCAAACTCTAACGACAAAGCCTTAGCGTCATTTTTTGTAAAACCGGTATACATTTTCATTGGCCTATTGAAGATTTCTTTTTGAAAATCGTTATCAGCATAAGCCGCAATGACTTTGGAACAGGAGCAAGCATGAAGTGGGCGAAAGCCAAGCCCGGGATGGACAAACGAACGTTTGGCATCTCTCGGAGGCTCCACATGAATAATCTCAACTCCCATGTTCCGGTATCGCGATAGAAAAACCGCTTCGCCAAAGATTTTGGCCGCCTCTGTCAAGGATGGGATAGCAGCCCGTATCACATCAGGATCGCTCTGCCCCATTAAACCAAGGCGCACCATGCGCTCTCCTAGCAAAAAGCGACCTTGCTCAGGTTCATCAAGCAACCTCTGTTCACGCATGGATTGGAGCAATCTATAGCACGTTGGACGTGGCAGTCCTGTCATTTTCTGGACTTCAGCTGGTGTAACCGAGCGGCCAGCCGCACCAACAGCTTCAAGAATTATCATTAGACGATCTAAATGCAATTCAATCTCACTTTACAGACAATTATCTTACGTAATAAGATAACACTAAATTTGTCAATACTTACGAATCGTATGAAGGGAACTCAAATGGAATGTTGTGGACCAGGATATGCCTCCCCTGCTGAAGCAATACAGGCACCAAAGGAAAAATTGCTTTATACGATTGCAATTTATACAGGCACAGGTATTCAAAAGCCTGACTATCTTGCCACAGTAGACGTTGATCCTGATAGCACGACTTATTCTCAAGTTATTCACCGACTTGAAATGCCCGGAATCGGAGATGAATTACACCACATGGGTTGGAATGCCTGTTCATCATGCCATGATGACTCTAAAATGACACGTAAGTACCTAATACTTCCGGGCGTTCGGTCAAACAATATACATGTCGTCGATACAGCAACAGACCCGCGTGCACCACGCCTGTACAAGGTGATAGACGGCGCTAAAATAAAGTCAAAGGCCAACCTAAGTGGACCTCACACCGTCCATTGCCTCGGTTCAGACATTATAATTTCGTTTTTAGGTGACGCTCAAGGCGAAGCTCCAGGCGGCTATTTGCTTCTTAGCAAAGATTTTGAGATCGAAGGGCGTTGGGAAAACTCAATGGGAGATATCAAATTTGGCTATGATTTTTGGTATCAGCCACGTCACAATGTGATGGTTAGCTCGGAATGGGCATCCCCTAACACATTCATGCCAGGATTTGATCTCGAAGAAGTGGGGCATTTAAAATACGGACGCGAACTTCATTTTTGGGATTTTGAAAAAAAAGTCCCCATCGAAACAATTTATTTGGGCGAAGATGGTCTTGTCCCACTTGAAGTCAAATTTCACCACAACCCAGACAGCACGCATGGGTTTTGTGGCGCTGCCCTCAGTGCCAATGTAATTCACTGGTGGAAGAACGATAAAGATAAATGGGAATGGGAAAAAATTATTGATGTCGAAAACGAACCCCACCCAGAGTGGCCAATACCCATCCCAGGTGTCATGTCGGCCATCCTCGTATCAATGGATGATAAATATCTTTATCTCAATAATTGGCTTCATGGCGATATGCGTCAGTATGATATTTCTGATCCTCATAACCCGGTGCTTACGGGTCAGGTTTGGATGGGTGGCCTTCTCGGCCGGGCTCCAGAAGTCAATGGCGTGAAAATGGCTGGTGGACCGCAGATGTTCCAACTGAGTCTGGACGGACGACGACTTTATGTCACAACCTCGCTCTTTTCAACTTGGGATAACCAGTTCTATCCTGAAATCCGTGAACAAGGTGGCGTTATGGTCATGATGGACTGCGACCCAGTAAATGGTGGCATGTCTTTGAACCCAGATTTTATAGTGAATTTTGGCAATGAGCCAAATGGCCCGAGCCGCTGTCATGAAGCACGTTACCCAGGTGGAGATTGTACGAGTGATATTTGGATATGACTCAGCGTACAATCACATTGTCCAATCGCAACGGCGCACAGTACGACGTGGATCACCGCAAACCTTTGCTGAACAGTTTGATCGAACAGGGCGTCGATTTACCCTATGGATGTAAATATGGCGGGTGCATTACATGTGCAGCAAAGCTTATTACAGGAGAAGTTCACCAGAAAGCCCAAGTGGCCTTGAACAACCGCCAAATTAACGATGGCTATGTTATCTTATGCGTTGCCCGCCCAATCACCGATTGCATCTTTGAAATTGGCGTTGAAAGCCATGACAAATTGTATCGTAATCCATTCTTGAGCCCACTCGCACCCCATGAATTGAAAGCAGACATCGCTATCCCTTTGGAGCCTAAAGCATGACCTATATGAACCATGACGAACCTTATTCGGACGAATACCTGCAAGGAATATTAAAATCTGTGAAAACAATCGCAATGGTTGGTGCCAGCCCTGACAAAACCAAATTTAGCTACGGTGTTCTGAGGGTTTTACATGAGACTGGGTTTGACATGATCCCGGTCAATCCCCGTCCTGATGTGGAAGAAATCAGAGGTATTAAAGTCTACAGCTCTCTTGCAGAAATAGACCGCTCTGTCGACATGGTAGAAGTGTTCCGACGCGCCGAAGATCTTCCCAGCGTTGCGCGTGAGGCGGCCGATATTGGGGCTAAAGTTTTGTGGGGCCAAATCGGTGTCACACATCCAGATGCGGCGAAAATAGCTGAGGATGCAGGTATGCAGGTAGTAATGAACCGCTGTCCGAAAATTGAATTGTTTCGCCCATTTTGGAAACCCAAGCTACATCTTACCATTTGAAAGGTATTGAAAAAATGGCGCAAAAAATTACTACAAGTGTCAATTCACTAGTCGCAAAGGCTAATGCGCAAGTTACAACGATTTCCGTTAAGGATGCTTTAGAGCTTTTTGACAAAGACGATCATGTGTTTATTGACCTCAGAGATATTCGCGAAATCAACCGAAGTGGAAAGATACCGGGCGCATTTTCCTGCCCACGCGGTATGCTTGAATTTTGGATTGATCCGGCAAGCCCTTATCACAAAGAGGTTTTCAATCAGGACAAGACATATGTATTTTATTGTGCTGCAGGCTGGAGATCTGCATTAAGCGCGCAAACGGCAAAAGACATGGGACTTGGTCCTGTCTGTCATATTGACGGTGGTTTCAGTGAATGGAGCGCATCCGAAAATCCGGTTGAAAAACAGGAGAGCCGCTTAAAGCCTTAGCTGAACCTGAAACAATCTGCATTATTTTCATATATAGACTTAGTAGGACCGCGCCATACCCAGAACATGTTCAGCCACATAAGACAAAACAAGGTTGGTTGAAATCGGCGCAACTTGATAAAGGCGCGCTTCTCTATATTTTCGTTCTACATCGTATTCTTCGGCAAAGCCAAAGCCACCATGGGTTTGCACACAAGCCTCAGCAGCCGCCCAGCTGGCATCCGCTGACAAGAGTTTTGCTAGATTTGCCTCTTCTCCCGATGTGCTGCCGGCCTCGTATAGCCTTGCTCCTTCGCGAACCATCAGCTCAGCGGCTCGCATTTGAGAATAAGCTCTTGCAATAGGAAACTGAATGCCTTGATTTTGGCCGATAGGGCGATTAAAAATAATTCTTTCGTTCGCGTAATTACAGGTTTTCTTAATAAACCACTTAGCATCGCCAATACATTCTGCCGCAATCAAAATACGCTCTGCATTCATACCGGAAAGAATGTAGCGGAACCCTTTTCCTTCTTCACCAACAAGCGAGGAAGTTGGTATTTCCATATCATTAAAAAAAAGCTCGGTTGCAGAGTGGTTCATCATTGTCTTAATCGGGCGAATACTAAGCGATCTTTTCGGAACCATCCGCATATCGACCAAGAACACAGACAAACCGTCTGTTTTCTTTTTAACCTGATCTTTAGAGGTTGTCCGCGCCAACAATAATAGAAGATCAGAATGCTCGGCCCGACTTGTCCATATTTTTTGTCCGTTAATTATATACTTATCACCGCTTCTTCGCGCGGTTGTTCTTAGAGATGTTGTATCTGTACCACTAGTAGGCTCTGTCACACCAAAAGCTTGAAGGCGTAATTCGCCACTTGCAATTTTGGGAAGATATGCGGCTTTTTGTTCTTGCGATCCATGACGCAAAACTGTCCCCATTGTGTACATCTGTGCATGACAGGCTGCAGCATTGCATCCAGCTTGATGTATTTCTTCTAGAATCGCAGCCGCAGCCGATAGTGGTATTCCAAGCCCGCCATACGCTTCCGGGATGAGCGCAGAAAGAAACCCTCCTTCTGTTAAGGCTTGAACAAAGGCTGTTGGATAGGCTGTTTGCCTATCACACTCACGCCAATATTCTCCAGGAAACCCTTCGCAAAGCTTTGCAACAGCCTCGCGTATTTCCGGATGATCAAGGTCATAAGTCATACAGAGGTCCTGAACTTTACTTTTGCCAAATATGTGACAATTAAAGCGACTAAAATCAAGTACTCAAAACTTAAAAAAAGGATAAGCACTTATTAAGTTAAATCTGCGAATTCTCCCCAGAGTGCCTCCGTATGTTGACCCAAAGCAGGCACTAGCGTTGGTCCATTGTTTTGGCTTTTGACAGGCAACGCAGCCACAGAAACATTAAAACTATCAAAACTTGCTTCACTGTTTTTTAACGAGACGTGATCAGATAAATCTGCAACAGAGCTAAGCACCCCATTTGCAATGCCGGCATTTTCAAGGTTTTCGATAATCACCGAAAGTTCAAACCTTTTAAATACATCGTTTACAAATGCATCTAAAACAACTCGATTGGCATACCTTTCAGGATTATTAATAAATCGATTATCCGCAATCAATTCTGGCATCTGCAGAATTTTTTCGCAAAAAACAGCCCATTCGCGGTTATTCTGTATGGATAAAAGTACTTTTTTTCCTCCTTTACATGTGAATGCCCCATAAGGCGCTATGAAACTATGCTGCAGGCCTGTCCGCCGAGGTGCACTTCCCATATAACGATGCACTAAAAGAGGCATATTCATCCAATCTGCCATTACATCAAACATAGAAATATTCACATCAAAACCTTGACCATTTTTGCCTCTCTGAATTAGCGCTCTCAATATTGCAGAAAATGCAGTCAACCCTGTTGAAAGGTCGGCAATTGAAACACCAACCCGAGAAGGTGTTTCTTCAGTACCAGTGACTGCGCATAGCCCAGCCTCACCCTGCACTAGAAAGTCATAGGCTTTCTTGTCCTTCGCGGCGCCTGTTGTGCCGTAGCCAGTAATTATGCAACAAATTAAGCCCTTGTTAAACTCTCGCAGCTTTTCTCCGTCAAGTCCCATGCGCACAACAGCTCCTGGGGCTAGGTTTGATATAAATATATCCGATTTTCGTAGCATCGATTTAATTAAATTTAGTTCATTTGGCTTTTTGAGGTCGAGGCAAATCGATTCTTTGCCTCGATTTAACCAAGCAAATATGGTGCTCTGCCCCTCTGCTCCTGTATCGTAATTTCGAGCAAAATCACCTTCTGGCCTCTCAATTTTCACAACACGCGCGCCTGCATCCGCCAGTAGTAAACTACAATAAGGTGCAGCAACAGCCTGTTCAAGTGACACCACAAGTAGACCTTTCAACTCACTATTTAACATCGCTTTATTGACCAATTTAAATAAATTTTTGATTGCATTTGTATCTTTTTAAACTATCTCTCTCGGCATTTCGGGTCAACAGAAACGTTGGTCTCGTAGTTGATTGATCATCATGCATGTTTAGCCTTGCCAATGACTTTTTGCTATTTGGATTTGCATTCGCATGTAACGGTAGAGATTTGATTTTAGGCTTCACGTTCATCCCGTGAAATTCTCTTTTGAGGATACTCAACTTATCCGCTTATTTCTTCCGTTATTACCTAAAACAACAATAAATTGTGTAAATTTTCAAAACCCTACCTTCCAATCGCGACAAACGTATTTTCAATGTAAAAATGCGCAGGTTACACAGGCTCATTTGCCTCCTGATGTTATCATTCCTGCCATAATCACCCAACCAGCAGTTTCGCTGAGCAGTTGGCATGCCCCACAAACATCGCCTGTTTGGCCTCCAACCTGGCGCTTGGCCAACCAGGCAAATCCGAGCGCTGTCCCTGTAGCAGTTATAAGACTGGGAACGATCACGTTGCCACAATACATCAGCGCTGGAATGCATATAACGGTGGCGGCAAGAACGGATACAAGTTCAGGATTGCTAGCTTGGTTCCCCAAACCATTGGTTCGCGCAGCAGGCAGGACATAAAGATAAAAAACCATCATCAGGCGGCTTATCATCGCCAGAGTAACAATTAGTATTATAGTGTTCGCCGTAGCGGGTAAGTTAGTCAATGCTGCCATTCGCGCTGACATCAAAATGATCAGCGCCAAAACCCCAAAGCTGCCAACCTGACTGTCTTTCATAATTGTAAGCTTTTGTGCACGCGCCTTACCACCGCCAAACCCATCCGCACAATCCGCTAGGCCGTCTTCATGCAAGCCGCCTGTAACAATCAGACCAGCTGTTAGGGCTAAAATGGCAGCCAAAAATACGGGTAGGCCCAGCAAATGAAGTATAATATAACTACCTGCAATTACACCGCCAACAAGTATACCAACCAGCGGAAAAGCCCAAAGGACCGCAGCGAGATCTGGAACAGTATCACCAATCCGACCAACGGGTAGACGAGTGAGCAGCATTAGCGCCACTCGCCACTCTGTTAAACATTTCCGTACCCATTTCATACTCCAGCTATTCCTGCCGAAGAAAACGTAGCCATCTGATTGTGACAGGCGACAGCACCGCGCAAAATAGACAACGCCAACGCCGCTCCAGTACCTTCGCCAAGCCGCATATCCAAATTAAGAATGGCTGATTTTTTCATCTCTGCCATTAGATGCTGGTGGCCCGGCTCCGCAGACATGTGAGCGATGAGGCAATGGTTCAGGCTGTCAGGCTTGATTCCAAACAATGGTGCCGCAGCAGCAGTACAGATAAAGCCATCAAGTATAACTGGAATTCGCGCTACGCGCGCGGTTAGAATCGCCCCACAAATTGCGGCCTGTTCTCGACCACCAAACGCTTGTAAAGCGGACAGATCAGTGCGTGAACCATGTTTTGCCAGACCTTTTTCAATAACAGCTTTTTTATGGGCAATCCCAGCTTCATCAGAACCAGTGCCAGCGCCAACCCAGCGACCCACATCACCTCCAAAAACCGATGCAGCCAGTGCCGATGAAATCGTTGAATTGCCAATCCCCATTTCGCCCAAAAGAAGAATATTAGCGTCCAAATTGACTGCCTTTGCACCAATATTCATAGCTTCGCAAAGCTCATCCTCGCTCATTGCCTCTTGTTCTGTAAAATCTGCTGTGGGAGTCTGTAAAGACAGCGGCACAACATTCAAATCAGCATCACTTAACGCACACAGCTGGTTTATAGCTGCCCCACCTGTAGTAAAATTAGCAACCATTTGTGCGGTAACTTCCTGCGGAAAGGGATTTACTCCTTGAGCGCAAATTCCATGATTCCCAGCATAAACAATGGCCTGTGCAGTTTTTAACGACGGCTTTACTTGGCCTTGCCAGCTTGCCAGAAATACAGCCAACTCTTCCAACTTGCCCAGAGCGCCCAGTGGTTTGGTTAATTTGTTTTGATGCGCAATGGCTTCTGCTTCAACTGCCTTATCTTTATCTGGTAACACCCGGAGAACCTCAACAACCGCGTGCATATCTGTGAACATATCCAATTCTGTCTTATCCCTTTTGCTCAGTTGGGTTGTGATTTTATCTGCACTGGAATTCCAGAAATGCTGACATAAACTTCATCAACAGCTTTAGCAAGAATTTGGTTCATTCGACCAGATTCATCGCGAAATCGCCTCGCTAAGGCATTTTCTGGAACAATACCGCTACCAACTTCGCTAGTCACCAGAACGATAGGGTCAGAACGAGAAGAAATTGCCATTACTAGCCTGTTAAGTGCGGTTGAGGTAACCTGTTCAGCAT
Source organism: uncultured Alphaproteobacteria bacterium (assembly GCA_913031285.1). Classification (GTDB taxonomy): domain Bacteria; phylum Pseudomonadota; class Alphaproteobacteria; order Rhodobacterales; family Rhodobacteraceae; genus LFER01. The sequence continues at coordinate 11,766 of CAJWEI010000046.1, read as the reverse complement.
GCATTAGATTGCTGAGCCAAACAGTTAGGCAGTCCACAAGGCATGGCCCTTTGCCATCTGTGTCATACAGCGCTTGTGGCAAGTTAAGAGGCGCTGTTATTGTCTTCCATTCTGGACCTCGTCTTGCCTGATGAAGGGCAATTCGATCGATCATCTCTTCGTCAAATGGCTCGGCGGTCGCAATATAAATAGCTGGCTGCCCAAACCTTTTGACTTGCTCCTCTGCAAATTTACTCTTTCCAGATCGAGCTCCACCAGTTACCAATATTGAGACTGACATACTATCTTACAGCTAGGTTTGAATCCATAATGCACAAAAAAGAGAACATTTTTTGACGATGTGCAAGGATCAACTAGATATTATTCTATCCACCATGCCCAAGCTCTTCCGTCCAGCTATCCTTACATCAACGCAGATTTTGATATTTGCTGGACTTAATAATTTATAAAACAGCGCCTTAACCAAATGCTGTCAGTTCACTGTTCATTCTTCTAAGTCCCGTGAATCATGTCTTTAAAACCCATCAAGCTTTCTTCCCAGATGTCTCACTAACTCATTAAATATTGGTCATTTAAGAATAATATTTAATTGATTGAAAATGGCGTTCTTAAGATTATTTCCCTTGTAGTGTTTTTTAATCAAGCAGGATTGAGCACAGCTTAAACATTCTCTGGGGAAAAGCTTTTCTGATCTATTTTCGCAAACTCGGCTTGTATCATTCAGTTTTACAAGATGATCTTTCACCGTAAAATGTTTTGTGCATGCTGCGCTCGTTTGCATAATATTTACTTTTGCATTTTATAGCCCACCAGCGGCGCAGGAATTTGAAATAGTGCCCTAGTCTGTGACCTGGCTACAAGGTTTATTAAATGACCAGTTTTCTGTTGTGTCTTTAAGAATCTCTGGATAAACGCGGTAGCAGACCTATTCTTTGAGTGATTATTGTCCTTTTTTTTGTCAATGCTGATAGCCCTTTGTCTTGATCGCCTTATAGGGTGGCCTGATAAGGTTTACCGTCGCTTATCTCATCCAGTAGTAGGAATAGGACGCCTAATAGAGTTTTTTGATGTTCAGTTGAACAGACATCACTGGCCTGTGGCTATCCGCTACATAACCGGCAGTTTCAGTTTGCTGTTAGTAATAACTATTAATGCTGCAGCATTTTCTGCTGTTGTCTTTGCCTTACCATCTGGTTGGACGGGAACCATAACAACTGCATTAATTGCGTGGCCTTTTCTTGCGGCGAAATCCCTACACAGTCATGTAAAGGCTGTAGTTAAATCCCTTCAGGCTGATGATCTGCCGGCTGCTCGTCTTGCTGTATCTAGAATTGTTGGCAGAAACTCTGAACAGCTAGATCAGCCGGCCATAACACGCGCAACGGTTGAAAGTCTGGCAGAAAATACTTCAGATGGGGTAGTTGCTCCACTATTTTGGGGAGTTTTATTTGGTCTACCTGGTTTAGTGGTTTATAAAGCTATAAACACAGCTGACTCTATGATTGGATATCGAAACGATCAATATGCGGCATTCGGCTGGGCATCAGCACGGCTTGATGATATAGTTAATATAGTTCCAGCTCGTTTAACGGGGCTAATTTATGCTTTACTGGCGAAAGCTCCTTTGCAGGTTTTAAAAATTATGCTGAAAGATGCTCCTTTGCACCGTTCCTGGAATGCAGGTTGGCCTGAATCAGCTTTGGCTATAGCTTTAGGGATCCGCTTGTCTGGTCCACGCTTTTATGGAGGTGTTGTTACCACAGATCCATGGCTAAATGGAACTGGGCGTGACCCCTGTCCGGAAGATATTTTATCAGCACTCCAATTTTTCAACCGCTTGCTTTGGGTTGTGAGCTGTTTACTTTTATCAGGAGCAATTTACTTTTTTTACATTAGTAACGGATCGGCCTTATGAAAGCAGAACATGGTGGTGATTTGCATCGAGCCATCAACTCATTTGGAGGGCATCGTTCACAATGGATTGATATGTCAACCGGTATAAATCCGCATTCCTACCCTTTGCCAAGGATGGATACAGGTCTTTGGACGGCACTTCCGGATCTGCATTTGAGGCAAGCTGCTGATGCGGCCGCTGCGGTAGCTTATCAGACTACACAGGCTATTCTCAGTGTGGCTGGGGCTCAACAGGCTATCCAGCATTATCCGGCCTTGTTTGCAAAACAGACAGCTGGCCGCCAAGCGCGTCTTATTCATCCTAGCTATAACGAACATGAAAACCAGCTTATTCAGCAGAGCTGGCAGGTTCAACGAGTGCGTGAAATCAAACAATTAGCCGGAGCGGACATTGCGGTTGTGGTTAATCCAAATAATCCAAACGGACAATATACTCAGCCTGAAGAATTATTATCTCTGTCAAACAAAGTTGGTTTTTTGGTGATTGACGAAAGCTTTTGCGACTCGCTTCCGCATCTGTCTGTTTGTCCGCACTTGTCCTCGCAGCATGATAATGTCCTAGTTTTGCGCTCTTTTGGAAAATTTTATGGCCTTGCAGGAATGCGACTTGGGTTTGTAATTGGGGCTAAAGACCACCTTGATAACCTAGATAAAATGATAGGCAGCTGGGCTGTATCTGGTCCTGCTCTAGCCGTCGGTCAAGCGGCCTTACTGGACCACAGCTGGGCTAAAAAAACAACATCGCGGCTCACAACTGAAGCCAAACAGTTGGATAATCTTGTCCTCCAGGCAGGATGGAAAATTGTTGGTGGAACCAGCCTGTTTCGTTTATATCAGATGCCGAATGCTGTTGATTGGCAAGATCAGCTGGCCAGACATCGTATATGGACCCGCACCTTCAGTTACAACGATACCTGGTTGCGCATTGGTCTGCCACCAAAATGTGGGTGGTCACGTCTGAAAAAGGCTCTTGATCTTTAACGTGCGAGAGCGAAGATCGCATCTACATCAAGGCTTTGTTCTATATGGTCAGCTAATTGGTTCAACACATCATCAATGCCTGCATTATAAGATAAATTACTGATGGGCGCTCCAAGCTCGTTCAAAAAGGAGCGTCTGAAATTATCTTCACAAAACAACCCATGGAGGTAGCTACCTTGAACGCGGCTATCAGCTGAACAGGCACCTTCTGACTTCTTATCAATAGAAGCAAATGGGCGCTCAGTATCTAGACCAGTTGTTGCTCCAAGATGTATTTCATATCCACTGACTCTAAGGCCGGAACGGACGTGAACTGCTTCAACCTCACACAATGTTTTGTCAGCTTTCATTATTGTATTGACCTTAAGAAGACCCAAGCCTTTAGTTTCACCAGCCGGGCCATCCAGACCTTTCGGGTCAACGATTGTATCACCGAGCATCTGATAACCGCCACAGAGACCCAGAATGTGGCCTCCCCGACGCCTGTGAGCGTATAAATCTATATCCCAGCCCTGGTCTCTTAAAAAGGCGAGATCAGAACGGGTGGATTTACTTCCTGGGATAAGCACAAGCTCGGCATCACCAGGAATCGACTGACCGGCCTTTAGCATTACAAGATCAACAGATTCCTCTTGTGCAAGTGGGTCTAGATCATCAAAATTGGCCATACGAGATAAGCACAAACAAACAATCTTGACAGGGCCCGAAGAGGACCTTGCGCTGTGATCAAGTGCATCCTCTGCTGGCAATCTCCATGCATCGTCAAAATAGCTTAAAACACCAAACCCATACCAACCTGTTCGCTCCGCAATCATCTGATATCCATCATCAAACAGTGAAATGTCCCCCCTGAATTTATTAACGATAAATCCACTTATTTGTTGCTCGTCTTCGTCTGATAAGACCGTCTTTGTCCCCACCAATTGGGCGATAACTCCCCCACGGTCGATATCGCCAATCAAAACAACCGGAATATCTGCTGCCAGCGCAAAACCCATATTGGCGATATCATTCTTGCGAAGATTTATTTCTGCTGGGCTTCCAGCACCCTCAACTAGTACAAGATCGTAGGCAGCAGATAATCTGTTAAAGCTCTCCAGGACAGGTATCATCAACTGTGGCTTCAATTTCGAATAATCTCGAGCCTTCAAGCTACTGTGCCGTTGGCCTTGAATGACAACTTGAGCGCCTGTTTCAGTCTCTGGTTTCAGCAATATGGGGTTCATATCTGTATGAAAAGATAGATTGCAGGCGCGAGCCTGAAGGGCTTGCGCCCGGCCGATTTCCCCACCATTCACTGTGACCGCAGCGTTGTTCGACATGTTCTGGGGCTTGAAGGGAGCAACCGTAAGGCCACGGTTGACGGCGGCTCGGCAAAGTCCAGCAACTAAAATGGACTTGCCAACATTTGAACCTGTTCCTTGGAACATTACTGCAGACATGAGCTAAGACCTTTAAAATTCGACACCCTTTTGCGCCTTGATTCCATCACGAAACGGATGAGTGACCAAAGTCATCTCTGTTACCAGATCAGCCGCCTCAATAAGTTCAGGTTTCGCGTTGCGGCCCGTCAAACACACATGCGTCATTTGAGGTTTCCTGCTAAGCAGGAAATCAGTGACCTCATCAATGTCAAGATAATCGTACCGCAGAGCAATATTGATCTCATCCAAAAGCACATATCTAATTCGCCCATCCAAAATAAGTTCTTTTGCGCGTATCCAACCGGCCTGCGCAGCGGCGACGTCACGTGCACGGTCTTGAGTTTCCCACGTAAACCCCTCTCCAGAAACAACAAAAGTGCACTCATTAGAAAATCTTTCCGTTAGTAGCTTGCGCTCTCCAGTCATCCAAGTGCCTTTAATAAACTGCACCACGGCGCTTGGCATCCCATGCGCGATACACCTCATAATCATGCCAAACCCAGACGAGGATTTACCTTTGCCATTCCCCGTGTGGACCATGATAAGACCTTTTTCTTCAGTCTTAGTCTCCATGATTTTATCACGCGCAGCTTTAATTTTCTTCATTTTCTCATTGTGCCGCTGATTTTCGTCAACCATCTAATTTCCTTTTACTTGACTCATCTGCGCGCATAGCGCATCTCCTTTTAATGTTGGTTCCTGTTCTTAGAACAGGCGAAGAGGGAATGCGACAGGTTTTACGACGTCTAACGAGGTCCAGACCGAAACGCAGCCGCCCCCGCGACCGTCAACGGAAAGTGTGCGTATCCACTGGCAACCCTGGGAAGGAACGCTGCACGCTAAGGCCATAGGCCTTTGGATCCGTAAGCCGGGAGACCTGCCAACGTTAAAGACTAATCGAATCCGGACGGGGTGTGCCGGGAGCGTGATCATACCGTTTTGGTATGCCTCGCCCAAAGCCCGTCTCGAAAAAAACTTACAGACGGGCAAAAGGACAATTAATGCAACCGGATTTGGAAAGTGATCAAAGCCTAAAACCAATTGAGATTTTGGTCTGTGATACTTGTCGTCACGACGATTTCCCAAAAGCAGCAGACAAGCGTCCAGGTGCTCTTTTCCTCGAAGCACTGGCAAAGCAAGATTTGCCGGCCAAGATTACAGTGCGTTCTGTTAAGTGCCTGTCCAATTGTTCCCAGGGTTGTTCAATAGTACTACGTGGAGAAGGTCGCTGGAGTTATGTTTATGGCAACCTTAACCCCAACGAACACATCTCAGCCATTGTTGATGGCGCTAATAAATACTTGATTGCCGCCGACGGACTAGTCCCATGGCGCGAAAGACCCGAACACTTGCGAAAGAATTGCATTGCACGCATTCCACCAATCGAGGCTTAGCATGAATAAACTAACAAAACTTCCCGTAACAGTGATTACTGGTTTTTTAGGATCTGGCAAAACCACTCTGATACGTCATTTGATACAAAATCCAGGCGGAAAGCGTCTTGCCGTTGTCGTCAACGAATTTGGCGATGTCGGTGTCGATGGCGAAATTTTAAAATCCTGTGCAATCCCGGATTGTCCCGCCGAAAACATCATGGAACTTGCAAACGGATGTATCTGCTGCACAGTGGCGGATGATTTCATTCCAACGATTGAGGCCTTGATGCAGCTTGACCCAAGACCCGATCATATTTTGATTGAGACTTCGGGCCTTGCCCTACCCAAACCACTTCTCAAGGCGTTTGATTGGCCAGATATCAGATCAAAAATAACTGTTGATGGCGTTATCGCACTTGCAGATGCAGAGGCCGTTGCAGATGGACGATTTGCACCCAATATTGCAGCAATTGAAGCGCAACGGGATGCAGATGACAGTTTGGATCACGAAACCCCACTGTCAGAAGTTTTCGAAGATCAGATATCATGTGCTGATATAATTCTATTAACAAAGACAGATCTGGCTGGAGCAAAAGGTATATCCATAGCGCGCGATATTATCACAAAAGAAGCACCACGGATGCTGCCTATTGTTGAAGTTTTAGAAGGTATCATCGACCCACGTGTCATTCTTGGACTCGAAGCTGCAGCCGAAGACGATCTGCAAGCACGGCCCTCTCATCACGATGATCCTCATGATCATGATCATGAGGACTTTGATAGCATTGTCGTAGCACTAGATGAAGTTGAAAGCCCGGAAATCCTATGCGCCAGAATAGAGGCAATGGCCAAGGTGCAAAATATCCTGCGCGTTAAAGGATATGCCGCAGTTAAGAACAAACCTATGCGATTATTAGTTCAAGCAGTGGGCTCACGAGTGCGCGCGCAGTATGATCGACCATGGACGCCTGATGAACAACGCAGCGGGAAAATAGTCGTTATTGCCGAACATGATGACGTTGTAAGGGATGCGATAGAAACCGCTCTGAAAGGCTAAAGCACACATGCACGTCATTTTTCGCGAAAGCCACGGGCTAGAAGAATCCGAAACACCAATGGATCTGGGTCAAACTCCAGCGGACCTGGTCGTCTTATCTTTTTCAGACAGTGACTTGGGCGCTTTTGCGGCAGGGTGGAATCACGGCAAAGACAACCTTCCAACCCTTCGACTTGCCAACCTTGTGGCTCTTAAACATCCGCTGTCAGTAGATACGTATATCGATCAAACCTTGTATGGTGCAAAAGGAATTTTGATCCGCTTAATCGGTGGGGTTTCGTATTGGTCATATGGGCTTCAGCAGGTGCATACTTTGGCTAATGAGAGAGGTATTGCACTGGCAGTTTTGCCTGCAGATGGGAGAACCGATACTAAATTGGATGCGATGTCAACCCTGCCCGTGTCCACGTTGCGGCGACTATCGCAACTTTGTGAGACTGGCGGCGAACAGGCGGCTGGAGCGGCCCTTGCTCAATTAGCAATAGCAGCTGGACTTTATGCTAAACCAGATTTGGGCAAGAAAGCATTGCCCCGTATTGGCGGCTGGACAAATGAAAATGGTATAGCCTGCCCTGCGACTGCCTCTTTAAAAGCACTACCCAAGCCACTTGTCGTCCTAATTTTTTACCTTTCATACCTAAGAGCGGCAGACCTTGATCCGTTACAAGAGCTGAGCAAAGAGCTTGCTTTACAAGGCTTTGATGTTATCGGATTATTTGCCCCTTCTTTAAAAGAACCTCAGTGCGCCAGCTGGATGGCCAGGCAAATACGCCATCTCAAACCAGCGGCCATCGTCAACGCAACGGCGTTCTCTGGAATTGGTGCAAACGGCATCTCACCGCTGAACGCAGGCGATGTCCCAGTTTTTCAAATGGCCTTGGCGACATCAACGCGCAAATCATGGAAAGAAGCGGAGCGTGGTCTTTCGCCTGCCGATTTAGCAATGTATGTGGTATTACCAGAAGTCGACGGACGCCTCTTTGGTGGAGTTGCCTCGTTCAAACAGCCCTCAAAGCGCGATTTGGATCTAGAATTTTCAAGGTTTTCCCATCAAGCTGAACCCGATCGCATAAGAGCGCTTACAGATCGCATTTCCAGCCACATCAGATTGCAAACCCGTCCAAGGGTAGAGCTCCGGCCTGCTTTGGTATTATCGACATATCCTGGCAAAGACTGGCAAATGGCGCATGCTGTAGGCTTGGATGCTCTTGCCTCTACTCAGGCAATCTTGGAAGATTTTGTGAGCGATGGATGTGACATAATACTGCCAGATGACCTTGTTGCGGGATTGCAAAATAATAGTGTGAGCTGGTCGATTGAAGACTATAAAAAATCTTTGGCCAAATTGCCGAATAGCTTGCGCGAAACGCTTTCAAACGTCTGGGGTGACCCAAATGATGATCCTCTTGTCCATAATGGATATTTTATCTTTTCTGCGATGCTTTGTGGAAATGCGCTAGTTGCCCTCCAACCTGAAAGGGGTTCAAGAAATTCTCGCGATTCAGAATACCATGACACAAGCCGGACACCACAACATTCCTACGTTGCCTTTTATTTTTATCTTCGTACAATTTTTAAAGCCGATGCGTTGATCCACATTGGAGCCCATGGGACACTAGAATGGCTGCCAGGTAAATCAGTAGCCCTATCCTCCGAATGCTGGCCCGAAGCCTTGATTGGCAACTTGCCTGTTATCTATCCCTTTATTGTCAACGACCCGGGCGAAGCCGCACAAGCCAAAAGACGCCTTGGTGCAATCACCTTAGGACATATCCCACCTGCCCTTAAACCAAGCGCAACACCCAATCGACTAGTCCGTCTTGAAGCTTTCCTTGACGAATTTTCGAATGCTGATGGACTTGATCCTAAGAGACGCGATAGATTGCAATCGGACATTCGTTCCGAAGCTCAAGCCTTAGGAGTTGAAGAGGACCTAGGTCTGGCACAGGCCACATCGACCTCGGAGGCAATCACGCGCATTGATCGTTTTGTCTGCGATATCAAAGAAAGCCAGTTTGGCGATGGGTTGCACATTTTTGGTCGTGTCCCTGATACCGAAAGCGTATTTCAAACAGATGCTTGTGCTCTTTCAGAAAGTGCCGGTTTAATACGTGCTTTAAATGGTCAACGCGTTGCGCCAGGCCCATCCGGCTCGCCTTACCGTGGACGGAAAGATGTTTTACCAACCGGGCGCAATCTATTCACAACTGACCCTCGTAGTGTACCAACGAGGTCGGCCTATGCCCAAGGCGTAAAATTAGCTGACGAGCTGGTCCGGCGACATCTTCAAGATCAAGGCGATTACCCTCGAAACCTGATCGTTGATCTATGGGGATCAGCCACAATGCGCACCGCGGGTGAAGAATTTGCAATGGCGCTACACCTTCTGGGTATAAAGCCAAAATGGGACAAAGGATCCGAGCGAGTGAACGGGATTGAGATCATTCCAATTGCTGAATTAGAACGCCCGCGGGTCGATGTAACGCTTCGAGTCTCAGGTCTCTTCCGTGATGTTTTTCCAACGCTCTCAACCCTGTTTGCTCAAGCTGTACTAGCACTATCGCATAGAGATGAGGTTCCGGATTGGAACCCTTATGTTGCTCAAAAGGCTTTATCTCGTGTATTTGGACCAGCACCGGGCAGTTATGGGCTAGGCATGCGCGGTCTAGCTGAAACATTTACCATTAAAGCACGTCAGCAAGCAGGAGAAGCTTGGCTTGCGGCAAGTGCATATGCTTATGACGGAGATCAGGTTTCATATCAACCGGAGGCCATTGCGGAACGGGTTAAAAGTGCGGATAGTTTTGTTCATCTGCAAGACCTGGCCGAGACGGACATATTACTGGCCTCCGACTACGCGACGCATGAAGCAGGTTTCGCCGCAGCACAAAGTGTAGCTGGAGGCACAGCAGAGCTTTATCATCTGGATAACACGCGCCCCGATGACCCACGCGCCAGATCGCTGAGCGAGGAAGTCGCCCGCGTGGTACAAGCCCGCGCCAGCAATCCTGACTGGATCGCAGGTATGCAACGCCATGGATTTCGTGGTGCTGCGGAAATTGCAGCAACGCTTGATCATATGGCTAGTTTTGCACAACTTGCAGGGGTGGTTGGCCCACATCTCTTTGACATGTTTTATGAGGCAACGCTTTCAGATGACGACGTTAGCGCATTCCTATACGAAAATAACCCCTCTGCCTTTAAAGCCATGATGGAACAATTTGAGGCCTTACATGCTTCTGGGCTTTGGATATCACGACGAAATTCGGTTATTGCCGCCTTTGAAGGGGCAGCCTAATGCGTCCGTTGGGACAAGGATGGTGTCCAGGTGCCTATACGCCAATGGCTTCTGGTGATGGTTTACTTGTTCGTTTACGGCCCCGCTTGAGCAGATTATCTTTGCAACAGGGCTTGGATATCTGTGATCTTGCAGAACGTCACGGCTCAGGCGTCATGGAAGTTACGAGCAAAGCTAATCTACAACTGCGCGGTATCAGACAAGATCAGTATGAAGAGATTTTAGACGCTCTTTTGGCTCTTGGAGTACTTGATGAAACCGCTGAAATTGAAAGTCGCCACAATTTCGTTATGGCCCCAGACTGGGAACAGGGAAGCCTAAGCCAAGCTCTGGCTGAAGAATTTTATGAACGGCTGCACGAGTTGCCAGAATTGCCAGCAAAATTCAGCTTTGCGCTAGATCTTGGAAAAATTCGCCGACTTGCCACCGTCTCGTCCGACATCCGGATTGAGCAGAGCAAAAACGGTGATATTTTAGTTTCCGCTGACGGTGCAGAAATGGGTCTAACGGTCGCTCCCAGCGATGCGATCACGGCGACAATTAAATTGGCGCATTGGTTCTCTGATACAGGTGGAGCTGTCCATAAAAGGATGAAGGCGCATCTAAAAAATCAGATTTTGCCAGATAGATGGCAGATACAATCAAGAGCCTCGCAAGATGCGCCCCTTAAACCTGGCCCAAGTGATATTGGATTTATCGTGGGGATACCGCTTGGACAGACTGACAGCGAAAGTATCAGACAATTACTGCTATCGCACACACCTCAAGCCATTCGTCTAACACCATGGAGAGGCCTTATCTTGGAAGGCACAGACACTATCAAAACGTCTCATTTCATTGTAAATCATAACGATACTCTTTTGGCAATTCACGCTTGTCCAGGTGCGCCGTATTGCACAAGCGCAACTGTAGAAACCCGCAACCTGGCACGTTCCCTTGCAGGTCAAATAAGCGGAATTCTGCATGTATCAGGATGTTCAAAAGGCTGTGCTCATCCCAAAGAATCTGATCTTACTTTAGTGGGAGAAAATGGTCAATTTTCACTGATCAAAAAAGGCTGTTCTTGGGACGAACCATCGCGCCACGGCCTAAGCGCAGAAGAAATACTTAAAGCAAAGATTGTTTTATAATGCAACATATCTATCAAACCAACGGCTCGGCGATTTATGAACAATCGTTTCAAATGATCCGTGCAGAAAGTGATCTCGCGCGTTTTGATGAGTACGAAGAGATTGTTGCCGTCCGAATGATTCATGCTGCAGGAATGGTAGAATTATCCCAGTTCATTCATTTTTCGCAGGGTTTTGCAGTCAATGCTCGAGCGGCCCTAGAAGACGGAGCACCCATTCTATGCGACGCACGGATGGTCTCAGAGGGTATAACGCGGACCCGTCTTCCAGCCCAAAACGAGGTAATTTGCACATTGCATGCCGAGGGTATCTTCGACCTTGCCGCTAAAATGGAAAATACGCGTTCTGCTGCGGCATTGGAATTATGGCGTCCTCATCTACAAGGGGCCGTCGTCGCCATTGGCAATGCACCGACCGCTCTTTTTCATCTTCTCAACATGCTCCAAGACCCAGACTGTCCCAGGCCAGCCGCAATCATTGGTTGCCCGGTTGGCTTTGTCGGCGCATTGGAGAGCAAGAATGCCCTTTGGGAGGCCACGCCTGTTCCTTGCTGTATTGTAAAAGGACGTCTCGGTGGCAGCGCAAT
>CAJWEI010000045.1 GCA_913031285.1 uncultured Alphaproteobacteria bacterium | reverse complement strand
GAAATCAAACCCTAAAGCTCGCAAATCGTTCCGTGTCAGACATAAGTGCAGCGCGGCTAGGTCTAAATTAACGGGCAGATACTGGTCATGCAAAACTGGTAAATGGCCAAAGTTCCAAAAAAAGTATTTCAAAGATGGTAAAGAACATACTGGTGTCACTCATAATATGCCTGACGGTAGTCTGCATTCAGGTTCAAGACATATAAAATAAGCCGTCCTGTATTGAGTTTGAAGGATCTAAGCGAGAGATCGACGAAAAAGGCTCGTCCTTCCTGAAAATAATTAATGACGTTCTTGGTATGGTATTCTGCTGACCATTGAACGCCAAATCAAACCGTCCTTTTTCAAATTTACGCGGGTCACAACTTCATCTCCATCACGCCATCTGGTTTCCATTGCGTAATGATTTTCGTGGACTAACTCTATCTTTTTCCAGTCTTCCCATCCGTTACTGACCAACTCATCAATGGATTTGCAAAATTCGTCACGGCTTATCAAATCAAGTTCTCTGACAAACATAAATTCACTGTGATGCAAATTTTTAAATACGGTGGGATCATATGGTTTAGCTATAAAAGCTGCCGTCATCTGATCATATATGCTCATCCGTTTCTCCTTTTTCCAAATTTTTCTAGACGGTAAACAATCCTTTTCCCAACATCAATCAAACCAATTTGAGGCCTTAATGCCGGCCAAGAAAAAACCTAAAAGAGATGCCTGTTATCACAAGGTAAAAAGAGCAATGCCGAAAACATCTGCATACAGGTCAGGGCATATGGTCCGCTGCCGAAAGGTTGGAGCGAAAAACTACAACATTGGCGGTAAGAAAAGTGGCAAAAGCAAAAAAGCGTAGTGGTAGCAGTGATGGTCTGAAGAAGTGGTTTAGCCGCAACAAAGGCAAAGGTTGGGTAAATTGTAAGACCGGTGGTCCTTGTGGCCGTAAGTCTAAAAAGAGTGGCGGTAGCTACCCTGCTTGCAGACCTACAATGGCTCAATGCAAAACTGCTAAAGGTAAAGCTGCAACCCGCAAAAAGACTTCATCAAAGAGGGTGAATTGGAAGGGTTAAAATTAATAGCGCCAGCCAATTAGCCAGCGCTATTCAATCGGTGTTAACTGGCTAATGCCTCAATCACTCGGTCTTTCGCATTAGACAAAATCGAAGAACCATGTGAGATCGGAATTTGTCTTGGCTTCAACGCCTCAGGAACTTCACGCTTCAACTCGATGTGAAGCATCCCGTCCGAATGCCTCGCACCAGTAACTTGAACGTGATCAGCCAGTTGAAACTGCTGCTTAAAGCTTCGGCTTGCGATGCCTCTGTGCAAGTAGTTCTTCTTTTCTTCGTCCGATTTTCCGGCTGAAATAATTAGCGAATTTTCTTTTACTTCAACGCTTAAATCTGCTTCAGAAAAACCAGCGACTGCTACGGAGATAAGATAAGTGTCTTTATCTATCTTCTCTATATTATACGGTGGGTAACTGGATGTTTGAACGTCTGAAGTGACTAAACGATCAACCATATCTGCTATTTGATCGAAGCCAACTGTGGCTCGGTAAAGTGGTGAAAAATCAAAATGTCTCATTGTACATCCTCCTATAAGCGATGCATTATGGCCTACCCGTCATTCGGCGCAGGCGAGTTGATATTTAGAGACCCAGATTTGGCATCTCTGCTAAATATATGGGAATTTAGAAAGCGCATTTCAAGAAGAAGCGGCCTTAATTATGAATGATGAACGATTGTCTCGGATGGAGACCAAACTCGATAAATTATCCGAAGCAGTCGTAGCCATGGCTCGAATGGAAGAACGCATGATCACAGTCTTCAAACGTTTGGACATGATCGATGATGCTTGGAAGAAATACGATAACCGTATGGACGATATGGAAAAGCAAGCTCTGACACGGGGTCAGAAGATAGCATTCGCTGAACGCATATTCTGGATGATCCTGGCCGGTGCCGTTGGTCTCCGCTTTGTTTACTTAAGGTAAGAAGCCATTCTACGCTGCGGTTTCCAAAGTGATATCAGAAAAATGTGCAAATGACTTTCCTGATGTTGTCAATAGACCGTCTGCATCGAAGTAACCGATATTCCGCCCGTATTTCATTGCAGCTAGATAGTCCTCTTTACCTGTTTTTGTCATACAATGTGCCAAAACAATTTCAAATAGAGAGACTTCCATATGAGCAGAGGGGTTAGAAGTAAGATCAAACATCAGCAATCCTTCAGGTTCGGTTAATCATATTTTAAGCAGTTAGTACGAGTGAAGTCCAAGAACCTGCAAGCGTGAACCAGAACAATCTAAGCAAATCAAGCTGCAGTTTCAAAATCGAATTGGGCAAATTGAGCAAATGCTCGACCCGACACTGTAAGTTTGTTCTCAGCGTTTAAATAACCGCTTTGTCGGCCATAAGCTACTGCTTTTATATAGTCATTATTTCCAATTTTTTTAATACAATGAGCTAAGACTATCTCAAAATCTTGAAATTGGTTGGCTGCAGAAGGGCTAGAAGTAAGTTCAAACATAGGAAATCCTGTCAGTTTCATATTGGAAGTTATCAGTGGGGATACGCTCGTTGGATTAAACTGGATTAAAAACATGAATAACCCCGAAAAAGAAATCACAGATAAACAAGCGGACTTCTCAGAGGCCCTGCTTGGTGAAGCCCGTGGTAATATTAGAGCCGCGATGGATATTGCTGGCTATTCGAAGATGACGAAGATTTTCACGTTGGAAGCACTTACCCAGTCTGATCCAAGCATTGATGCTTTAGTGCGGAATGACCTGAACCGGCAGATAGCAAAAGGGATCGACGATGCAGCACTTGAAGGCAGTGGCTCTGGAGCAAATCCAACTGGTTTCGCAAATACATCATGCATCAGTACGCTGGCTACTTATGGTAGCAGTACGATGACCTACCCAGAGGCACTCACGGCGTTGTCAAAGCTTGAAGAGGGTAACGTTTCTTCTACTGGAGCAGTCTTTATAATGAACCCGGCAAACTTTGCGACAATTGCAGGCACAGCCGTTGATACAGGCAGTGGAAGATTTGTCATCGACAATCGAACGAGCCTTGGACGTAGGGTAATTCAGTCGACGCTTTGCACGGCTGGCACTGTTTATCGACGGCAATATAGTGAATGCATCGTCGCTCAATTTGGCGGCGTTGATTTGGTTGTCGATAACTTCAACGAGGCTCGCTCAGCCAAGGTTCTGCACACTCAGCATCAACTGGTTGACGTAGGCGTTCGACATGCGCAGGCATTCTGCAAAATCACGTTAAACGCTTAAGAAATAGTGGCGCGTAGATTCTTCAGGCATGCGCGCCGCTTGCATCCATCTCGCGACTGTCCAAGTGTGGCCTCGCATTGTTTGGCGAGGTGGGATATTTCCGAACGGAAAGATTTATAAGTGTTAATCAACCTTGCGCGTTGAGATCAAACCGCTTGACCTAATACGCTGACCCAACTCAGTGTGTGGTCATGATTCTTGCTATCCGCGACCATAATCCCTCGGGTTGTAAGCCTTACGTGACTTATGCGCTTATTGCCCTCAACGTGCTCATACATATCTATGTCACCGTGACCACATATGGAAATAATTATGCTTTATACGATATCTATGAAAATTGGGCGCTGATCCCTCATCAGGTGCATTATGGGCACGACCTGCATGGCCTCTTCAGCTCGATGTTTTTGCACGCCGATTGGTTACATCTGTTAGGGAACATGTGGTTTCTTTATCTTTTTGGGGATAATGTTGAAGACGAAATGGGCCATGGTTGGTTTCTATTATATTATCTGGCATCTGGTATTCTAGCAGCAATAGCTCAGTATGCATTTGAGCCTTACTCTGCAATACCGGTAATCGGAGCATCTGGCGCAATTTCTGCTGTCATGGGCGGATATTTCCTGCTGTATCCCTTAGCCAAAGTCGACTTCTTCATCTTTTATAAAATTTTCCCTATTCCAGCTTTTGTCTGCCTTGGACTTTGGTTTTTTATAGACCTCTTTGAGGGTGTGTCCACTAATCCAGCCGAAAGCGAAGTAGCCTATTGGGAGCATGTGGGCGGCTTTGTCGCTGGTTTCATACTAACGCTGCCCTTATGGAGACGCCGTGGCGGACGTGATTTCTGGAAAAAAACTGACTTCCACCCACCACATCCTGAGGCAAACTACGATCTAGCAGGCACCCGCATGCCCAAAATTTCAATGCGCCGTAAATAAGCTGCCCCTGCCTGTGTGCCGGGGGGCGTTATTTGCGCTAGTATTATCAGCATGGTGTGCATGGGGTTGATTAATTTGATCAATCAGAAACTTAACACAGTTCAACACTCTATTTTTATTTAATAGCTGTGATTTGATCTATTTTATTAAGGGCATTGAACCACTGGAAGAGTTCCATGATTTGTTATGAAGAAGTGTTTATCAATCTCAGTTCCCGTATTGTCATAAACTGTTTGCGTCAAAATCATTACACGACTTTTTACAGTTCCCGCATAGTCTGACTGGCATGTGTAATCGAAGAGATTTGCTAACATATTGGTAACTTTTACCCGGTTAGTTAAGGAACAGCTTTCTTCGCACCAGTCAATGGAGTTTTCATAAAATGGAATATATCGGTCTTGGCAACCCGGTTCGCCCATATCAACGCACCATCCAGTAAAGTCCTCCGCATATACGCCCGTCGCCAAAACAAATAAAGAAGTAAACGTCATTAAAATCGTCTGCATATTTTTTACCTTTTTTGCCATCGGATGTTAGTATTACAATATTATGCATACCCATTTTTGCCGCCACTTAAAACCATCCAAATTTATGAGGGCGGATCAATGGCAACTTAAAGTAGACTGAAAACCATCGCCTCTATTCAACTATCATGGTGTTTAATCCTGCTAGACAGATTTCATTTCTCCCCAAAACCCTAGCCGAACAGAACCAATCGGTATCTTTACGGATGTGTTTCTGATCGGCTAGGGTTTTGGGGGACGCATAGGGTGAAGCATGGAAAACGCAGTTTGGTCAGTTATAAAGTATAAACCTAAAGCTGGTTGCGCAGATGAGTTTAAAGAGGCTCTTGAGCGGTTGTCGGAGATTATGAATAAGCCAGATATTACTTGGAGTTTGATAGAGCTGGATACTGGTGAAATTGTACAGATCAGTCGGATACCAAGTATCGATGCTATAGTTGAAGGACAAATGGAGGGACTTGATTGGCTCGATAGCGTGGATCATCTTTTGGAAAAAGACGCAGATGGAAGTCGGACCCAAGCATACTCTGGTTTGGAGATAGACGTGCCTCATTCTTTTCAAGCTAGTTAGAACCCCATGCGCACCATCCGGATAATTCTGGCGCACATAACGCCCCCCAGCACACAGGTGAGGGCTAACCTTAGATAACCTTTGTGGCTGGGCTAGTGCCCAGCCGTTAGATTTTCTTCAATTCATCATTTGATAATAAACAGGAAAACGCCTAATTCGTTGGTTTCCATGAATAGGTTGAAGTTTTAGCGTCAATCCGAATGTCTGTTCCACCTATAAACTTAATACCGTTTAGTGCTTCCCACTTTCCAGTACCAGATGTCTGAGTAATTAACGCGCCATCTGGATGCGGAGTAAGGAGACTTACGGCCACATCTCCGTCCGGATCTACAGATTGGCATACAGAATTAAATCCTACAGGTTGTTCTTGACCGGCAGCAAATGTCAAAAACTGTGTGCAAGTTGCAGCAGTAGCTTTGTGAAAACCCTCCGGTGGGTTATCCCATATCCATACGTCTTTAGTAGTTTGTTGTACCAAGACCCCTGACGTGCCTTCCATTGTTTTTATATCAACTACTATACCTGTGCCAGTTCCGCCCAAGCCTGAATGTCCTCCTGCTAAAGCCAGACTAGGAAGCAGGCTAATGTAAATTGCAGATATTAAGTTTTTAATTTTCATTTTATTTCCTATTTTCATTTTGTTAGTTACAGATTTTGGAAAATGAATACTAGATGGTATCTTTGTCAATAAGTACGTAACGTAGGTAAAATAATTATGAAGTATTTTCAGATAAATATATTAAAATCAATATGATAAGGCAACAGGTTTGTAGCAGTGAATTGATGACAGGCAGACAAAAATCCTAGTTAGCACAAAAAGACATGGCGTTCTGTTTTTGCTGCAAGAACATGCTAATTTCTGTTTGCAGTGTGACGTCCCTAATTGCCTAGCAGCGCGTCTATCCTGAATGAACTGAAATGCGGTTTGGCATTGAGCGAAATAACAGTTCTTTGCAGTCGAAACCTAGCTTTCCATGCGGGCTGATTGGACAAGGTCTTCGTTGATTTCAATTCCAAGACCTGGACCAGTGGGAAGGTTCACAAACCCTTTGGTATGCCAGACAGGTCTGTCCACTAGGTCTTTTTGTGCTGGTCCATAAACAGGTTGTAGTTCAAGAATAAAACAGGCTGGACTAGCAAAACTAAGGGCTTGGCTTGCGGCACCGACGATTGCTGTCGAGAAGTTGTGCGCATTTGCCTGACGACGGTTGAGGTTGCAAATTTCGGCAGCCTTTTGGAAACCAGTGATCCCCTCAACCCGCCCTGGATCTAGACCAATCACGTCAACGGTCCCAGTTTTTACAATCCGCTGAACGCCTAAGGCGTTCCATTCCCGCTCTCCATATGCAATGCGAATACCGGACGCTGCGCGCAAGGCAGCATAGCCTTCCGGATCCTCGTTGCCCAAAGGTTCTTCCAGCCACGCGACCCCGCGCTCTTCAAATGCGCGCGCACGGCGGATTGCGGTAGGAACATCCCAAAAGTTTTTGACCCCGAGATCAATCATCAGGTCCTTACCGCGGCCCATGGCCGATTGAACCTTTTCCACAAATTCTAGATCACGAGCCTCTTCAAATCCTAAATTAGCGTTGCCAGCCTTGCCGAAACCGACCTTGGCACCGTGTAGTCCAGTGCTAGTGTGACTTGCGATTTCCTCAGCCATCTTTTCGATACTTTCGTGCGTGCCGTGCAGGCTTGCAATAGCAGGCAGCTTGTCCCGTACCGGCCCGCCCAATAGATCAAGTACGCTTAATCCTAACTGTTTGCCCTTAAGATCCCACAGTGCAATGTCGATCCCGGATATTGCAATTGAAGCAATACCTGAACCGGTGCCATACCACCAACTATGCTCTTTTAACTTGTACCATATAGCCTCAGTGTGAAGAGTATTTTGCCCGATGACAACCTGAGCTAACCCTTCAACGATCTTCGCCGTTGCAAGCGTTGCTTCGGGAAAGTATGCGCAACATTCTCCCCAACCCACGCGCCCATCCGTGTCTGTAATCTTGACTAGGCATACCGACCGATACCGATTATGATCTGTGGGTTCCTGATAAGAAACAGGGAATGCTTCAACACTGGCGACTTTCATAGATTGTCCTTTTCTAAATGTGCTAGCACTGTTGTGTCATCATTGACTGGAAAGGTTCTTCGCGAACGTCAAGGAGCACCGTGTCTAGCTTACGAGCCTGAGGACCACAAAGCCAGGCCATTACGCTTGCAGGTACGTCAGGATGTACTAGTTCGTTTCTTTTTATTTTGCTAATAGGATTAAGCCCCGCCACGCGGATTTCTGCCTGCATTTCGGTATCTGTCGGAGGAATGCCGATAAAAAAGAACTGCACTCCGCTACCTTCAAGGTCTTTAGCGAACATTAGGGTCATCATACGCGCTGCAGCCTTGGAATTACAGTATGCAGCCCAGCCTTCCATGGGAGTTGTTGCTGCACCCGTACCTGCGTTGATTATAACACCTTTCGATGCACGTAGAAGAGGCAGGGCTGAGCATGTCATCCGATGAACTCCCAACGCGTTTACTTCATAGGCTTGTCGCAAAGATTCTGTTGCCAAAGTATCGATATGACCTATCGGAGCTATGGCTCCGGCATTATTTACAAGCGCGTCCAGTTCCCCTGTCTCAGACTTAATCTGGGTCAAAACAGACGAAATTTGACCTGCGTCTGTCACATCTAGATCAACAATCGTACAGCTAGTTAAATGCTTTAAATAGCTAGGGTCCGGCGAGCCCAAGACGCCAGCGTAAACTTTCGCGCCTTTGGCAACCATTTTCCCCGCAAGAACAGCACCAATCCCACGTCCCGCACCGGTGATAAGAATGGTTTTTCCCGACAGGTCTGGGACTTCTATTGGTAATAGATCAAACATTTCTCTTGCTTTCCTGTTACGAATCGTCAAATTGGTATGACCAATTAGTTGGTAAGTTACCTTGTTCTGGATGT
Source organism: uncultured Alphaproteobacteria bacterium (assembly GCA_913031285.1). Lineage (GTDB taxonomy): Bacteria > Pseudomonadota > Alphaproteobacteria > Rhodobacterales > Rhodobacteraceae > LFER01. The sequence continues at coordinate 19,860 of CAJWEI010000045.1, read as the reverse complement.
CAAAATCTATCGTGAGTTAGCGTAGTATCGGTAATTAATCCGCAATGTTGTGCGGCTTGCACAAACAGGAGGCGATCATGACGACTACCCGTTACGGCGTTAGGAAACCAACGGAAGACGATATCCGCAAAGGTGGTTTCTCAACGCCTTGGGATGCTCCCATGGTTCCGCCATTTCCCTTTGAATTTCGCAACGCAGAAGTTATTACCCTTTACTGGCGTACTGACCCAGATTCCATGGCGTTCTTGCTGCCTCCTAGACTGAAACCTGACGGTAACATTGTCTGCGCACACATTTATAAAATGAATGATACCGACTGGCTGGGATCTTACGCTGAGGCTAACGTGATGATCGCAGCCCGTTTTGGGGATCTTACAGGGGCTTATTCTCCATATCTGGTTCTGTCATCAGATCTTGGCGTTGCTCATGGTCGGGAAGTACACGGTCAGCCAAAGAAGCTTGGCCAGCCCAGCATAGAATTTCGAGGGGACCTGATGGTCGGTACTGTAGAACGCAACGGAATTAGTGTGCTGACGGGGACGATACCATATAAACAAAAACGCCTTTCTGCCAGTGGTGTAGCCCCATATTTTGATTTTACAACAAACCTTAATCTCAAGTCTGTAGATCATATTGATGGAAAACCAGCCATAAGGCAATTGACTAGTCGGAAGCTAGCGGATGTCAATGTTCATGAAGCTTGGGGTGGCCCTTGCACAGTTGAATTAAGGCCTAACGCGCAGTTGCCTGTATCTCGTTTGCCGGTGCTTGAACCGCTACAGGGTATCTACTGGCGTGCCGATTTCAAGCTCGTCGCTGGCGAAATAATTCATGACTATCTAGAGGAAGCGCCATGACTTTAAGCGTTGTTATATCAGACTATACATTTCCAGATCTAGTACAGGAGAAGGCTGCAGCTGAGGCGAAAGGTGCCTCCTTCGCAGCCCATCAAAGTAAGTCAGATGCAGAACTTGCAAAATTGGTAAATGGAGCGGATGTGGTGGCTGTGCAATTTGCTACATTTGGACCTTTGTGTTGCGCTGCTGTGACGCCTGGAGCCACGGTTATTCGCTACGGAGTGGGTTATGACAATATCGACCTAAAGGCAGCCAAACAGGCAGGGCTGAAGATCGGCTATGTTCCAGATTACTGCACAGATGAGGTCGCTGAGCATTGCTGTGCCGCGGCCATGGCGTTATTACGCAAATTGGTGAAATTAGATGCCTCTGTGCGATCAGGCGACTGGTTGGCTGTGAAACATGCTAAGCCGATAAAACCCTTTGCGCAGACGACCTTTGGGTTCTTTGGAATGGGACAAATCGGGCAAGCCATCCTGACACGCCTTAAGGGTTTCGGGTTCTCATTTATCGTTGCAGATCCAGGGCTTTCGGATAAGCAAGTGACAGAAATGGGGGCGACTTTGGTCGATGAGGCTACACTTTTGACTAGTGCTGACATTATTTCTTTGAATGCGCCGGCGACGGCTAGAACAACAAATTTTTTTAACGCTGCCCGTCTGGCACAAATGCAGCCTCACGCAATGATTGTTAATTCTGCGCGCGGCCAATTAATAGTTGAAAACGATATTGCGCTTGCCCTTGAGAAAGGTCTTATCGGTGGTGCTGCACTTGATGTCTTCCACGCTGAACCTTTATCGATGTCTTCGCGATTGCGGGAAGCGCCCAATCTACTGCTAACTCCCCATGCAGCGTGGTATTCTGAAGCTGCTATCAATCGCCTTCAAGGTCTCGTAGCTCAAGATATCACGCGAGCACTAATCGGCGACACTCCCCGTAAACCTGTTAGGATATAGACGATGAAACTGCTTCGTGTTGGACCTTTAGGTCATGAAAAACCAGCGATATACGATCGGAACGGCTTGTACCGTGACCTCTCTGCTCATATTAAAGACTTGTCTGGTGATGTGCTCAACGACGAAGGCATCGCAAAATTGCGTAACATCGAGGAGGAGAGCCTTCCCATCTTGGACGCTAACAGTCGGATCGGCGCCTGCGTTGGCCACGTTGGGAAATTCATCTGCATTGGCTTGAATTATTCAGACCATGCCGCTGAAACAGGTATGACGCTGCCTGATGAACCGATCCTCTTCTTCAAGGCCACCAGTGCCATTTGCGGTCCAAACGACGACGTCCTAATCCCCCGTAATAGCACCAAGACTGACTGGGAAGTTGAGCTAGGAATCGTCATTGGCAAAGAGGCCCGTTACGTCAGTGAGGACGCCGCGATTGACTATGTTGCAGGATATTGCGTAATTAACGATGTTTCTGAACGCTCCTTTCAGCTCGAAAGGAGCGGCCAATGGGTGAAAGGGAAATCTGCTGACACATTTGGTCCTATCGGCCCATGGCTTGTAACCCGTGACGAGTTGGCAGATCCGCAAAATCTGAAAATGTGGCTGGAGGTTGACGGCCACCGGTACCAGGACGGCAGTACGAAAACAATGGTTTTTGGTGTCCGCCAGTTAGTCAGTCATATTAGTCAGTTCATGTCGCTGCAAGCCGGCGATGTAATTTCAACTGGAACACCTCCCGGGGTTGGAATGGGGCAAAATCCACAAACATATCTAAGAGAAGGACAGTTAATGTCCCTTGGGATTGAAGGCTTGGGAGAGCAGGAACAAAAGGTGGGCCAAGCCTAATGGTGCGGTCATAAACAATTGTAACCGGTGCACTGGCACTTAAATCATGAAATCATAGGAGAAAATCATGAAAAATTTCATTAAAATAACGGCTGCTGCAGCTCTTTCGCTGGGCACAGCAAGCGCTACACTGGCTGGTGGGCATTCAGTCTCACTGACCCCAGGAGAAGACATTAACATGGTACTTCTACCAAAGTTTTTAGGCATTCTGGTCTTTGATCAGGCAAATGAAGGTGCGCAAGAAGCCCACGCAGAGCTGGGTAATACTGGAGAGCTTTTGTTTGTTGGTCCAACACCTGAAAATTCAACGGCAGGACAGATTGAGATCATGACGACTTCGGCAACACAAGGTCAAGGAGCTGTGATGCTTTCCAATAACGCGGGTGACCAGATCGTGCCCTCCGCCGTCGCAGCACAGGCAGCAGGGACCCGTGTTGTTACTTGGGATAGCCCAATTCCATCCGGTGAAGGTGAGGACGTATTTGTGGCACAAGTAGACTTTGGCTCGATAGGTACTGTTATGGCTGATATGGCGCATTCTATTCTTGGTGGCTCAGGTCAGATGGCTGTTCTTTCAGCAACGCCAGATGCAGCAAATCAAAATGCATGGATCGCTGCGATGGAAGTAGCACTCAAAGGAGAAAAATACTCTAATATTGAATTGGTAGATATTGTTTACGGTGATGACCAAGCTGAAGTGAGCTACAACCGTGCGCTTGCTCTTGTGGATAAGCACCCAAACCTTGGCGTAATTATGTCTCCTACAACGGTGGGTATTCAAGCCGCTGCCAAGGCTATGCAGGACGAAGGTATGTGTGGTGAGGTTGGAGTGTCTGGTCTTGGTCTACCATCTGAAATGGTCAGTTACACCATGAATGGATGCGCGCCGGAGTTTGCGCTTTGGGATTTCCGCGATCTTGGCTATCTGACCTACTACACAGCTTACGGTTTAGCTTCAGGCCAAATGAAAGGCGAGATTGGTGAAACTTTTAGTGCTGGCAGAATGGGTGACTTTACCATCGAGGAAGACCCAGGTCGGCCCGGTTCTTCCCGTATTCTTATGGGGGACTTTACAGTCTACAACTCTGAAAACGTCGAAGCTGCATCCAAATAGTGCGTTGGGCCAGTGGAGCATTTTCACTGGCCCAAATTAACGCCTTAAGGACTCCCAATGCCACAGCCTGTTTTACGCATGAATAGTATTTCCAAACACTTTGGGATGACCAAAGCTCTTTCTAATATGTCGATCACCCTTGAGGCTAGTGAGGTGCACGCCATTGTAGGAGAAAACGGTGCTGGCAAGTCGACGATAATCAAGATCATGACAGGCATCCATCAACCAACCAGTGGCAAAATCGAAGTGGATGGCAAAACCCGCAAAATCACTGGACCACAAGCTGCCCGCGAAGCAGGAATCGCTGCAATTTATCAAGAACCTATGGTTTTCCCTGATTTGGACGTAGCGGAGAACATTTTTATAAGCGATAACTCTACTGGAGTGCTGGTGCACCCCGCAGAGCAACGCAAGCGTGCTCGCGCTCTTATCGAACGGATTGGGATTAAGCTGGACCCAAGTCGCATTGCCAGTGGCCTAACGCTTGCTGAACAGCAGGCCGTAGAAATCGCCCGAGCGCTCTCTCAGGATGTGCGTGTTCTTATCATGGACGAGCCGACGGCTTCACTTTCGGCTCACGAGGCTGAGCAGCTTCGAAAGATCGCTCAAAACCTCGCAGGACAAGGCGTTGCAGTTGTCTATATCTCGCACCGTCTTGAGGAAATATTTGAAATCTCGGATCGCGTGACTGTCATCCGCGACGGAAGACATATCTCGACGAAACCTATAGCTAAAGTGACATCTGATGGCATGATTACAGAAATGGTAGGTCGTGATTTTGGCAAATATTTTGCAAAGACCGCGAGTACTGCTCAAGATGAAGTTATACTCGAGGTTCGTAATCTTACCCTTGACGGCGTGTTTGAGGATATTTCTTTTGACCTGCACAGGGGCGAAGTGCTTTGTATGGCTGGCCTTGTGGGAGCGCGGCGCACTGATGTTGCGTTGGCTATTTTTGGGGTAATACCTCCAACATCTGGCTCGATCAAATTCAAAGGCCAGACCACAAAATTCACCAACCCCCGCACTGCGATCGAAGCGGGTATTGCCTATGTTTCCGAAGACCGACGCAAGCTCGGATTAGCAATGCCGATGGCGATTAAATCGAACGTATCAATGGCGACGCTCGACAGTTTCCTATCGCCACTTGGGCTCTTGAAACGCGAAAAAGAAGGTAAGGTCGCGCGTCACTTTATTGACAGCTTGAATATCCGGACACCGGATGTTGAAACGCCTGTTGGGATGCTGTCAGGTGGCAACCAGCAAAAGGTGATGCTTGCCAAATGGCTCAACTTGAACCCAGATCTTTTTATATTTGATGAACCAACACGTGGTATCGACATCGGAGCCAAGGCTGAGGTCCACGATCTGATCCGGTCTATTGCCGCCAAAGGAGGCGCAGCCCTTCTTATTTCATCTGACCTTCCAGAGGTCTTGGCAATGGGTGATCGGATCCTTGTGATGCGAGAGGGTCATCAGATGAGCATAGTTAAACACTCTGAAGCGACTCAAGAAACTGTTATGATGCACGCCACGGGTCAACGACAGGAGGCTATTTGATGCTAGCACGTATTCCTCCTCAAACGCTTCGCATTCTTGCATTGTTGTTTGTTTTGCTCGCTGTCTTATTATTTTTTTCAACGCAGGTCCCTAATTACCTGAACGGGCGGCTCTTCAACAGGATATCGAGCTCAGTTGCTATTATGGCGCTTATTGCATGTGGCCAAACGCTAGTAATCCTAACCCGCAACATCGACTTGTCGATAGGTTCAGTCGTTGGTTTTGTCGCCTTTGCCACGGGCAGCCTTATAACTAACAATCCCGACATTCCGCCTATCCTGCTAGCTACCTACTCAATACTTTTGGGTGCCTGTTTTGGTGTGATTAATGGTGTGTTTGTTGCCTATGCGGGTGTTCCATCGATCATAGTGACATTAGGGACGATGGCACTTTTCAGGTCTGCATTGGTTGAATACTCGGATGCCAAATCTATTACCACCAACAACCTACCGACCTGGTTGATCGAATTTCCTAATACCCAGTTGTTTTCTATTGGTACGCTTCAATTTCGCGCTGCCTTTGTCGTTGCAATTTTAGTGGTCATAGCAGTTCACTTCGCACTGACCCGCCTGCGACCGGCACGTAAGCTCTATGCCGTGGGGTCAAACCCTGAGGCGGCAGAGATGGCGGGTATAAATTCTAAGCTTGTTATCTTTTTCGCCTTTATTTCGGCCGGAGCTTTGGCGGGTCTAGCGGGCTTTATGTTTCTCGCGCGGTTCGGGACTATTACAGTCGTCGCTGGGCTTGGATTTGAGCTTAAGTCTGTCGCCTCAGCCGTTGTCGGTGGGGTAAACATCTTTGGTGGTTCAGGGTCCGTTATTGGCGCACTAATTGGGGCAATTCTCATAGATCTGATTGATACGTCGCTAGTGCGCTGGCAGTTGGTGAGTGAGTTCTGGCGTGAAGCCGTCTTGGGCTCGCTGATTCTTTTATCCGTTGCTGCTGACGCTGTTCTGATGCGAAGGCTCGTCAAATGGCGGGTCTCCCGCGAAAAGAAAGAAACGAAACCTGAGGTGCAATCATGAAAACCGCTTTGAACAGATTGCAAAGCTGGGAGGGTTTTCTTCTGTGTGCTCTGATTTTTATCATCTTGCTCAATGTCAATCTTTCGCCCCAGTTCCTCAGCTTTTCGAACTTTATCAATCTTTTCCAGCTTTCGATTGAAAAAGTGATAGTCGCGCTTGTAATGACTTTTGTAATCATCAACGCTGAAATTGATCTGTCTGTTGGTTCAATGATGGGGCTGTCGGCCTGCACTTTTGGCTGGCTGGTTCAAGGAGGGGTGCCGGGGGGCTTCGTAATCCTGACCTGTTTAATCATAGGCGTTGCCGGTGGAGCCTTGAACGGCTGGTTTGTCACCAAGGTTGGCTTGCCTTCGCTGGTTGTTACTTTGGCGACGCTTATCGGCTTTCGTGGTTTGGCAAGGGTTCTTGTTGAAGACCGAGGGATCAATGAATTCCCTGAATGGTTTGATGCGCTTGGGCAACAGGGTTTTGTAGGGTCTATCCCTTTTGCGATCATTGCTTTTTTCATTTTATTTGCAGTACTCTACATTGTTCTTCAACGTTCAGGCTTTGGTCGCAAAACCTATGTAATTGGGACGAACCGTGAAGTGGCCGATTATGCGGGCATTAACACGAGTCGCCACAAGATGATTCTTTTTATTGCATCAGGCCTTGTATCTGCTTTTGCAGGACTGCTTTATGCGGCGCGTGTAGGCGCCGTGCGCGGTGACGTGGCACTGGGGTTTGAGCTAGATATCATCACGATTGTCCTTCTTGGGGGGGTTAGCATCTTTGGCGGTACTGGAACGTTGTTTGGTACCTTGCTTGCGATTCTCATCGTTTTGAGTTTGCGAAATGGAATGGCACTTATTAACATCACGGGACATATCCAAACTGGTGTGATTGGATTGTTACTTATCGGATCAGTGATTGCCCCACGAATTCATCTCATTAGTATTTGGCGGCGCCTAAAAGGAGAACGCTTGTGAAAAATGAGATTTCGAAACTCAACTTCGATGTCCCGATCAAGCGTGAGTCAGTGGCTGAGATGGTGGCGCGTCGCATACTTGATATGGTGACAGCTAAAGCGCTGAAACCGGGTGACCAACTTCCCCCAGAGCGTGATTTAGCTGAACAGCTCAACGTTTCGCGTCCCTCTGTCCGCGAAGCCGTGCGGGGTTTATCGATTCTTGGTGTAATCAAGTCACGGCATGGGGGGGGAGCGTATGTCACCGATCTTGATGGTGATGCACTCCTTGGCCCAATTCGCTTCTTTCTTTCTTTGGAAAAGATGAACATCCGTGAACTCTATGATGCTCGGTCTCTTATTGAGGGGGATGTTGCTCGTCGGGCGGCCATCAATATGGATGAGTTCCAGCTTGCAACTCTAGATACAATTCTTACCAATCAGGAAAAAACGGTTAAAGACGCTAATGAGTTCCGCTTGTCTGATTTTAAATTTCATGAAACAATTTGGATTGGGTCTGGTAACTCTTTTCTCAAACGGATCGGTGAAAGCCTCAACTCATTGGGACTTGAGTTTAGGCGCCGTGCATCGGAACGACCGGAAGTTCTTGAGCAGTCCCTTCGTGATCATCGGATGTTATTTGACGCGCTTCGTGTGCGTGATCCTTCTGCCGCGGCGGATGCCGCTGAAAAACATATGCAAAATGTTTATAGATCGACAATGAATCAACCCACTAAGGGAGGCGTATCATGACTGCCCGTATAGGCGTTGTAGGCATCGGCTGGTGGGCCGCCTTCAACCATATCCCAACAATCAATAATTGCCGTGAGGCTGAAGTGGTCGCAATTTGTGATCTTGACCAATCGCGTCTGTCTGTTGCAGGCGAAAAATTTGGGATCGCTGCGCAGTATACCGATGTTGCGGCGATGATGGCTGCCGAAAACCTTGACGGCGTAATGATTTCAACTCCGCATATTTTTCACACGGACCCCGCCATAACTGCGTTGAAAGGGGGGGCACATGTCCTTGTCGAAAAACCGATGGCCACTTGCTCTGAAGATGGGCGTGCAATTGCTGCAGCTGCCAAAGATGCGGGGCGAGAGGTGCTAGTGCCGACTGGACTGAATTTTGAAGATTACACAGCTAAGGCAAAAGATTGGGTTGTTAGAGGTCGTATCGGTGAGGTGCGTCATGTCGTATGCCAAATGGGGTCTCCGCTGCACGATCTATTTGCGGGCGAACCGATGGCCGAAACTGCTGATCACTTGTTCCGACCGCCTGCAAGCACGTGGGCCGATCCGGCTAAGGCTGGCGGATATGCTTGGGGTCAGATGAGCCACTCGCTTGCATGGATGATCCACGTTACTGGGCTGACTGTTGCCGAAGTTTTTTGTGCCTCTGGCCTATCTCCATCAGGTGTGGACTTCTATGATGCTGCAACCGCACGCGCAAGCAATGGTGCAACAATTGTACTCTCTGGTGCCTCGACGGTGCCGAAGCACAAAGGCATGCACACAGACATCCGCATCTTTGGTACAGAAGGTATGATAATGTTTGATAACCAGAAAGCTACAGTTGAGCTATGGCGGCTAGACGCCGATGATGATAAGCTGGTTCTTGATCGGGCTGAATATGACGGTGCACTGCCCGTCCAGGTTTTTGCAAAAATGTGCGCTGGTGACGATGTTTTCAATGCCTCTGATGCTGAGTGCGGTGCCGAAGTTACGGCCACCATCGCGGCACTTTACAAATCCGTTGCAAGCCAAAAATTGGAGATCGTTGAATGACTCTTTCCCTTACCTCTTGGTCGTTGCCTTCTTGTTCACTGCAAGAGGCTGCTGACATTTCCAAAGCATTGGGAATTGGAGCGCTTGATGTTGGGTTGTTTTATAGATCAGCTTTGGATAAATCATTGATCTTGTCTGACCCACAAGCCGCCGCAGCACAACTCGTGGGATTGGGCGTGGATATTCCGAATTACTATCACTTGTTCGGTAACGGGTTGGACGGCCACAACCTCTCATTGCCTGGTACTTTGGCGCAAAATCTTAAAGACTTGCGTCAGGTTCTCACCTTTGTCGACTCTGCGGGGATCAAGACGGTGTTTATTTTGCCTGGTGTGGTGAATCCTGGACAATCGCGGTTGGAGGCGTTTGCGGTCTCACAAGAAAGCTTAGCTGCAATGGTCGACCTTGCTTCTGGGTTCAACGCCACATTATGTGTCGAGCCCCATGTTCACTCATTTGCCGAAAGCCCTGCCATTGTCGGCGATCTAGTTGAGGCGACCGGCATCAAGCTCGCGCTGGATTATTCACATTTCACCTGCCTCGGATATAGGCAGGACGAAATCGATCCACTCGCCCCACACGCCGCACATGTTCACCTTCGACAGGCGCGTATGGGTGCGCTTCAAACAAAGTTTGCGCACGGCACGCTTAACTTCCCAGCGATGTTTGGGACCTTGCATGATGTGGGATATGATGGAGCTTTGGCGATCGAACCGGTGCATCAGGATTATATGAATACATTATTTGAAGACGTATTAACTGAAGTCATCGCATTACGAGATTGTTTTGCAAACTGGAAGGAGGGGGTCTGATGGCATCCTACGCATGGGTACTAGAGGTTCGTCCAGGCTATGAGGAAGAATATAAAAAGCGCCATGATGAAATTTGGCCCGAGATGCTGGAAACACTGCAAGAAGCCGGAATTTCAAACTATAACATCTTTCGCTATGGTCTAACATTGTTCGGGTATTTCGAGACAGACGATCTGAGAGCGACTCAAACTTATCTCTCTGGCTGTCCCGTGAATGCCAAATGGGGTGAATGGATGGCTCCAATCATGAAAATAGACATAAATCCTCAGACTAATTTCCCCTTTCTTTTGCCGTTACAATTTCAAACATGACCGCTGCTATTGGTGTGAACTCTAGGTTTATGATTGGCCCCAGACAAAAAATCCTAGTTAGCACAAAAAGACATGCACTCAGGCCATTATGCAATTTGGGCTTATTTGCTTTAGGTTCCCCCTGTTTAGATCTACACTAGAACTCCGCGCGCGTGGGAGATACTTTAATTTGTGCCCCTCGCAGGCCTAGAAGTTAACAGCATACCTCGCTGGGATTTCAACAAGGCCGTTGTATGTCATAAAAAGCGATAAAATCAGCTAAAGTATCTTTGTCCTCGTTCTCTAATTGCATTTTTTTGAGGCCAAACCGAACATGAGCCATCTCTTCATAGTAAGATATGAAGGTATAGTTTAATGCTGCACCCGTCATGGCTCCAATAATCGGAACTGCCTGAGAACCAAGCTTTTGCGTAACCATCAATGCTACTTTTTGAGACGCCTTAGAAATTAGGCTTGATACAACTTGGCCGCTCAGACCCAACTTTGCCGTTGCAAACGATAAATCCAGCTCTTCATCAGATTGTAATGGGCCACCCATTGTAAAGACTTTAATACACTCCAGCTTTGTTTTTTTGTCATTGCTATCAAATCCATACTCTTGTGCAATTTTTTGGAAAGATGAGAATATGGTGGTGATTGTGATAGGAAATTCTGCAACTGCGCCCGGTAATCCGGCAACTCCACCAACAGCTCCTGAAAATATTGCAGCTATTTTGTGAAAGTAAGACGGAACTTCTGGGGTCATGGCTGAAGAATGCAGAGTATCGGAGGCATCATAGGCTTTTTCTAAAGCTATTCTTATTACTTTTTGGACTTGTGCATCAATCCCATTTGGGATCTGATTCAATATGCTTTCTATATTTGAGCCAGCAAAATTGGCAAGTTTCATCAAGGGCCCATCAGCATCCTTATATCGTACAACCAGATTAGAGATCTGTTCTAAATATTCGTCTTCCATTTTGATTTCCTGAATATACTTAAGTGTTTGCATGTGTAGGCATTTTATTAATAGCGCTAGAATACTCAGAATTGGAAATATTTTTCAGTATTTCAGGCTAATACTACTTTGTACCTACTTTTTAGACGGCACTGTCAGAATAAATCTCCTTGCCCACAATAGGCCCTGTAAATAGCTATGCGGCTAAGCATAGCAAGTCTCCTTTCGCTACTTCAAAACCAGCCCAGAGATCATCCAGCTTGCAGTCGCTGTATGTGAGATTTCCGCTATCACTGAAGAACGCAGAAGACCTGCTTCATGAACGAGGGGTGTATATAAGCTATCAATCTGTCCGGTACTAGTGGCGCCAGTTTGGCCCCAAGTTTGCAAGCGAGATCAAAAAGCGTCGGGCAGGGGGCATGCAGTCGAGCAACTGTAAGTGGTACGTTGATGAAGTCTTTGTAAAGATAAATGGAGAAAGATATTACCTATAGCGTGCTGTTGATCATGAGGATGAAGTTTTAGAAAGCTATGTCACCAAAAAGAGAGATAAGAAAGCGGCACTAAAGTTCATGAAAAAGGCTATGCGCTGGTATGGATTGCCCAATGAGATTGTTACAGATGGGCTTCGATCCTACAGCGCAGCAGCAAAAGAGCTTGGCTGAGCAGATAAGCAACTTACAAGGTGATGGGCAAACAACAGAGCCGATTTGTTTGACAGCACCATCAGGTTGATAAATTTAATTGTGGTTGAATTAAAGTGACTAGGGCAACACCTTGGACGGAGGTTCCGTTTCCTCCTTTACTAACGGCTCCCTTTATGTCTGCGTCAGCTCTAATGATGATTGGTAAGCTCGACGAAATGCCTTTGATAAGTTGAGATGTTCAGTTAGTGTTTTCCGAACACTTCAATTACCAAAAAGAGTTCTATGAGATAGACGGTGGTCATTTTGGTGAGATATATCTGGACTCAGAATTATTTCACGAGGCTATTTCGAAGTAGAGTTCCGTCATCAAGTCCATCATGTAATGACAAGTCCGTCGAAGGGATGGCAAAAGTTAGCTTTGAGACAGTATTATGAGAAGAGGACGTAAAAAAGACCCAAGAGAGTATATCGAAATGCGTATTGGGCAACTCTTGGAAGATAGGAGGAAAGAAAACAATAGTTTGAACCGTCAATGGTTATGGCGCATTATAAGTGAGCTAAAATATGTTGAGGCTATGATGAATAAGAATTATGAAACTCCTCAACCTGCATCTTTCGATCGACTACAAACTAAAAAAAGCGAGAAAGCAGCTTGGCTTGAAGAGCGTTTGAAAGAAATGAAAAAAGGTCCTCAAGACTGACTGAAGTCAGTTTTGAGGATCCAGAAGTAAGTCAATATGAAGATAATTATAAAGGATAATAATAGAAGGCTGGCATGAAAAGGTGGAGCTCTGAATACTCCAAATTGCTGCAAATATTACTTCTCCCGATACTGCTCCTGCAGGGCTATCTAGTCCGGAGAAAGGCCATTGAGCTTCCTGAAGCAAGGGGCCAACGGCATGGTAAATTTGGTTATGGAGGCGCATTAAGTATTCTTTTTGTCGGAGATTCGTCTGCCTGTGGCGTTGGTGTGGATCGCCTTGAAGATTCCCTATCTGGTTGTCTCTTGCAGCAGATAGGGGATAAATATTGTTGTTCATGGTCAATTATCGCTCAGAGTGCAATCACAACCTCAGTACTAATCGAGTTGACCAAATCTCAGGCAGCCAGCCAATTCCAAGCTGCTGTTATCAGTATCGGCATAAATGACATTAATTCAGGTAAACACGTTGAAACTTGGCTTAGTGAGATTTCTGAGTTTCGTTCACTCCTGGTACAGAAATTTAGAGTAGAAAAACTAATATTTTCTGGGATTCCTCCTGTTCGTCATTTGCGGCAAGTTCCAAATCCGCTTCGTTACTTATTAAGTTTAAAGGCCAATATATTTGAACAAGCTTTACAGGATTTCTGTAAAGAAAACTCAGATTGTTTCTTTGTAGACATTGATTTACCGGTAAATCCTCAAACAATTGCTAGTGACGGTTTTCATCCAAATCAAGTTTTCTATGCAGCTTGGGCTGCAAGAATAAGTGAACTGTTTTAGGTAAACTCAGTTAGGGAGAAGCGTGGCTTGGATCAAACAAGAAAAGGATCAAAAATGTATAGACGCATAATTAAAACCTGTACCTGGCAAGCGTTGGGTGTTGCATGGTTTATGAGTTATGCAGTGGTCACTGGCGGCGACTTTTGGTATACATTTGGATTATCGCTAGCAAGCATTCCTGCAGGAAGCATCATGTTTTATTGCCATGAATGGATATGGGAAAAATAAAATGATCGGCTCTAAGTCTTTAAAAGAAATGAAAACTCATATGTTAAAAATATTGAATGCGAAATATTCTAATCTTTAGGCTTAGATAGACTATCTCGGGTTTGAGTTAATCTTACTAATGCTTTTGCAATGTGTTCTTGTTGGATATTGTAAGCACCATCTGCCACTCTAATGCGATGGGCAGAAATCATAACATCTGCAATCCTGAACCCTTCCGGTACCGTAAACCTGTAATAGGCTAGTTCTATTAAGAGGCCCAGAGGATCTTGAAAGTAGATTGACTCCATAAATCCTCGATCTTTCGGACCAGAATGCTCAATACCTTTACTTTCTAGTCGTTTTTCAACCTGATCGAAAGTTGCTTGACTCACAGTGAAGGCTAGGTGATGAACTGATCCGGTTTTGGTGGAGGTGCGCTTTGTATCTACTGCACGCCCCTCGTTTGTGAAAATCGTAATTAATCGGCCATCCCCTGGATCAAAATATAAATGAGACTCTTGATTGTCATCCAAATTAGGTTGTTCAAAAATAAAAGGCATTCCTAAGATGCCTTCCCAAAAATCTATCGATATTCTTCTTGAAGCACCCACCAGCGTGATGTGATGTACACCTTCGGTAGGGATTATTGTGTTAAGCATCAGCAAAATACCTGATCTCAGTAGTTATAAGTAAGTACATTGATGGTTCTTTAAGTGGTCATCAAGAATGGCAGGGCTGGAAAGCCCTACCAACACTGTAGATTAGGCTGATGCGTCTTTAACGCATTCTGTTGCAGTTTCATCCCAAGTGTAACCCGCGGTACAGGCCATAGCTTCTAAGTTTGCTTTGTTGTGCTTTGAGCAATTTCCTGCAAAAGAACTTGTTGCAGTCAAAATTAAAGCAAAGACGCCTACAGAAAATATTTTCATTTTTTCGTTCCTTGATTATATTGTATTACATGTACGGTCCTTTAACCCTTTTGGATCATAGTGCGACAGTCTGTCATGTTACTAGATTACTTTGATCGAATACGTTTTGGCTGGTAATTCGTCATGAGAACTTCTTAAACCCCTACTGGCAAAGACTAAATATACATGTTCAGGATAGGGAGTGATCAGAAGCTTCGATTGCAGCGAATTCACCAAAAAAGTCAAAGTCGTTAATAAGTCTGTCAAATAGCAAGAATATAACAGTAATGTTTAATATTTTTTAATATGACGCAAAAAGTTTGGAGGCTTGAATACAAAATGGAAGAAATTATGGAATTATTTTCGACTGATACGCTACTGAGTTTGAGCTTAAATGTTCTAGTCGCCGTGGTTGTTTTAATTTTAACGGTAGTCTTATCCAAAGTTGCGAAGTCTTGGATCAAGCGGCTTGGTTTGAGCTACGCAAATCTAGATGATACGTTGTTTATCTTTCTTTCCAATATTGCGTCCATAGTAATTCAAGTCTTTGGGTTTATATTCATTTTACAACGTTTTGGTTTTGAAACCACATCTATAGTGGCTTTGCTAGGTGCTGCTGGCCTGGCAATTGGCTTAGCGTTGCAAGGAACACTTTCAAACTTTGCTGCGGGCATCATGCTTATAATTCGGAGGCCGTTTAAGCAGGGAGACTTTATAGAAGTAGCTGGAAAAATGGGTACCGTGAAAGAAATTTCCGTATTTACCACTGAGCTGGCATCACTTGATAATCTTCAGCTTATTGTCCCGAATGGTCAAATCTGGGGTTCATGCATTACGAACTATTCAATTTATGAAAAACGAAGACTAGATTTAAAATTTAATGTTGCATATGAAAGCGATATTACAATTGTTGAAAAGCTGATTAGTGATACTCTAGATAGTGACCCTCGTATTCATTCTGTCCCAGATAGACTAGTGAGAGTAGATAGTATTGACTCGAATTCTATGAGTATTTTGGTGAGAGCCTGGTGTAATGCTGGGGATTACTTCATGTTAAAGCTCGATTTGATACAAACAGTGAAAACGAAACTTGACGCGAACGGAATAAATAGAGCTATTCCAACTTCTAAAATAATATCAAAAAATTAAGATAGGAATTTAAAAATTAACCCACTAGCAAAGCCCAAAGTAGACATAATGGACATAGGAGTTGTGAACAATGCAGTGCTTTTAGTGAATGCTGATTAATTTCTTGGAAAAATTAAATTAAGACTAATATACTGGCCGATATATTATGTGGAGGAAAATAAAATGTCTGAAAAATATGTTATCGTGACAATGGCAAGTATAGCCCAAGAAAATAGAACAGAAATTATGAAAAACTTGCCAGCATTGGTCGATGTCTCACGTGCTGCAGGGTCTAGCAGAGCGGGAATGGGCATCATGTTGACTGGCAGTATGCCAGGTGCCGCACTTATGTTTCAAATGGTTAATGAGCTAAACAAAATGGAAAATATTTATTCAGCATTTAGCTCTTCAGAAATATACAAAAACTTACTAGCTGCTGGCGTATCTGTAGCGAAAAGAAATATTGCATCAATACAACTGAGCCACACGTTTTCTGACCAACCAGACCTTAAATACACCGTTATGACTCGTGGAAGTAGTTCCGCTAATCCTGAGAAGGTAATGTCATTAGTTGACGAAGCTGGAGAATTGTTCAAGGAAAATGGTGCTCAAACCATGCGCTTTGGAAGAATAATGACAGGTGATAATGCTGGCGAATATTTGTTGGGTATTTCTTATGAATCACTTTCTCAAGTTGAAGCGACTTATGATGCCATAGCAAAGAGCCCATTAGCAGCGAAAATATATGACGTACTTGACGTAAATGCACGCTCCGTTACTCAGTTGCTAGCTGTTAAATAAAGCGAAATATATGTTCTAAAGAGACATGCTGGCGAATTAAGCTGCAAGGTAGTCTGGTTGCTTGTGTATACCCTTGTCTGGTCCATTTTATACTTTGGGAACAGACAGGGGCATGCAGGACCACCGAATGTAAACCACTTATTGTATCAATCTCTGTTGTTTGTTGTTCAGTGGAACTTTTTCAGAACTTCAATAGGTCATTATTATCTGTCGTTAAAGCCTTGGTACACATCCTGTCAAACATTTGGTCCACATTGGCACACATCGAGGTTAGGTCATGGATTGACAGACAGTGATTACCTTGTGGATCAGTACGTAGGAATAGATTTAAGTTTGTCCTGAAGGTTCCAGGGTCCGTGTAGGTGCACAATAAAATCGATGGCTTAGCTAAAATTGTGCTGAGCATTTTGTCCTTCAGCGAGACAAAGTAGCGTACAAGTGCGTTTATCTACGCTTAAAAGAGACCTGACAAAATTGTCGTAAGTGCGCGCGATAAAAGCCGCGATTTATCCAATGAACATCATGAATCGAGGTAAAGTCCTACCGTCCCCATAACCCGAAAAAACATAAAGGTTACCGTCACTGCGATGTGCTATGCTATTGCAAAGACCGTAAGATGAAGGAACATCTCTATGCCAGATCAGTACAACGGAGTTGCTGGAAACGAAGTAAGCGTCGGGGAAGCCTTAGTTGCATATCTTGAGGCCCGTGACGTTTCGGTTGTTTTTGGCATACCCGGCGTTCATACCGTCGAGATGTATCGCGGTTTGGGGCAATCACGCCTTCACCATGTCACACCTCGCCATGAACAAGGTGCTGGCTTTATGGCCGATGGTTATGCCCGTAGCTCTGGTAAACCTGGGGTCGCCTTTGTTATTACAGGGCCGGGCATGACGAATATCCTGACGGCGATGGGCCAAGCGCTTTCTGATAGTGTTCCCATGTTGGTCGTTTCAAGCGTGAACAGCGCTGACACTTTGGGCAAAGGATTGGGCCATCTGCACGAATTGCCGGACCAGCACGCGCTATGTGCGAAAGTCACTATCTCGTCGCATCATGTGGACAGTGTTGAGGCGCTTTATCCTGCGCTGGATGCTATTTTTGACAGCTTGCAATCTCAGCGTCCGGGGCCGCATCATATTCAAGTACCCATGGATGTGTTCGGGCAAGTCTTTACAGGCTCAGTTCCCGCCATCCAGGCGCCCAAAAAAGTGATCCTAGATACTGCCGCCATCGACAACGCCTGCGCGCGCCTTATAGCCGCTAAACGCCCCTTAATTGTGGTCGGCGGTGGGAGTAAGGCGGCCGCGCCTAACATCACCAAGCTGTCTGAATTGCTAAACGCGCCCGTTGTGCACACCATCAACGCACGTGGGCAGATGTATGATCATCCGCTATGCGTCCCAGCCAGCCCCAGCCTGTCCGCTGTTCGTAAACTGTTTGAGCAGGCTGATGTCGTCCTTGCCATTGGGACGGAATTTGGTTCAACAGATTACGACATGTACGTCACCGGCACGATGCCCCAAATGGCCCAGCTGATCCGGATTGATATCGACGCAGATCAGCTTTATCGTCATCCTGTTGATCTGGCGATATGTGGAGCTGCTCAGGACTATGTCCCTGCCTTGTTAGACGGTATGAGGCAGTCACAGGTGTTGCCCGATTGGGGAGGCTCTAAGGTCGCTCAAGTACGCAAGGCCGCCCGCGCCGAGCTTGGCCCAGATTATGAGCATTCCTTGACAATGGTCGAGATCATTCGCGAAGCCGTGCCCGGCGCGATCATTGTTGGGGACTCAACACAGCCTATCTACGCCGCGAACCTCTATTATGATCACGATAGGCCGGGGGGATGGTTCAACTCATCAGGCGGTTTTGGCACGTTGGGTTACGCCATCCCAGCAGCTATTGGTGCCGCCCTCGCGGACCGTAGTCGCCCCGTGGTTTGTCTAATCGGAGACGGCGGCGCGCAATTCACACTACCAGAGCTGATGACAGCTATTGACGAAAATCTGCCAATCACCTTTGTGATTTGGAACAATCACGCCTATCTCGAAATTGCGACCGCTATGCGCGAGGCAGATGTCACGGTGGTGGGCTGCCATCCAACGCCTCCAAATTTCGAAGGCATAGCCGCCGCAAATTATATGGCTTTCGAAAAATCTGAAAACACAGTGGATGCGTTCCGCACAGCTCTGAAATTACGCGATGAACACGATGGCCCGATAATGATCGAAATCTTGGCACCGCAATACTGAATATTTGAACGAACGATTTCCCTTCGTTCTGTCCGGCCAAGATCGACAAAGCAGTTATTTTAGATAAATGCATCATATATAAGAGTGGGCTCTTAACAAATACTCGCTGCAAATTAGATTAATGGCCACTTTAGCCCAAATTAACTTTATCACAAAAATTATATGCGCCAATATATCAGCCAAGGGCCAACGGCAAAGGTTACTCTGCCCAATCGTTACGGCTGAGCCGCAGTGCCCAGGACCGGGGACCACGGATCATAGGCCGTTCGGCTAGGACCACGGAACTTTAGTATTAGCCTTGAAAATTCATTTGGAGTTATTTTTGTTAGCAATGCTATCTCTATTGACAATCGAGATTCAAGCTGAACCGTGCCGCTGCTCTGGCTGAGTGGCGTCAATTTTTGAGCGCAGAGATTGAAGCTTTGTTAGAAATCTTATGCTTGTTCTTATTAAGCTGACAGCACCTTCGTCGTCGATTTGATAAAATCTCTTGTGATTTCGGAGTCCCTGGGTCGCAATCCCTTTGGTAAGAATACTAGCATTTACTCATACTCTAACGGCTAGAGCTAATCGCTGACTGGGTTGAAGATAATTAGTTAAGCGACTGTTGTCCAAGACTGGTTGACCTTAAACAGATTTTAGAGTTTGGTGTCGCCACCGAACGTGCTACTACCAGCACTTACTTTAATCAATTACGTCATTTAAAGACTTAGTCTTGTTTTAAAATTCATATGTTTCAACTCTTGGGAGGGATAGAATGGAACTCAACATCAAAACCGTAACCGCTGCGGCGGCTATGTCATTAGGCATTAGCGGTGTTGCCTATGCAGATGTCTGCAACACACCATCAAAACTTGGTGATATGGGAAGCTTTCCTGGCGAAGTGATAACTATGCAAGGATCAATGTTAGGCACTGACCAAGAAATGTTAGAAAACACTATTAGCTGCTTTGAAAAAGCAACTGGTGCAAAAATTCAATATTCTGGTTCACGCGATTTTGCAGCTCTCGTTGTTGCAGATATGCGTTCAAATAACCCCCCTAACATTGCGATTTTTCCACAGCCAGGTCTTGCAGCTGATATGGCCTCAGAAGGTCATCTGATTCCAATTGGAGATGATGCGGCCTCGTGGATGGCTGATAATTATGGAGCCGGCTCTTCATGGGTTGATCTTGGAACTTACGCAGATCCCAGTGGTAATGACCATTTCTATGGATTTGCTTACAAAATGGACCTGAAATCTTTAGTTTGGTATTCACCAGAGCAATTTGAAGATAACG
>CAJWEI010000044.1 GCA_913031285.1 uncultured Alphaproteobacteria bacterium | reverse complement strand
TTTGTCAAATCGACACCAGCAAAAATCTTGGCACTTTCAGAAATTCCAGGCAAACGCTCTGCTAAAGCCTCAGGTGGCAAATGAGACAGATTTAAGTGAATATGATCACCTTCTGCTCCAACACCACGTCCATCGCGTATTTCCATAGTCATACATCGGCTGACATAATCGCGGGGCGCCAAATCCTTATAGTTCGGCGCGTAACGCTCCATAAACCGTTCCCCTTCGGAATTTGTCAGGTATCCACCCTCACCGCGTGCACCTTCTGTTATCAAACAGCCAGATCCATAAATTCCAGTTGGGTGGAACTGTACAAACTCCATATCTTGAAGCGGTAATCCGGCCCGCGCCACCATGCCGCCTCCGTCACCAGTGCACGTGTGCGCCGAAGTTGCACTAAAATAAGCACGCCCATATCCGCCAGTGGCCAAAACCACCATCTTTGCGTTAAAGACGTGCATAGTCCCATCGTCAAGTTTCCAACACACCACGCCTTGGCAAACTCCATCATCGGTCATGATTAGATCAATGGCAAAGTATTCAATGTAAAATTCCGCATTATTTTTCAACGACTGTCCATAAAGCGTATGGAGGATGGCGTGACCTGTTCTATCAGCTGCCGCACATGTTCTTTGAACTGCCGGTCCTTCCCCAAAATCAGTCGTATGTCCACCGAAAGGCCTCTGATAGATCTTGCCTTCTTCAGTCCGCGAAAAAGGGACCCCGTAGTGTTCAAGCTCATAAACCGCTTTTGGCGCTTCGCGGGCAAGGTATTCCATGGCATCAGTATCACCAAGCCAGTCTGACCCTTTAACAGTATCATACATGTGCCACTGCCAGTTATCCGGACCCATATTCGACAAGGAGGCCGCAATACCGCCTTGCGCAGCTACAGTGTGCGAACGTGTCGGAAACACTTTTGTTACGCAGGCAGTGCGAAGACCCTGTTCAGCCATACCCAAGGTTGCGCGCAAACCTGCACCACCTGCACCAACAACGACAACGTCATATTCGTGTGTTTCGTAATCATAGCTCATCATTTTTGACCTCTCAAAAAGCCATTTTAGCCAGCGCAAAAAGCCCTGTGGCCATTGCTGCGTAAGATAGGCACGTCACTCCGATGATGCAAATTTTCTGCGAAATACCGTGCACGTAGTCTTCTATCATGGTAGTGGCTCCAGACTTGAAGTGCTCAAATCCCACGATAAGTGTCAATGCGGCAATAAGTGACGGCAAGGGGCGAGAAAAATAAGCAGTCACATACTCATAATCTTCACCGATAGCACTTCCAAAAGTGAAAATGAAAGCCGGGATCAGTATCAAAAGTGCGACTGAGCTAACTTTCATGTGCCAGAAATGCTCTGTCCCACTCTTAGCGCTGCCCATGCCCATTGCGCGTTTACGGTCAGTCAAAAATCCCATGATGAATCACTCCTAAAGCACGATAACAGTTACACCAGTCATGATTATTGACCCAATAATTACAATCCATCCGAATTTATACGCTATTTCAAGCTCTAGCCCAACCGCATTGTCCCAGATAAGATGTCGCACTCCAGCTAAAGTGTGATACCAAAGAGCCCATATCGATCCAAGCATAATAAGCTTTCCAAAAATACTGGTCAGAGCCCAATTTGCGAATGCAAATGCTTCAGCAGAGGTAGCTGCAGCCAACAACCACCACACTATTAATAGAGAAGGTAACAGCAGTGCATTTCCAGTTATCCTCGTCAATATAGACGTGATCGACGTAAGTTGTGGGCGATAAATAGTTAAGTGGGGGGACAAGGGACGATTGCCCCTATTCACGTCAGCCATTAAATGACCCTTTCCCTTAATCGGTGGCTAGGTACCAAAGCAATTACATATAGAGAGCTATTTAGCTTGGTAAATCGGAAAAAGAAGTACTAAGTCAAGCTCTTCACGGAAATTTTCAATAAAATCTTATTATGTCATGATCCTTTTTTTATTCGTGACCACAAATTTAAGTACTGCTGTCCTTAGTATGACTGAAAATCTGCACGCATGTTTATACTTCTTATAGATACAGCCTAAAATATGTTTAGCTATCCAGATGGATTTATAACTGCCAATGAATTTTCCAGAAACTGGACCGACCGATTTAGAAATATAAATTTCTTACGCCAAAGTCACACACGTGCGCCAACTTGTCACTTCGGAAGCATATGAGTATCAAAGTGATAAATTTCGTCTCACCCAAAACTCTAACAATTCTGCGCTACGCCAAGTTCCTATTGGCAACTGGCCGCCGGTTCGTGAAGCAAAGCAAGATCTAAAGCCCACTCGATCTTCTAATCTGTATAGGCCCAATCAAACTATACATGAAGCTGTAGTACTTTTATACTTCTTGGCCTTAAAATTAAATTAATACATCTCGTCCAAACTCTTCGCCTCAGTCATAAAACTAGCAGCAACGTCATGGGTAATTATTTAGCTACCATTTTCTTAAAAACATCGTGGATCGGCAATGTAAAAAATCTCAGCAGCGTCTTCCTCCTCACCGAATATGGATACCTTTTTAAAGTCGTTAGAAGCTTGGCTGATTTCATGCTTAGAACGCAGAGAGTTATATGAATACACAAAATCAATTTATAAAGTCTCCTCACAACAGAAAGTTGTATAATAAATCATTAATGCAGCAATAATAGAATGGCGCGCTCAAACGTCTTCCACTTTTCACACCTAGAGAATTCTTGAACCTCAGAAAGTTTCTGCAACAATAAATCAGACAAAAGAAACGGCTAATTATTGATCTGAGAGTTTGATAAAAAGACTATAATTCGTGTCAACTTCTCTCATAAAAGCCTGATCAATTTTGATTGTCTTAGTGGGTTTTGACACATACAAACGCCAAGGTGCCACAGAGCGTTCAGACTTTTGCCAGCGCCAATACCCTTTTATACCAAAATGCCGAAGAACCCTTTTCTGTGAGATTTCGGTCAAATTCGCTCATCCTCAGGTTCCAAAAGGTGTAACACCGAGCAAGATATGGGCTGTTGGCATCAGGGAAAAAATTCCAACTAATAGGACCAGATACATCCAATCTCGGCCATTATCTGTGACTTCCAGCCGTTCTCAGCATTCGACGCGATTTATTTTAATCTCGATCCAGACAACCTAAGCGAGCATTCCGCCAAATAGCAAAATAGATGCTAGATCCCCGTTTACGAGCAAATGTGCAATCGCCCATAATTTGACAGCATTAAGCATAGGGTGCAGCATACGAGCCCTCATTCGTCCCTTTTTCATAAACATGGCAAGTAGGGATACAGCCAACAGCATTAAAAGGTTGTTTACATGAACCAATAATTTCGGCGGGGTCCGGATCTCGATAAATCCTTCTATTCTATAACCACAAATCATCAAAACTAATCCTCAAAGAATGCCCATTGAGATGATAAAATGTCTATTTTTACCAAGAGCACCAGTCCGCGCTGGAGCAATCCTTTAAGTCCATGGAATCCCACCCAGAGTGGGATTCCTAAAATAAAAATCACATCTCATTTCCCGTGTTCTGTTAAAAGTAGTGAAAGATCTGGTTTTCCTTAAACTTCATCTTCCATAATAAGAATGCATATTTTTGCAGAATTTCGATCTTACAAATTCGAACTGCATTGAAAAATCTGTCTTTACGATCCAAAACGGAAATAACTATTTGTAAATAAATAAACATCGGGTTTTGGTGTATCTTAGAGACTCGATAATTTTTCAGGCCTCCCTTCGGCTTAAGTAGGTTCATATAGTTGCAACCCATATAAGGCGAAGGCCAGTTATAAAGAGCAGAATATATGTCAATAAAAAAAACGCATGCTCTGGTATCAAATGGTGTGCCTTGACGCCTAACCAAACACCAAAAAGCGCAAAAGGGGCCAAAGCAAGATCAATTACAAACACTTCCAATGTAAACAGACCAAGAAAGGCATATGGCACAGCCTTGGCAACATTGATTATCCAAAATACGATGACGGTGGTTGCCTGATACTGAGTTTTGGAGACCTTTGAAGAAAGTAAATAAATCGCAGCTGGCGGTCCCCCTGCATGACTTATAAAACTCGTAAACCCTGCCGCTACTCCAGAAACTACTCCGGCCCAAGCCGGCAAAGTTTTATCTCTTGGACGCAACCATTTTTGGTTTTGAGCAAGTTGCCACAAGACAAACAAAAGGCTAATGGAGCCAATCAATATTCGAAGTGTATCTGCATCTGCGATGCTGTAAAACCAGGCTCCGATTGCAACACCCGGCAATCCACCCAATACGAGGTAAAATGACTCTTTTTTAAGCCAGTTCCCCCAATAGGGTTTTAAGCTCGCCACATCCATCAGCATCAATAAAGGGAGCATAATACCAATTGCTTGACCCGGATCAATCAAGGTTGCAAGGATCGCTGCTGCAACAAAGGCTGCACCTGACCCAAACCCACCTTTTGAAATTCCTGCAAAGATAATAGCAGGTGCAGAAATAAGTAAAAAACCTGGTTCCCACACAATCAAGTCCACACTCAAAAACATATATTATTTTTAGATTTTTCCTGAGAGATTTACAATCTCTATGGGCATATAGAGCAAAACGAACATTTTAGACAAGAGCTTCATACTTGCCTTAGTTCGTTGAAAGGTCTAGTGCAACGAAAGTTCAGAAACGCAGCGGAGTGAAATTTTATGGCAAGACCCAAAATAGCGCTTATTGGCGCAGGACAAATCGGTGGAACATTAGCACATTTGGCAGCTATAAAAGAGCTTGGAGATGTTGTTTTATTTGATATTGCTGAAGGCATACCTGACGGCAAGGCCCTTGATATCGCAGAATCTGGGCCGTCCGAGGGGTTCGATGCCGCCTTGAAAGGTACACAATCTTACGCCGATATAGCTGGTGCAGATGTGTGCATCGTAACAGCAGGTATTCCTAGAAAGCCCGGTATGAGCCGGGATGATCTCTTGGGCATTAATCTTAAGGTTATGAAAGCCGTCGGTGAAGGTATTCGTGATCATGCGCCTGACGCATTCGTGATTTGTATTACTAATCCGCTGGATGCGATGGTATGGGCTCTACGCGAATTCTCAGGATTGCCTCAGAAAAAAGTCTGTGGCATGGCGGGAGTACTGGATAGTGCAAGGTTCCGTCACTTTTTAAGTCTTGAATTTAATGTATCGATGAAAGACGTAACGGCCTTTGTCCTTGGTGGACATGGCGATACAATGGTTCCATTGGCGCGTTATTCAACGGTGGCAGGTATTCCTCTGCCTGATTTGGTTGAAATGGGCTGGACAACTCAAGAAAAACTCGATGCCATTATTCAACGCACGCGTGACGGCGGTGCGGAAATTGTTGGTCTATTAAAGACTGGTTCAGCTTTTTACGCACCAGCAACTTCAGCAATTGAAATGGCTGAATCCTATCTAAACGATCAAAGACGGCTTTTGCCTTGCGCCGCGCATTGTAATGGAGAACTTGGTCTAAAGGACATGTATGTTGGTGTACCAACAGTTATTGGAGCTAACGGCATCGAAAAAGTTGTCGATATAAAAATGACAAAAGACGAACAGGCAATGTTCGATAAATCTGTTGCAGCCGTGCAAGGCTTAGTAAATGCATGTAAAAGCATTGATACCAGCCTAGCGTAAGAATAACTTAATTCGTAAGGAGGAAAGTATTGTTTCTTGAATAATTTGCAAAACGCAGTTTGTTCCGAATTGAGAATAAAGCCATTGTGGCTCTATTTCAAACTTTAACGCAAACATAATTGTCCCCGCCTCGCGCGGTTTCATAGGCCCATATGTCAATAGATAAATATATGCTCTCCAACCAGATGCTTTAAATAATCCCTTGGTGCTATATTAAGAGTGTACAAGCTTAGCTGCTCTAGAAAAATCAAGATAATAAAATAAAAAAGTAGAAGACCATTTGTGATCACAGTATTTTTTGTGTGATCACAAATCTGTTTATTTATCCAAATTGATAGATTTTTCACCGAAAACCATTATACGCCCAAGGCATTTATCCTACAGCTTAAGTAGCTAGAGCAGAACAGGACGATCCAAATGAATATCCACGAATATCAAGCGAAGGGTCTTCTTCGCTCGTACGGCGCGCCAGTGTCAGACGGTCGCCTCGTGCTTAAGGCCGAAGACGCAAAGACATCCGCAGGAGAACTTGATGGACCACTTTGGGTCGTAAAGGCTCAAATACACGCAGGGGGTCGCGGAAAAGGCTTGTTCAAAGAATCTGACGCAGGTGAAAAAGGCGGCGTTAGGATGGCTCATTCTGCCTCAGAAGCAGCTGAGGAAGCTAAAAAGATGCTAGGCCGCACACTGGTGACTCACCAAACGGGACCGGTAGGCAAGCAAGTTAATCGCATCTATATCGAAGATGGATCTGATATTTTGACTGAGATGTACCTTGCGCTTTTGGTTGACCGCCAATCCAGCCGCATCTCTTTTGTCTGCTCGACAGAGGGCGGCATGGATATTGAACAAGTAGCTAAAGACACACCAGACCTGATCCTTAGCTTCTCAGTAGATCCTGCAACTGGATATCAGGCTTATCATGGGCGCCGCATTGCTTTCATGCTCGGACTAGAAGGTAAACAGATCAAACAATGTGTGGGTCTGATGGCAACACTCTATAAAATGTTTGTCGAAAAAGATATGGAGATGCTCGAAATTAATCCGCTCATTGTTACCGCTAGTGGAGATTTGAAATGCCTTGATGCCAAGATGGCCTTTGATGGAAATGCCGTCTATCGTCACAATGACATATCCGAATTGCGAGACACCACAGAAGAGGACCCAAAAGAACTTGAAGCATCCAAATATGACCTAAATTACATCGCGTTAGACGGTGAGATCGGATGTATGGTCAATGGTGCAGGTCTTGCCATGGCAACTATGGATATCATCAAGCTGTACGGGGCTGAGCCTGCGAACTTTCTTGACGTAGGTGGGGGTGCAACTAAAGAAAAAGTTACGGAAGCTTTCAAAATTATCACGTCAGACCAAAACGTAAAGGGGATACTGGTTAATATTTTTGGCGGTATTATGCGCTGCGATGTGATTGCGGAGGGCGTGGTTGCGGCTTTAAAGGAAGTTGGCCTGAAAGTACCATTGGTTGTACGGCTTGAAGGGACCAATGTAGAAAAAGGCAAAATGATTATAAACACCTCTGGATTAGATGTGATCGCTGCGGACAATCTTAAAGACGGCGCAGAAAAAATCGTTAAAGCGGTAAAAGGGTAAAATAATGGCAGTACTTATCAACGCGAATACCAAAGTGATCTGTCAAGGCTTTACAGGCTCGCAAGGTACCTTTCACTCAGAACAGGCGATCGCTTACGGCACCCAAATAGTGGGCGGGGTGACACCGGGAAAGGGAGGTCAACATCATTTAGATTTACCAGTCTATAATTCCGTTCATGAGGCAAAACATAACACAGGGGCAAATGCGTCGGTCATTTATGTTCCCCCACCGTTTGCCGCTGACAGCATCCTAGAGGCCCTTGATGCAGAAATGGAGCTGATTGTAGCCATAACCGAAGGTATCCCGGTACTTGACATGATGAGAGTTAGACGCGCGCTGCGCGACAGCAATTCAATTCTCGTCGGCCCCAACTGCCCTGGTGTGATTACACCAGATGCATGTAAGATCGGGATTATGCCTGGCCATATCCATAAACGCGGCTCCGTGGGTGTTGTATCCCGCTCAGGTACACTTACCTACGAAGCGGTCAAGCAAACGACCGACGTTGGTCTCGGCCAATCTACATGCGTAGGAATCGGTGGCGATCCAATCAAGGGAACAGAACATATTGATGTGCTTGAATGGTTCCTAGCAGATGAAGAAACCTACTCGATCATAATGATTGGTGAAATCGGCGGTAGTGCTGAAGAAGAAGCCGCCCAATTTATAAAAGACGAAGCCAAAAAGGGGCGTAGTAAACCCGTTGCCGGCTTTATAGCCGGACGCACAGCCCCTCCTGGTCGTCGGATGGGCCACGCAGGTGCAATCGTTGCTGGTGGCAAGGGCGGTGCAGAAGATAAGATTGAAGCAATGCGCAGTGCAGGTATAATTGTCGCCGACAGCCCGGCTACGCTAGGCGAAGCCGTGTTGGAGGCCATCGGATTAAAGGATCACGAGACGTCTTAACCTTGCGCGCTTCAATCAATCAAAAAGAAACGCTACACATTAAAGGTTTTTTAAATCAAAGTCACTGCCTAAAAAGGAATAGATATGTCACCTTTTAAGACCACAAAAATACGTCCTTACAGGTGGATAACTTTTTTTAAAAGTGCACGTAGAGAAAGGTTTTGTAAATTAAGTTTTACATTAGGGAAGGCGAAAAGCCCAAATATAGAAAGCTCGCAGCAGGAAACGAATCAAGACAGTATGCGGCATCAAGTCTATATCTTGGGCCAGCGCAAAGTGCTCTCTCCTCCCAATACTCGCAAATATTTGAGAGGCAACCATTTTCAACCCTTTTGATTTCCCGCTTTATAACGTTTTTATGCTGATGGAACGTTTCGTAAAAAACTTCATCAGTACGCTTCCAATTCCAATGAGGTGTCTCAATGACTGAACAATCCCCTAATGACCAGTTCCATGCATTGTCCTTTCTGCAGGGTCATAATGCTGAATATCTCGAGCAACTTTATGCGCAATATGCAAATGATCCAACAGCGGTGGATAAAGCTTGGGAAGAATTTTTCCGCTCACTTGGCGATGAAGAATTAGATGTCAAAAAAGAAGCTCAAGGACCATCTTGGGCCCGCTCTGACTGGCCTCCTCAACCGGATGATGATTTAACTGCCGCCCTCGACGGCATGTGGCCTGTGCCTGCCGAGGCAAAAGACGCAGGAAAAAAGATTGTAGAAAAGGCAGAGGAGAAGGGCGTCCAAATCACCGATGAGTCCATTAAACGAGCGGTTTTGGACAGTATCCGCGCCCTTATGATCATTCGCGCTTACCGCATAAGAGGCCACCTTGCCGCAGACCTTGATCCATTGGGTTTACTAGAAGGCTCAAAGCATCCCGAACTTGAACCGAAGACCTACGGCTTTACCGATTCGGACATGGATCGTCCAATCTTTATTGACAATGTCCTAGGGCTGCAAATCGCATCGATGCGTCAAATTTTGGAGATTGTGAAACGCACCTATTGTGGAACATTTGCTCTTCAGTATATGCATATTTCTGACCCAGAGCAAGCGTCGTGGCTTAAAGAGCGCATCGAAGGGTTCGATAAAGAGATCCGCTTCACTCGAGAAGGGCGCAAAGCAATTCTGAACAAAATGATCGAAGCTGAAGGGTTCGAAAAATTCCTGCATGTGAAATATATGGGAACCAAGCGGTTTGGGCTTGATGGCGGTGAAAGCCTCATTCCGGCACTTGAGCAGATCATAAAACGTGGCGGTGCTTTAGGAGTTCGCGATATCGTAATTGGTATGCCACACCGAGGGCGCCTTTCTGTCCTAGCGAACGTAATGCAGAAACCCTATCGTGCGATATTTAACGAGTTCCAGGGCGGCTCGTTTAAGCCGGAGGATGTTGATGGATCTGGAGATGTTAAATATCATCTCGGTGCCTCGTCTGACCGCAACTTCGATGCCAACAGTGTGCATCTTTCTCTTACAGCCAATCCAAGTCACTTGGAGGCGGTAAACCCAGTGGTGCTGGGGAAAGTTCGTGCGAAACAAGAACAGCTTAAGGATCACGACCGCACTCAGGTCATGCCTTTGCTCTTACACGGTGATGCCGCATTTGCGGGTCAAGGGGTCGTGGCAGAATGCTTCGGCCTTTCCGGGCTCGTTGGTCATCGTACTGGCGGCACAATGCACGTCGTGGTCAACAATCAGATCGGATTCACAACAGCCCCTCATTTTAGTCGTTCATCGCCTTATCCTACGGATATCGCCTTGATGGTAGAGGCGCCAATTTTTCATGTTAACGGGGACGACCCAGAGGCCGTGGTTCATGCAGCTAAAGTAGCGACAGAGTTCCGCCAAAAATTTCACAAAGACGTCGTAATCGATATTTTCTGTTACCGCCGCTTTGGTCACAACGAAGGCGATGAACCAATGTTCACAAATCCGGTGATGTATAATAAAATCAAACGCCAAAAAACGACACTTGCACTTTATACCGAGCGCCTCGTCAAGGATGGTTTGATCCCCGAAGGAGAAGTCGAAGATTTAAAAGCCGCATTTCAGGCACATCTGAATGACGAATTTGAAGCAGGTAAAGACTACAAACCTAATAAAGCGGATTGGTTGGATGGCAGATGGTCCCATTTGGACAAGCGCGGAGAAGAGTATCAGCGAGGTAAAACGTCAATCTCTAAAAATACTTTTACCGAAATCGGAGCTTCACTTTGTTGCACTCCAGACGGAGTCCAGGTCCACAAGACCGTAGGGAGGCTGTTGGATGCAAAAAAGAAAATGTTTGACTCAGGAAAGGGATTTGACTGGGCAACTGGGGAAGCACTTGCATTTGGCTCTCTACTAACTGAAGGCTACCCCGTTCGACTTTCAGGGCAGGACAGCACACGCGGAACCTTTAGTCAACGCCATTCTGCTCTAATCAATCAAGATACAGAGGAACGTTATTACCCGCTCAACAACATCCGTGAAGGCCAGTCTCAATACGACGTCATTGACTCAATGTTGTCCGAATATGCCGTTTTGGGCTTTGAATACGGTTATTCTCTGGCAGAACCAAATTCTTTGACGCTTTGGGAGGCACAGTTTGGAGACTTTGCCAACGGTGCACAAATCATGTTTGATCAATTTGTCAGTTCTGGCGAAAGCAAATGGTTGCGCATGTCCGGACTTGTGGTCCTATTGCCACATGGGTTTGAAGGGCAAGGTCCAGAACACTCATCTGGGCGGCTCGAGAGATTTTTGCAGATGTGCGGCCAAGACAATTGGATTATTGCGAATTGTACCACGCCAGCCAACTACTTCCATATCTTGCGTCGTCAGCTTCACCGAAGCTTTCGAAAACCGCTTATTCTAATGACACCAAAATCACTTTTGCGGCATAAATTAGCAATTTCAAAGACAGAAGATTTCACCAGCGGCTCTTCTTTCCACCGAGTTCTTTGGGATGATGCCCAGCACGGAAATTCAGGTACTAAGCTTGTCGAAGATAGTAAAATCAAGCGTGTCGTTCTCTGCTCGGGTAAAGTATACTATGATTTACTCGAAGAACGTGATGCCCGTAGTATTAAAGACGTATATCTGATGCGATTTGAACAATTCTATCCCTTTCCGGCGATATCAGCCCTTAAGGAACTCGGACGCTTTAAGAAAGCCCAGATAGTCTGGTGCCAGGAGGAACCAAAAAACCAGGGAGGCTGGACCTTTATGGAGCCCAACTTGGAATGGGTACTAACTCGTATGAAGGCGAAGCACAGTCGCCCTACTTACGTGGGACGATCAGCCAGCGCCTCACCAGCGACTGGATTGTCCTCGCAGCACAAAGTACAACAAACAGCGCTGATCGAAGAAGCGCTGAATACAACAGGGAAATAGGTAAATGACGATTGAAATACGCGTGCCTACTCTCGGTGAATCAGTCACCGAAGCCACTGTCGCTACTTGGTTTAAGGCTCCGGGCGATCCAGTCGCACAAGATGAAATGCTTTGCGAATTAGAAACTGACAAAGTAACTGTAGAGGTTCCTAGCCCCACAGCAGGCATTTTTGGAGAAATCTTTGCTAGAGAAGGGACTACTGTCGGGGTTAATGCTCATTTAGCAAATGTGAATGAAGGTGCTGTGAACGAAAAACCAAACCGCCCAACGGGGGTCGCAAAACCAACTTCGGTAGAAAGTTCAACTGTAGACGTATTGGTTCCAACGTTAGGCGAAAGCGTGACCGAAGCCACTGTTGTCACTTGGTTTAAGGCTCTAGGCGATCCTGTCGCCCAAGATGAAATACTGTGCGAGTTGGAAACGGACAAAGTAAGCGTCGAAGTTCCCGCGCCGTCATCTGGTATTATAAGTGAAATAATGGCTACCGAAGGGACAACCATTCAGGCAAATGCAAAATTGGCCATGATCAGTGGATCGGCTGCGTCAAATTCCGCGCAATCAGCCCCAGTTTTTAAAAATATTTCAGATGCACCGGCAGCGAAAAAAGCCATGGCAGAAGCTAACATTTCACGAGATCAAGTAAAAGGATCAGGACGGGATGGAAGAATAATGAAAGAGGACGTTACAAAAGCCGTATCAAGCGCCAGTAAACTCGAAAGACAACCTGCCGCCGCAAAACCTCGGCCCCCTGTTCCAGCCGACGACGCTTACCGGGAAGAACGGGTGAAAATGACCCGCTTACGCCAAACAATTGCACGCCGCCTCAAGGATAGCCAAAATACTGCAGCTATGCTGACTACTTATAACGAGGTGGATATGACCGAGATTATGGCGCTGCGCAAAGAATACAAAGAGTTATTCTTGAAGAAACATGGCGTAAAGCTTGGATTTATGTCTTTTTTCACTAAAGCATGTTGCCACGCCCTTAACGAAGTCCCCGAGGTCAACGCTGAAATCGATGGTAACGATATTATCTTTAAGAATTTTGTTCACATGGGTATCGCAGCGGGGACACCAACGGGGCTTGTAGTACCAGTTATCCGCGATGTTGAAAGCATGAGCTTTGCAACGATCGAAAAAACAATATCTGAGAAAGGCGCTCGCGCGCGCGACGGCAAACTCAGCATGGCTGAGATGCAAGGTGGAACATTCACTATCTCAAACGGCGGTATCTATGGGTCTCTCATGTCCTCGCCCATCTTAAATCCGCCACAATCAGGCATTTTAGGAATGCATAAAATCCAAGACCGCCCAATGGCAATAAATGGACAAGTTCTTATCCGGCCAATGATGTATCTCGCACTCAGCTACGATCATCGTATTGTGGATGGCAAAGGCGCTGTAACTTTCCTTGTCCGAGTGAAAGATGCGCTAGAAGACCCTCGCCGGCTTTTAATGGATCTATAATGTCAAATTTGATGATAATGAGCCTTGCTCAATTTTGAACATAAAATTCATGAACGCACCACGGATAAAAGAAATTGAAAGGAAAATGAGATGGCAGCTTATGATGTGATTGTAATCGGCTCTGGACCGGGAGGTTATGTCTCAGCCATTCGTTGCGCCCAGCTAGGCCTTAAAACCGCCTGCGTTGAAGGCCGAGATGTACTTGGCGGTACCTGCCTGAACGTTGGGTGTATTCCTTCAAAAGCACTCTTACATGCCAGTCACATGCTGCATGAGGCTGAGCATAACTTT
Source organism: uncultured Alphaproteobacteria bacterium (assembly GCA_913031285.1). Classification (GTDB taxonomy): domain Bacteria; phylum Pseudomonadota; class Alphaproteobacteria; order Rhodobacterales; family Rhodobacteraceae; genus LFER01. Next base: position 15,946 of record CAJWEI010000044.1, on the reverse strand, counting down.
GAGAAGATGGGGTTAAAGGGTAAAAGTCCGTCGGTCGATTGGATACAAATGCAGGCCTACAAGAATGAAACAATTGGAACCAATACCAAAGGCGTCGAGTTTCTGTTTAAGAAAAACAAAATCAACTGGATCAAAGGTTGGGGCAAGATTACTGCACCGGGGAAAGTGCAAGTAGGCGACACTGTGCATGAAGCCAAAAATATCATTATTGCCTCTGGTTCTGAACCCTCATCCCTGCCTGGTATTGAAATCGACGAAGAACTTGTTGTCACATCTACCGGTGCTTTAACACTCCCAAAAATTCCAAAGAAAATGGTCGTGATCGGTGCTGGTGTAATTGGATTGGAGCTAGGCTCTGTCTATGCGCGGCTCGGATCAGAAGTTACCGTCGTTGAATATCTGGATTCTATCACTCCGGGTATGGATAGAGAGGTCCAAAAAACATTTCAGCGCATTTTGAAAAAACAGGGTTTAAAATTTACGATGGGCGCTGCGGTGCAATTCGTGGATAAATTCAAAACAAAAGCGAAAGTAAACTATAAGCTACTTGAAGACGATAGCGATCATCAAATCGAAGCCGATGTTGTTCTTGTGGCAACTGGGCGTAAGCCGTTTACAGACGGGCTTGGGCTCAAAGATCTTGGAGTTGCGATGACAGAGCGAGGCCAGATACAAACCAATGAAAAATGGCAGACCAACATCCCTGGTATCTATGCTATCGGCGACGCCATAGATGGACCTATGTTAGCCCATAAGGCAGAGGATGAGGGTATAGCAACCGCTGACGTCATCGCCGGCAACCACGGGCATGTAAACTACAAAGTTATCCCCGGAGTTATCTATACGACCCCAGAGGTTGCCAACGTCGGCGCCACAGAAGAAGAGCTTCAACGGGAAGGCGTAGCCTATAAGAGTGGCAAATTCATGTTTATGGGTAATGGACGCGCAAAGGCAAATTTTGCTGCAGATGGCTTCGTAAAACTTCTTGCCGATTCTGAAACAGATAGACTTTTGGGCGCACACATTATTGGTCCAAGTGCAGGTGATCTAATTCATGAGATTTGCGTTGCAATGGAATTTGGTGCCTCAGCTGAAGATCTTGCACTCACATGCCATGCACATCCAACATACTCCGAAGCAGTTAGAGAGGCGGCATTGGCCTGTGGCCTTGGTGCAATCCACTCCTGATGTAAAAACAGTTCTTACAAACAAAAAGCCCCACAGCAAATAGTGGGGCTTCCATATTTACATGAATGCTAGAGCTTAAGTTGGCTCAGGTGAAAGGTCCGACCCAGAGCCTGGCTTTAGTTTGCCTTTTGTTTTTGGAATTGCGGTAAGAGACGCCGTTCCACCAGAATCTGCACTATCGTCATCGCCATTTTCTGGCTCAGGTTCATCCCCACGCATAACACGCTTTATTTGTTCGCCAGTCAACGTTTCGTACTCCAAAAGCCCTTCTGCTAATCGCTCCCACTCCTCTTTTTTTTCTGAGAGAATTGAATGTGCAGAGTCATAAGCTTCTTGAATAAAACGTCGTACTTCCTCCTCGATCAACTCTTTTGTATTTGCAGATACTGAAAACCCACCCGTGCTACCCGAGTAGCCCTCATGCGCTTCTGAATAGTCCACGTCTCCCACTTTCTCCGACATGCCCCACCTCAAAACCATTGCACGGGCAAGTCCAGAAGCTTGCTGAATGTCACCAGCTGGCCCGTTTGAAACGTTTTCAGCGCCGTATTTAATAATCTCAGCTGCCTTACCAGCCATCGTCATGGCGAGTTTTTCTTCACACTCTGATTTATGCCAATTCAGTCGATCCATTTCAGGAAGCGATACAACCATCCCCAAGGCTCCACCGCGTGGAATTATCGTAGCTTTATACACCGGATCACATTGGGGTAAACTCATCCCTACGATTGCATGGCCGGCTTCGTGGTACGCTGTTTTTTCTTTTTGATCACTCGTAAGAACCATACTTCGACGCTCAGCACCCATCATAACTTTGTCTTTAGCGTCTTCAAAGTCGATCATATTAACGACCGACCGCCCAATCCGCGCTGCCATCAGAGCTGCCTCATTTACTAGATTGGCCAGATCGGCGCCCGAAAATCCAGGGGTTCCGCGAGCTATCAGTCGCAAGTCCACATCTGGACCGAGTGGTGATTTGCGAGCGTGTACTTTAAGGATTTTTTCACGACCCTTAATATCCGGATTTGGTACCGTTACTTGTCGATCAAAACGTCCAGGGCGCAGCAAGGCAGGGTCTAAAACGTCGCGGCGGTTTGTAGCAGCTAAAATAATCACACCTTCATTCGCTTCGAAACCGTCCATTTCAACTAGAAGCTGGTTTAAAGTCTGTTCACGTTCATCGTTACCTCCACCGTAGCCAGCACCTCTATTGCGCCCGACCGCATCAATTTCGTCAATAAAAACGATGCAGGGGGCATTTTTCTTTGCCTGTTCGAACATGTCGCGCACGCGACTTGCGCCGACACCCACGAACATTTCAACAAAATCAGACCCAGAAATAGTAAAGAAAGGCACTCCTGCCTCACCGGCAATCGCACGGGCAAGAAGTGTTTTACCAGTACCTGGCGGACCAACTAGAAGTGCACCTTTTGGAATGCGTCCACCCAAGCGAGAAAATTTCTGAGGGTTGCGCAGAAATTCTACAATCTCTTCAAGTTCTTCTTTGGCCTCATCTATGCCGGCGACATCGTCAAATGTTACCCGGCCTTGTTTTTCGGTCAAAAGCTTAGCTTTTGATTTGCCAAAGCCCATGGCTCCACCTTTTCCGCCACCTTGCATACGATTCATGAAAAAAACCCATACACCGATCAAAAGTAAAAACGGAAAGAGTGTCATAAAGAACGATTGCAGGCCGGACTGTTCTTGTTGTTCGGCGCGTATCATCACTTCGTTGGTAATCAACAAATCTGTCACATTCGCATCATTTGGTCGAATTGTAACATATTCTTTGGAGTCAGAGGCTCGGAATATAATGCGTTCACCGTCCAGAGTGGCCGATGTTACTTCACCGCCTTGAACAGCCTGTACAAAATCGGAATAACTCATCTCACGACTTTGCACACTTGCCGATCCTGAACTGAATACGTTGAACAGAACGACGACGACTAAAAATAAAATGAACCAGAAAGCGATATTACGGTTGTTGCCCAAGGCGTATCTCCTAAGCTGCGGCTCTAGCCGCTATTGTGTCAGTTATACAAATAGTGATGAATCGTAAACGTTCAATAGCAGGAGGCAGCGTCTGTGGGTGGTTTAGTACAAAAAGTCGCATCTACGATTGCATCCTCAATAAGATTTGGAGCACAAACCACCCCTTCACTGTCAAAGACGCCAGGGTGTGCTCTGAGAGAATGAAATGGTAGCCTTACATCGGAATTAGCTTTTACCCATTTTACTCCTTGTGGACCAAGGGGCATAACTGTCCAGTTCCGACGGACGACAACCCCCGGCTTGGGCATAAAACACCATCTTTTGTCCCAGACACAACCCAGATTAAAAGGAACTCTCATGTTGGCGACAGCATTGAACTCTCGGGTTATCCGGATATGGGTCTTTTTTATATCGATATAGCAACCATGCAGAGTTTGCGGCCGCCCAGCCAAAACATGTTCCAATGTCCGTTCGAGCGAACTAAAACGTGGCTGATAGCTTTGAGAAGCAACCCAGTTTAGGGCCTTGGTCAGCAGCCGGTATTGTATCTCTTTATGCAAAATTACAAAACTTTGTTGGTCTATTAAAAGGTCGCCATGATCCTTTGTTACGAAAGCGACTGCAAAAACTTTCACTTGCTCCTCCAGAGCACTGCGCGCCCGCGCCAGATGCAAGGCCGTTGTTGCCAATACTTCTTTGGTGATACCAATATCTGTAAGCCTAACCATATTTTTACGCATCGTAATGCGGCCATAGCTTTCATCATCGTTAGATGGATCCTCAATCCATTCATGGCCTTCAGCGCGTAGAAATGATCTCAAAGTCTCTCGGGAAACATTCAAAAAGGGACGCAAGAGCCAGTACCCCGATTGCTGGGAGGCCATGAAACGCTTGGGCAATATTGACGCCAACCCGTCCACACCTGAGCCGCGTTTCAATCGAAGTAAAAATGTCTCAGCTTGGTCCTCAAGCGTATGCGCCGTCAAAATCACTGAACACTCCCCCCGGTGCTGGTTAATAAGCTCATATCGCGCCTCTCGCGCCTGCATTTGAGTGTTTCCACGTCCGTCCCAGCCGGTCCACCTAACCGTTTGATGGCTCAAACCCAGCTTACCAGCCACTCCGCTGACGAACGCGGCCTCCGCTGCACTTTCTTTGCGCAATCCATGGTCAACTGTAATTAAGGAACAGTCAAAATCATGACCACTTGCCCAGCGAGATGCAAGATGCATCATCGCCATACTATCTCCGCCACCAGATACTGCTAATAAGAGTTTATGTTTATGTCCAGCTGGCCATATCTTTAGAAGGTTTGCACCAAATGCGTCGATCAGGCCTGAATCTTTGGTCACAGGCATTCTAACGTCTTGATTTCCTCTTGCGCATCCATAGCAAAAGAAGAGTCTGGAAAGCGTATCTCGACTTGTAAAAGCGTCTGACATCCAGCTTCGAGCTTGCCCGCACTAACCAGCGCTTTACCAAGCAATGTTAGGGCTTCAGGAGCAACATCTGCATTTGGATAATTACTAAAGCTTTCGAGGTAAGCCCGCGCACTTGCCTTGTAGTCCTCTTGCGCTTCAAGAGACTTACCACGCAATAGGTAAGCTTTTGCCACAAGTGGGCTGGCTGGGTAAGTCGTTCCAAATCTACTGAACATTTCAGCCGCATCATTATACCGCTCTTCTTCCATTGCGGCCTGCGCCAGAGCAAAATCAGCTTCTTCGCCAACGGCAAGTTCAACGTTGGGTGATTTTGCGGGCTCGAGTTTGGGATCTTCAATTAACGCACCAAGTGTGGTAGATTCCGCTAACGCACTTAAATCCCCACCCTCTAGTTCGACCAAGCGAAATTCAAGATCACCAATTCGGTTTGTACCGTCGGATATAACGCGAGAAACACGAAACTCTAGGTTCTCTGTCGCACCCGTTAGTCTTTGTAATTCAGCCTCTATAGCATTTACACGTTCTACAACACTCTGTCCTGAGACAATTCCAGAAGGAGATTGCGTTGTTGAAAGCTCTCTTTTGAGCCGCATTATTTCAACAAATAGGTAGGACAAGTCCTGCCGAATATCCGCAAGCGTCTGCTTTTGATCCTGCGCGGTGCCTGAATATGGGAAAAGACCCAATAGCACCACAAATATAAGCCGATTCATAGAAATCATTTTCTAGAGCCCTAAATTTTCCAGAACGCTAACGGCGCGTCGGTTTTGCGAATAGCAACTCTCAGCACTGCAAATTTCAATTGGCCGTTCTTTGCCATAGCTCACAGTCTGAAGCCTATCGCCAGCGACCCCCAATGAGACCAAATACTCTTTCACGGAATTTGCACGTCGCGCTCCAAGTGCCAAATTATATTCACGGGTACCTTGTTCATCCGCATGCCCTTCTAGCACGACTTTATAATCGTTGTTGGAAATCAACCATTCCGCCTGACTGCTCAAAAGCGTCATAGATTCAGAATTCAAAGTAGACTGATTTACATCAAACAAAACTCGATCCCCGATAGCGCTTTGGAATTCAGCGACTGATCCTTCAGCAGCACTTCCAATTCCGCCAAAACCAGCATGACCGGTCGTTCCATTTTTGTCGCCGAAAAATCCCGTGTCAGTGTTCGTACATGCACTCGCGAAAGCGAGTGAAGCTCCTAAAAGCATCCAAATAATCGTTTTCATAATTTTATTCCTGTTTTGCTTTCCTTAGCACAGTCTGCTATGCTTTTAAACTAATTCATCTTTCCCAAAAGAGCAAAATTATCGCCCTAACGGTGACCAAGCCGCGTCTGAAGCGCCATCTGGTGTCGGAACCGTGCGCAAGTTGCGCCCAGAAAGATCTACGGAATAAAGCCTAGAAGTTCCATTTGCGCCCTGTGTCTCACGGGTGAATATAATGACGCGACCATTGGGGGACCATGTTGGACCTTCATCTAGAAAAGAAGCAGTCAGCAAACGTTCTTCACTACCATCTAGGCGCATTACCCCAATGTGGAAACGACCTTTGTTTTGTTTTGTAAAGGCAATCATATCACCCCTCGGAGACCAGACGGGAGTTGCATAATGACCCTGTCCAAAGCTTATGCGTTTGGGAGCGCCACCACTCGCGGACATGACATAAAGCTGCTGACTACCAGAACGGTCACTTTCAAATACAATCTGTAATCCATCGGGAGAAAAACTTGGGCCTGTTTCGATCGCAGGCGAACGAGTCAGCCTGCGATTTTTACCAGAGGATAGGTTAAGCAGATAAATATCCGAATTCCCCCCTCGCTCGAGGGAATAAACAACAGAGTTGCCATCCGGAGCGAAACGCGGCGCAAATGTCATTATGCCAGATGAATTTTGCAAAGACCGTCGACGCACTGAAGCTATATCAAGTACATAGATTTGAGGAAATCCAGTTTCATAGCTAGTGAATAAAATTCTGTCTCCCGATGGTGAAAACCTAGGCGCCAGAACGATGGAAGAGCTATCGGTCAAATACTGAACATTTGCACCATCATAATCCATGATTGCCAAACGTTTTTTACGCGCTCCTTTTCGCCCGATCTCCGACACAAAGACCAATCTGCTATCAAAATACCCGCTCTCGCCGGTCAAACGGCTATAAATTACATCTGCAACTTTATGCCCAATCCGACGCCATCCATCGGCATTGCCAGAAAACTTGAGTCCCTGACCCAACTCCTGACCCGCAAAAACGTCAAAAACTCGGAATTTAACATTAATTTTACCATTTAATGAAGTGCTGACAGCTCCGACAATGAGCGCTTGGGCATTCACAGCTTTCCAATCAGAAAACTGCACCGGTGAGGCGAAGCTAGTTATTCTTGATATATGTGCCTGCTGCGGAATTTCGCGAAACAAACCTGTGCCACTAAGATCCTGAGCAACCAGTTGCGAAATTTTTTCAGCATAATGCTGTCCACCGGAATTTTCGGCCGTAAAGGCTGGAGCGGCAAAGGGAAGCGGTTCGATCACACCTTCTGTAATCGTAATGCGGAGAGGTTCTGCTCCCAGCCGTGATGCCAATAAAAGGAATATCGTAAAACTTAATATGCGCTTAATCATCTTGTTCTCATACTTTTGGGATCAAATGTAACTTCGATTTTTTGCCAGTAGTCGTATTTCTCTTTGGGCAGATCATAGCCTTTTTTTTGGCATCGTAAAATAGCCCGTCTTGCAGCCAGAAAAGCTGTTTGTACGTCACCTTCAGATCCACCTTCATTACCCTTTAGCGCTAGACTACTAGTCTTAACGGTACCATCAGAATTCATAGACATAGAAATTGTCAACCGCACGTTCGCGGCACGGCTTCCACTGTCAACAACCCAGCACTTTTGAACTGCTAAACGCAAGCCATCTTTTTCTGAAGCGGTTAACGGTGAGCCAGAAGGGGTTTTTTGGTCCGATGAGGGCTTGGCCGTATCTTTAAGAGCTGTTTTCAATGCGGCTTTGATTGAGGCCTGAGTGTTGTTTTCCGGCTTGGGATTCACAACAGGCTTTATTTCTGACTTGGGCGCAGGCCTAGCCTTTGGCCGCAGAGATATTTCTGGGGCCATTGGTATGTTTTTTTGGACTTCCGGAGTCATTTTAGTCGCAGCCTCTGGTTCGGCCGTTTCTTTTTGTTCCAGAATCTGCTCTAATTCAATTTCTTCGGGAGGGGTAATGGTCTCTGAGGGCGAAGCAGCTTTTTGAACTTGTTCATTAATCTTAAGATGCGGCGCAGACGGCGCAACTGCCATCGACGCTATACGATCCGCTTTCTGAGGTGCTTCAATTTTATCCGTCGAATGCAACAAAGCGAGCATCTGTGAAGACGGCATATCCATTGCTGGAACATTATCATCAAGCTTAGGCTTCGACACCCTTACAAGGTCTGGCGTTTTGGGGATATCATCTGGCTCTGACGTTGTTTCCATTAGGTCAGGATCAGATGATTTTTCGACAGCTTCTTCTGTGCTTGGTTGATCAGGCAAAGACTCTTCACCAAAAGACGGCATCACCATATCATCAAGTGACACTTCCGCATCTGGAGACACATCAGGCATAATCATCGCCGCATATTCAGCTGTGCTAACAACGGAGACATTTACCGCGTCTATGGGCGGCGGAACACTAGACTGAAACAGACCACCCAAAATGGCCCAAAAAAGGACGCCAGAATGAGCAAGACCTGATATGTAATGACCGATATGCATATTTTCAAATTAACCGTCCGTTTGGGCCATTGCCGGACCTCCAACATCTGTAACAAGAGAGATATTGGAAAAGCCACCTTTATTCACAGCTCCCATTACCTGCACAACAAATTCATAAGATATAGACCCATCAGCCCGTAAAAATATTCGATCGCTATCGCGCTCTTGAGCGATAGCTTGGAGTTTGTTGACAAGTTGATCAACAGGCGTCTCTGTTTTTTGTAGCAGCACCGTGCCCAGTGCCGTTATTGTAACAGTTAGTGGTTCTTCTTTGTCCGTTGGCAGCGCATTGGCCACCGTTTTAGGAAGTTCTACGGGCACACCAACCGTCAGCATTGGCGCAGCAACCATAAAAACAATCAATAAAACCAGCATGACATCGACGAAAGGTGTCACATTAATCTCAGCCATCGGTTTACTGTGACGCTTTTGACTACGCCTTCGCGTCGAGGGCTGCTTCTCCAAACCAGCCGGCATATCAGCTGTCCAACTGTCGGCTTAAAATTGTCGCAAACTCATCGGCAAAACTTTCATATCCTGCTATTATACGTTCACTATCGCCACTAAGTTTGTTATAGAAAATAACTGCAGGAATAGCCGCCAAAAGTCCTAGGCCAGTGGCCAGCAGAGCCTCAGCGATACCGGGTGCAACCACCGCCAGGTTTGTATTTTGCTGCTTTGCAATTTCGATGAATGCGTTCATAATTCCCCAAACTGTGCCAAATAATCCAATAAAAGGCGCAGTGGATCCAACCGTTGCAAGAACCGGCAAACCAGACTGCAGAGACTCTGCCTCTCGGGTAACAGCAACATTCATAGATCGTTCGATCCTAGATTGAACACCTGCCATCAATTTTCCATCGGAACGGTGGCTCCTATCCCATTCGACCATGCCGGCAGCAAAAATCTTTTGAGACCGGCCCTTGGGCTCTGTGCCAATTTTTTCGAACAACTCGTCCAACGGCTGTCCCGACCAAAAAGACCGATCAAAGCGTCGTGCCTCAATTTTTGCTCGCCGGTAAATAATCATCCTTTGCACGATAATTGACCAAGCCCAAAATGAGGACCCTATCAAAATCAAAATTACCAACTTAACTGTCAGCGTAGCCCGAGCGAAAAGGGCCAGAAAAGAAAAATCCATCTCTTGGGCCAATGCCAGCGCTTCCGTTTCCATTTAACTGCCCTTCAGTTAGTCATTAACTGTTGTTTTGATCAGAAACTACAGCAGATTTATACTAAAACCAAGGCATGAGCTTCATTATAGTTACCTGTATCCGCTGCAAAGGAATCCTAACACTCAATATGGCGAAATTCCGCCGGCAAGCGAACCGGTCGTCCAGCATTAGAGAGTGCCACAAGCGTCACGCTCGATTTGAATAAAATTAAACCCTCCCGGCAGACATCTTGATTAAGGACGAGGCGAGCGGCTGACACACTCTTGAGCCTTGTCACCACATCTAAAGCCTCATCAAATCGCGCAGGTCTGATGTAATCAGCTGTGATATGACGCACAGCAAAAACGACCCCGTGATCCGTTTTGAGCGCAGTTTGATCCACACCAAGATTGCGAACCCATTCGGTTCTCGCCCGTTCGATGAATTTGAGATAATTCGCATAATAAACAATCCCAGCAAGATCTGTATCTTCGTAATAGACTCGAAGTGGAAAAACATGTTGTTGCATCTTCAAAGCGCCATTTGGGTTTGCATCCGAGCAAACAGGCGCAGGGCATGGGAGGGCTGGTCTGAATATACTGCAAGTGCAGGATCGTATGCCGCGCGGATAAGTGCACCAATTTCTGGCCGTAATATCGCCTCACCGCTGGGCAAGAGTGCTAGAGGAGATGCATTTAGAAATGCAACATCAGACCATAACAGAATTGATTGAACGATTTGCGATAGGCACAGTGTCTCACCCGAAACTGTATTTAAGTGCTCATCCATAAGTATAAAGATAAAACATGCTTTTATCCCACCGGCCTTGTCAAAGCGAAAAACGCGATATTGGTTGGCTTTAGCTTGTTCAAGCTTTAGCACGAGAGAGCTAAGTTCAGGCACTATCTGGTCAAGTTTGGGGACGTCACGCAATTCTTTCCAGTTTCGAAAAAAGAAAACCATCAAATTGCTGCCAAGCTCTGGGTCAGTTTCAGATATTGGGTGGCTGGCAAGAGTGGCTACAGCCTCAATTGTTGCTTTAAAAAGGCGTAGTGTTTCATCCTCAACTCCGAATACAATCGGCGCTATTGGGCGTCCCCACCGCGCGAAAGCAAATGTTTTATCGTTCCGAGTAAAATACGCTTCTATTTCTTCTGGGCTCATTGAGCCTCCTTATGATTTTGGTATCGGAAAAGTATTAAGATCACCTGTTTATATCAATATTTTGCAATTTTTTAAAGCGAAGGCATACCATTCATCTAGCAGGCGCTTGTCCCAGAAAAAATATCTATTTTTATTAAAAACGGATTTACATCTGTTTTTCCTAAAGATTTCCAAAACTAGCCGTTTTATTTTTTGCCGCCCGGAATGAAACAGTTTAATCGGCAATGCTGTTTCCCCAGATCCGTTTGGATTAGATCAAACCGGGCGGCGCACTTTATCAATAATTCATTTAATTGAAAAGGTCAGTCTCACTTTTGGGAGCCCGCAACCCCAAATGGTTCCACCCACGCTGACCTAGCATGCGCCCTCTCGGTGTGCGTTGCACTAGGCCTTGCTGCAAAAGATAAGGCTCAATCACATCTTCCAGCGCATCACGGCTTTCGGACAGGGCCGCACTTAACGTTTCGACACCGACGGGCCCACCTCCATAATGCTCAGCAATCAACGTTAAATAACGCCTATCCGCACTATCCAGCCCAAGGTTATCGACAGCCAATCGCGTCAATGCATGATCGGCCAAAGCCTTTGTAACTTTACCATCCCCTTCAACAACAGCAAAATCTACGACACGGCGCAACAGACGACCGGCAATGCGCGGCGTACCTCGAGCGCGCCGCGCAATCTCGCGAGCGCCACCCTCATCGGCAGGTGTGCCAAGCTTGTGTGCATTCCGCGTCACGATCTGAAAAAGCTCATCATCAGTGTAAAACTGAAGGCGGGTTGGAATTCCAAACCTATCTCGAAGCGGCGTCGTCAACAGACCAAGGCGCGTAGTCGCGCCCACCAATGTAAAAGGCTGAAGCTCAATTCGAACAGTGCGCGCCGCCGGGCCTTCACCAATCACTAAATCGAGCTCGAAATCCTCCAATGCGGGATACAAGACTTCCTCTACCACAGGATTAAGACGGTGAATTTCGTCGATAAACAAAACATCTCGGGCTTCGAGATTGGTCAAGATAGCCGCGAGATCTCCAGCCTTAGCCAGAACTGGTCCAGATGTCATTCTGAAATTCACACCAAGCTCACGACTGATGATCTGAGCAAGTGTCGTTTTGCCAAGCCCTGGCGGACCATAAAAAAGAGTATGATCCATCGCTGCACCCCGCTGGCGGGCTGATTGAATGAAGACGTTAAGATTGGCGCGGGCCTCCACCTGACCTACGAAATCGCCAAGTGCCTGAGGCCGCAACGCCCGATCAGTATCTTCCAGCATCTCTTCTGGACGCATCAAGGGATCTGGTTCACTCATCCACTATCCTTTTGGTGCCAAAAGTTTCAAAGCCGCCCGAATAAGGGCGGCAGCATCCTGCGTATTATCTTCGGTCATCGCTTTGACAACTGCGGCTGCCGCATCCCCTGGACCATACCCTAGATTGCTCAAAGCAGACATCGCATCTGCTTGCGCACTGGTGTTTGAAACCGGGTTGAAAGCTGAATTTGGCAGCGTCGGTGCAATTGGTTCAATAACATCATCTAATTCGGATATTGCAGGTGCTGAGATCTTATCAGCAGTAGACATCGCCATTACCTTTGGCGCTTTGTCCTTAAGTTCATTGACGACACGCTGGGCCGTTTTTGGGCCAATGCCTCGGGCTGCTTTTACCGCATTCCAATCCCCCAAAGCAATCGCCCGACTGACGCCATCCGGGCCCAGAGCGCCTAGAATTGCCAGCGATGCTCTCGCTCCTACGCCCTGTACCGTCAGTAGCAGGCGATGCCATTCTTTTTCCAACAGCGCCAGAAATCCAAATAACTGCATCAAATCATCACGCACCACCATATCAGTGTAAAGCGAGACCGCTTCGCCCACACTGGGCAATGCCATCAATGTACGATCCGAACAATATACCAGATACCCGACCCCACGCACATCCAGCAAGATATGATCATCCGCACGATATTCGATACGACCTGAAAGTTTGCCTATCATGCTCCTGCCTTTGCCAATGCAGCGTTAAGCTTGTCCGAAGCGCCTGAATGATGAGCATGACATAGTGCAATAGCTAAAGCATCTGCAGCATCCAGCCCCACGATGGTAGCCCCCGGAAGTTGCAGACGCACCATATGGCCAATCTGTGTCTTATCAGCATGACCCACTCCAACGACCGTTTTTTTCACCTTGTTCGGTGCATATTCAGCTACTTTAAGTCCCAACTGTGCGGGAACGATCAAAGCAACAGCGCGCGCTTGCCCCAGTTTCAAAGTTGCAACAGCGTCTTTATTAACGAAGGTCTGCTCAACTGCAGCCGTCTCTGGCTTCCAGTGCAGCAGGACCTCAGTTAGTTGGTTATAAAGAGATAATAAACGCTGCGAGAGATCGGTCCCACTTGAATGGCAGGTTCCATTCGCAACATGAGAAATCCGGCTTGCCTTTACGTCAATTATTCCCCAGCCCATATTTCTCAACCCAGGATCTACGCCCAATACCCGCATTTTGACTGCCTTGATTATTTTACTTTTAAATGTTTAGCACGAAACGTGAACAAAAGCCAATCGGAAATAAAATAAAACTAAAACAAAATCAGTAAACCCAACCCCTAATATAAAATATTTTAGCAGGGTTTAATTATAGAATAAATAAAAAATTATATAGATTTAAATCTATTTAAGCCATGCAAAAAAATCATATGGGGAATGCACAAAGGTCATTTTTTATTATAAAATCTATCCTAACTAAGCGTTAGAACATCCCCCCTAAAAATATTAAATAAATAATCGAAATGGCCGCACTAACTATGGATTCATTCGTTTGTTCGACTGGCAAACCACATCATGTCTTTGCGTCTCTTGCGTCGTCATTTACGACATGGAAACTCGTACGTTTGACACAAAGCCTATCGCGGCTAACAGATCGTGAGCTTGACGATAACGGCTTGTGCTTTGGCGACATTGATACCATCGCGTTTGGCGGGTAAATTGATTGAACAACCAACGCTTCTTCTTGTTGGTTTTCAGGTAGCATAGCACAAGGCATGTAAACTTTTTTATCGAACTTTGACAAGCGTCAGCGTTGACCACTCATCAATATCTTCACGATCTTCTAAGTACAGATCGTTCTGATGATAGGACGCTAGGACATCTTCGGCTTGTTCGATCAATAGTCCAGACAGTATAGCGTAGCCGCCTAACTTCATATGTGTACTCATTGCTGGTGCCAAAGCAATTAGTGGTCCTTTAAGAATATTGGCAAAGACCAAATCGAACGGTGCACTTTGTCTCAGGTCAGGGTTATCAAACCCGGCAGCCTCTAAACATCTGATCTTATCTGACAAATTGTTGGCCGCCACGTTGGCCCGTGCCACATCGACAGCGACTTCGTCGACGTCACTTGCCAAGATAGGGTCTGGCCAAATCGCTGCTGCAGCCATGGCAAGCACTGCAGTCCCACATCCCACATCAATGACGCTGCGACCTTGAAATCCATTCGCCGCAAGCCTATCAAGCGCTCTCAGGCAGCCCAGCGTGGTCCCATGGTGACCAGTCCCAAACGCCATAGCGGCTTCGATCAATAAACCAATCCGATCTTGTGGCACTTTATCGGCATCATGACTGCCATAGATGAAAAAGCGACCAGCTTCGACGGGTTGTAATTCTCTTGTCACTTTACTCACCCAATCAATTTCAGGTAATTCTGACAAGGCAAATGGTTTAGCCGCAAAAGCAGCCTCCAGAATTGTCAAAGCCGTCAAATCTGGAGCTGATGAGAAGTACCCACCAACTTCCCAAAGACCAGAACCGTCTTCGAGTTCAAAAACACCAACACCCGTTGGTTTCGGTTCAAGGCGTTCCATAGCCAAGCCCAGTGCCTCAGCAGAGGTCTTAGACAAAAGAGTTGTGAGGGCGGTAAATGTAGGCATTCTTGTCTCCAGTATTCTATTCTTACGGTGCTATATCAGCTTTATAACTGCAGGTTTTTTCCCTTTGCCTGGCTCACTTAGGATAAAACAAAATCCCCAGATCGTTGCCAAAACGCCCAACAAAAGTGCAACCACGGCCTGCGCATAGATCACTCCCACCGCCGCAAACGCACTTGCCAGATAAATAGCAAGAGGAAAGGTAACAACCCCTTCTCTGGTCCAATTCAACACAGTCGAATAAATGGGTCGGCCTAGATTGTTAAAGGCAGCGGTTGCAACGAACATCATTCCCGTAAAAACGAATGCAGCGGCGCCCACGTGAGTAAAGGCCTTAAGGAGCGTCACTCCTTCAACATCAAGGCCAAATTCCTGTGCAACCCAGTCATTTGCAAGCATAAGGACTATCCAGACAATGGTTGGGTATCCTAGGCAGAAGATAAGGGCATCCCGATAAGTACTGCGCAACCGATCATATCTCTGAGCTCCAAAGTTTTGACCAAAAATCCCTCCGATAGCGCCGGAGAGGGAAAATATACCACCAAACGCCAATACTGTCAGTCGGTTGATCAAAGCCCAGGCCGCAACAGCACTATCGCCAAAGCCTGCGACAACTGTCGTGAGAAGATAACTCCCAAAGGGTGTCGCCAACTGGGTCAGAATGGTGGGGCCTGCGATCATGCTAAAGGGTGTTAAGTTTGCGCGGATGTCCAAGGCCGTAGGTCGCGCCAAAAGATTATGTTTGCCAATCACAAACCAAAGCGCAAGTGCGGCCATGCAAATCCGAGAAACCCATACAGCCACACCAGCCCCGTCCAGCCGCAGATCGAGCCAAATAATCAGAATGGGATCAACCAGCATGGCGACCAAGCCAGACCCAAGCGTTACAAACATAGCCCGGTAAGCATCGCCCTCAGCGCGAAGTATAGCGCTGCCGATCATACCTATCGCCATAAGAGGCAAAGAGGGTAACGTAAACTTTAAATAGCGCTCTGTAAGATCCGCAGTTTCGCCTTCTGCTCCAATGAGAGACACCAAGTCCACACAAAAGAAAAGAAAAAAACCTGCGACAGTGCATTGAATAAATATGGAAAGAGCCATAGTTGAGCTGGCCTGCTGCCTTGCTTCTTGACGCCGCCCTTGCCCAATACTTCGCGAGACAAGAGCCGTCGATGCAATCATCAGTCCAAGACCAAAAGAAACCGAAAAATACTGTATTGCAAAAGCAAAACCGACGGCCGCGACAAGCTGCGTCTCGCCAAGCTTAGATATCCAAAACAGATTGGCTATATCTACAAGAAATAAAAACGTGATCCCTGCCGTTCCTGAAAGGGTCAT
>CAJWEI010000043.1 GCA_913031285.1 uncultured Alphaproteobacteria bacterium | reverse complement strand
CAGTTTTTGACTTATCAGGTGGAAGATCAACATATTAAAGGTGAAAAATGAAAAACGTCGGTGTAATTGGTTTAGGCGATATGGGCAGTGGCATTGCTC
Organism: uncultured Alphaproteobacteria bacterium; assembly: GCA_913031285.1. Classification (GTDB taxonomy): domain Bacteria; phylum Pseudomonadota; class Alphaproteobacteria; order Rhodobacterales; family Rhodobacteraceae; genus LFER01. Next base: position 29,665 of record CAJWEI010000043.1, on the reverse strand, counting down.
TGAATTTAATAAAAAATGGATTTAAAGTTTTCGGATCCGATCTTCTACCTGCACGGCAGGAAGCATTTAAAAAAATGGGAGGGTCATTAGAAACATCAATCGCTACCCTTGGCAAAAAATGTGATGCAGTCTTCGTCATGGTCATGAATGGGGATCAGGCAAAGTCAATTATTTTTGATAAAGATGGTCTTGCAAAAAATATGAGTCTGGGAAGTACAATTATTCTCTCTGCTACTATCAAGCCCTCAGAAGCCGAAGAGATTGGTCAATCAATCAAAGATACTGGTGTTAAATTTATCGATACGCCTGTGTCCGGCGGGTTCCCAGGAGCACAGTCTGGCAGTCTCACCCTTATGGCTTCCGCAACAAAAGATGTTATGGACGAAAATAGAGATATTTTAGAGGCTATTGCTTCAAATATTCACCACGTTGGAACTGAACCAGGTAAAGGTCAAACCGTAAAGGCTTGCTTGCAATCTCTGATTGGAGCTCAATTTTCGGCAACCTTTGAAGCGGCTGCTTTGGCGGCAAAAGCAGGTATTAGTGGCGAAGTCTTGCATACAGTTTTTTCAACATCCTCTGCTGGCTGTGGAATAGTGAATAATGCCTTGGAAAAAATCATAGATCGAAAATTTGAAGGTACTGGAAGTCACATAAATACAATGCACAAAGACTTAACGATTTCGTTAAACCTTGCAGAAAATCTTGGGGTTCCAATGCATACTGCTTCAGCAGCAATGCAGGTATTTCACGCTGGCCGAACTAAATATCCGAATGGTGACAATTGGGTATGTACTCGTGTTATTGAAGATATCGTTGGTGCTGAACTGCATCGCTAGGAGAGCAAAATGAAATTAGGTGTAATTTGTGATGGCATAAGTCGCGATCTGGCTCACTCTGTAGATGTTATGGATGAGTTTGATCTTGAATATGCAGAGCTACAGTTTGTCGGTGAGAAAGAGGTTGGTGATCACTCTAAAACTGAAATAAAAGATATTGATAATCTCCTTAGAGATCGCGGTAAGCCAGTGAGTTGTCTTTCACGTCATATATTTGCTGGAATGACTTCTCAAAACAAACCGGGTGATACGTTACACATCAAGCATATGGACGCCCTTAAAAGAGTAGTTGAGATGGCTCATATTGTTGGGTCTCCATTCGTTCGAATAATGACGCAAAAAAAAGAACAAATATTATGGGGATTTAACGGAGCAGAAAAGTGGAATGTCGCGCATGGTGCATGGGATACTATGGCTCCTATGATAGAACCTGCTGTAGAATTTGCTCGAAGCGCAGGAGTAAAGCTAGCAGTTGAAACAGGTAACGGTACGATGGTCAATTCGAACTATACAGCTCGAAAATTGATAGATGAGCTGAATGCAAAAGATATTCTAAAAGTCTTGTGGGACCCTGGAAACAATTGTTGGTGTCACGAATTAGCATTTCCTGATGGGTATGAAGAGGTAAGAGGCGGGTACCTAGGACATATTCACATTAAAGATGTTCTTGTTGATACACCGAAAGCAACACTAACTGTAAAAGAAATGGGAGAGGGGCAGTTGGGTCCTCTTTTTAAAGATATGGCAGCGGCTCTTATCAAAGACCATTATGAAGGAGTGATTTCATTTGAAAGCGTTTATCACCCTGGAAATGGAAATTTTGAAGATGGTTTCCGCAAATGTATTGTTAAATTTAAAAATATATTTGGAGCAGGCTAATGAGTGAAAAACCAACAATAGGTTTTATTGGTGTGGGTTTTATGGGTCATGGTATGGCTGCAAATATACTTAAAAATGGCTACCCACTTATAATAAAAGGTAACCAAAATCGCACTCCGATTGATGATTTGGTTAAAAAAGGTGCGGTTGAGGCTGAATCAATAGCTACCTTAATGAAAACTGCTGACATAATTCATTTATGCCTCGCAAACTCTGATCAGGTAGAAACTGTTTTAGAAGGTCCAGGAGGTATTATAGAGAATGCTAAAATTGGGGTGATTGTTATCGATACATCCACTTCAGATCCCGAGTCATCGCTGCGTATGTCGAAAGCTTTGAAACAAGTGGGTATAGAATTTGTTGATGCTCCGCTTGGCCGAACACCAAAAGAGGCAGCCCTAGGAACTTTAGATGCTTTGGTAGGTGCAGATGATCATATTTTTGAGACTGTTAAGCCAATAATTGGTTCATGGTCAGCAACTGCAACTCATTTAGGGCCTATTGGTTCAGGTCATAAAATGAAATTAATAATGAATTTCCTCGCAATGAGTTATGGAGCACTTTATTCTGAAGCTACAGTTTTAGCTGCAAAATCTGGCATTTCTCCGCAAAAGGTAAATGATGTAATTGGTAATAGTCGGCTAAATACAGGTTTCTTTGAAACATTCATGCGGTATTTAGTAGGTCGAGATCCAGATGCCCATAAATTCACACTAACAAATGCCGCAAAAGATATCAGCTATGTCAATCAGATGGCACATGATGCTGGAATGGCTAATTTAATGAGTGCTGCCGCTAAACAGTATTACATGCATGCTACTGCAATTGGCGCTGGTGATGATTATGTCCCGATGCTCGTCGATCATATTGGAAAACTGAATGGCATCAATATTCAGGATGAAGTTACAAAAGGTGAAAATGACACCAAAACCACTCAATAAAATTCAGGACTTTTGTCTTAAACTTTTTGATTTGATAGGTGCGGAGCAAAATGTTGCCAGTGCCTGCGTTTCTAGTGTCATGCATGGCACCCGCTTTGGCGTGGATAGTCATGGAGTTCGCTTGATACCTCATTATATTAATGTTTTGGAGACTGGTAGACTTAATAAAAACCCTTCTATAAAATTTAAAAAGTTAAAGTTGGGTAGTGGATTGCTAGATGGAGATCACTCCCAGGGTGCTTTGCCAACCTATACGGCAATGGATCACGCCATTGAAATGGCAAGGAAAACGGGCATTGCGGCCGTTGGTATTACGAACTCATCTCACTTTGGCCCAGCAGGTGCCTACACGCTACACGCAGCTAAAAAAGATATGATTGCATTAGCTTTCTGCAATTCTGATAGTTTTGTGAGACTATTTGATGGGGCAGAAAGATTTCATGGGACAAACCCAATTTCAATGGCCGTTCCTACAGGTGAGCCAGACCCATGGCTTTTTGATATGGCAACAAGTTCGGTACCTTTTAATAGAGTTGAACTTTTTCGTTCATTAGATCAAAAATTACCCCAGGACGTTGCTTCTGATAAAATTGGGAATTCTACACTCGACCCGCATGTTGCTGAAATGCTTGATCCTCTTGGAGCACGGTTTGGGTTTAAAGGGGCGGGGCTTGGGGGTATTTCGGAAATTTTCTCGGCAGTTTTAACAGGAATGAAACTATCACCTGAGTTACTGCCAATGTCAGGTCCAGATATGACAACACCAAGAGAATTAGGAGCATTTGTAATTGCTATAGATCCAGAAGGGTTTTTAGGTTCCTTTTTACTAAAGAAAGGTATGCAGAGATATCTTAATTTACTGCGGAATAGTGAGACTAAAGAAAAGTCTGTTGTAATGGCACCAGGAGATAGAGAATGGCAAACTGCTCATGACAGAGATAAAAATGGTGTTGTTCTTGATCCGGTCACTATCAAGCAATTTAAACTATTAGCAGATCGGTTTGGGATCTCATCAAAATTTGATATATGGAGCGATCATGATTGAAACTTGGCGGTGGTTTGGGCCAAAAGATAAAGTCACTTTAAGCGATATTAGGCAAACTGGCGCCTCTGGTATAGTTACTTCACTTTATCATTTGGAACCAGGAATAGTTTGGAAGAAAGAAGAAATTTCTTCCAGATTAACAGAAATTACTGGGTCAAAAAGTCAGCCAACCCACTTATCATGGGAAGTAGTTGAAAGTTTACCGGTCAGTGAGACTATAAAAACGGGTTCTCACCCACGAGACGAGCACATAAAAGCTTGGATTGAGTCGATGGAAAACTTATCAGAACTAGGCATAAATGTGATTTGTTACAACTTCATGCCAATTCTTGATTGGACTCGTACCGAGTTGGCTGCTCCAATGTCTAGTGGAGCTACCGCTATGTATTTTGATTTGTTAGATTTTATTGCTTTTGATTGTTTCATTCTGGAGCGGATCAATGCGCAAAATGATTACGAAAAACATTTGGTAGATAAAGCAAAAAATCGTTTTGAAAGTTTTTCAACAGAAAAAAAATTACTTCTTACTAAAAATATCACAGCAGGTTTGCCTGGTGCTGGAGAGAACTTAACTTTTGGGGAAGTAAAAACAAGACTGGAAGGTTATTCTGGAATTGACGCTGATAAGTTAAGAGAAAATTTTAAATATTTTTTGGACGCTGTCGTCCCAACTGCTGAAAAACTGGGGGTGCGTCTATGTTGTCATCCTGACGATCCTCCGTGGCCTCTGCTGGGTTTGCCCCGTATTATGTCTACGGAAGAAGATTACAATTGGTTATTAAATATTCATCCAAGCAAGGCTAATGGAATAACTCTTTGTACTGGCTCATTGGGAACCGGTTTTGAGAATGATCTACCTGGAATGGTTTCCCGAATGGGACAGCACATTCATTTCCTTCACCTGAGAAATGTGACTAGAGAACAAGAAAAAAAACCAACTAGTTTCTACGAAGACGAACATTTGTCAGGAAATACAGATATGATTGCGACTATCTCTGAAATTGTTCGAGAAGAAAGTCGTCGCAAGGCTGAAGGAAGGGAAGACTGGTCTATTCCCATGCGACCTGATCACGGTCAGAATATCCTTGATGATCATGGGCGGAATGCAATGCCAGGATATCCTGCTATTGGTCGATTAAAGGGGCTGGCTGAGTTGAGGGGAGTTTTCAAGGCTCTTGAACATAAAAATAGCTAGGGAATTATTATGTCTAAATTATTAATGAAGCCTGCCAGTACTGTAGGAAAAATTCATGATATCTCGGCCAAAAAGGCTGGATGGGGTTATGTAGGTTTTAGTTTATATTTATTGGAAGAGGGCCAGTTAATAAAACAGGAAACTTTCGATGAAGAGGTCATCTTAGTTCTAGTTGAAGGGCATGCAGAAATCGTAGCAGACGGTAAAAAGTTTGGAATGCTGGGCGACCGTTTAGATGTGTTCGAAAAATCGCCACCGCATTGCGTTTATGTGCCCAGTGAAACTAATTGGTCTGTCGATCCCGCTACACAATGTACACTTGCAGTTTGCTCAGCACCTTGTACGAAAAAATATAAAGCTACTCAGATCGGCCCCACCGGAATTGAGCTAACGGCTCGTGGAAAGGGAACTAATACCAGGTATATAAATAATATAGCGATGGAGGACAGAGATGTTGCAAGCAGCTTGCTGGTGACTGAGGTTTTTACACCTTCGGGTCATTGGTCATCTTATCCTCCACATCGACATGATGAGGATGATTTTCCAAATATGACTTATCTTGAAGAGACATATTATCATCGTTTGAATCCATCAAAAGGCTATGGACATCAGAGGGTTTTCACTGAAGACGGCTCTCTTGATGAGACAATGACAGTAGAAAATCACGATGTTGTATTGGTTCCAAAGGGACATCATCCATGTGCTGTGCCCTATGGGTATGAGATGTACTATTTAAATGTGATGGCTGGCCCATTAAGAAAATGGCGATTTAAAAACCATCCTGACCACAATTGGATCGCTGAGAAAGATAAAACTTAGCTATATAACATTTTTGCCGATAAGTTTTTTTACTGAAGTGGTGGGCGACCCTGGAATCGAACCAGGCGTGCGTCTCCGCGAGGGAGTTACAGTCCCCTGCCACACCTTGCGGCCTGTCGCCCATACCTCTTGTGAACAAAGAGTGAGGGTTGGAGTACAAGTGACCTGAGATGAGGTCAACAGGAAAATTTGACTTCCTTTGTCTATGGCTATTTCATCTCGGCTAAATTTGAGATAATAGGACAGTCGGGCCGATCGTCGCCTCTGCAATTTTGAACCAAATGAAAGAGTTCATCGTGCAGGCATTGCAGTTCATCTTGTTTCTTCCGGATGTCTTCCAATCGAGTACTGGCAATTTTTTTGACGTCAGCGCTTGAGCGAGCTTTGTCAGAATAAAGACCTAAAAGGTCACGGCATTCTGGGATTGAAAACCCAAACTCACGAGCGCGTCGAATAAATATCAGTTGTTGTAAACTCGTTTTATCATATTGCCTGTAGCCTGCATCGTTGCGTCCAGATGGAGCTACAAGTCCGATGTCGGAATAATAGCGTATCGTTTTGACGCGTAAGCCTGACTGTTCGGATGCTTCAGAAATTTTCATGATAGCCCTTGACCTTCCAGTTAATGGAGAGACTAGTGTGTAGATGTGAAAAGAGCAAGGTGATGAAATGACTGTTATATCGCAAAATTTGTCAATCAATTGGGGCTGCCGGCACACTTGGCGGACTGCGGCCAAGAATACCTCTTGGTGTCTGCTTGGATGCTCTATTGGTGATTTTGGTACGATTGCATTTTTTCAGTTTACAGGCATAGCTTGGCCAACTTTGGCTATTATGACCTTGGCGATCATCAATGGGCTTATGACGTCTATTGCGCTCGAGACTTTTATTCTGTCACGCCAAATGGTACTTGGACTCGCCTTTAAAACAGCCATTGGTATGTCGCTAATCTCGATGGTCTCTATGGAAGCGGCGATGAATCTAGTCGATGTCTTGATGACTGGAGGCGCGAAGCTGACTTGGTGGGTCATCCCGTTTATGCTATTTGCGGGGTATGTTACTCCTTTGCCCTATAACTATTGGCGTTTGAAGGCGCTTGGCAAAGGATGTTGCCATTAAGATCAACAAACTCTATTGCGCTAGATAGAAAGTTGCAGTCGATTTTGCGACCACTTTATCGTTTGGGTTTGTTATGAGTGCCGCACTGAGGAAGAAGATCGCCTTGCCGGCGCGTTCAACCTTAGCATTACAAGTTAGGGTGACGCCCATTGCAGGCCGCAAAAATTGAGTATCGAGTGTTGTTGTGGCAACGGGTAACAATTTGTTCATATGGCTAAAACATGCAAAGACCATACAGGTGTCGGCAAGTGCGCCCATGGCTTGCCCACAGACAATTCCTCCAACGCGTTGGATATGAGGGGATATTGGAATTTCTATTTGGGCAGTCCCTCTGTCGCAGATCATAAGCTTTGGTTTGAGATCGATAATCCAAGGTGCAAAATTTTTTTCAAGAAATTGCTGTGCAAATCGTAACGTGAAGCGAGTTGTCATTATCATTCCTTTGTCAGCTTGGTATTGTTTACTCATGTTTAACCTAATTTGAAGCTTTGGGGCTAGCTTTTGAAAGTTAAGTCATGTCAAATTTTGTTGAGTTAAATGATAGTAGGTATTTTCGCGAAAATAAGGAGTGCCCTGTAATCCATTTTAATACTGCTGTATGGCTTTTCTGAATATTCAAGGGCGTACGAGGAGTTGGGTGAACCTTTAAAACCTAGATTTTTTGTGTAGCCCCCGATCAACGTGGTTATCTTCAAAGCTAGTTCCAGCTTTAGGTTGATGCATACCACATCTGTCATCTTATTAGTGCCTTAAAAGCATTAAGTAACCATCTTGGGAGGCGATTGTTAGATTTACTTTGCTTAATAACTAGGTTGGCGTTCAGCCGGATGTTAAAGATAAATTGGAAATTCAATCGTGATATTACTCTATGAGGAATGTTCTTTTCACATCACACCTAACTACTGGTTTAATACTGCGCTAATCAACAGCCAAAAGCCAACCACGTATAAAAATACTGACTAGAATTAATAACTGTTTGGCAGAAATTGGTGCTAAATACTCAAGTTGTAAAATTAAGCATGCTGACTGGGTGAGAATCTTGGAGCTTCAATAATTTTCTTAATGGTAATAATAGTCCCCGGAGCCAGCATGGTGAGTGCAGATGCACTACATCAAATCACCCTCATTCTTAGTTGGATTATACGTCTAACTCTTGAACGAATTTTGCATTTTCTTGAATATACTCAAATCGCATTTCTGGTTTTTTGCCCATAAGTCGCTCGACAAGGTTTCCTGTCTCACCGGGTTCATCTTCGTCAATGCTTACTCGTATAAGTTTGCGGGTCTCGGGATCCATAGTTGTCTCTTTCAGGTCTTTCGCATTCATTTCTCCAAGACCTTTAAATCGGCTGACTTCTATTTTTCCTTTGCCACCTAGGCCCTTGTCAAACCACGCGTCTCGTTCATGCTCGTCAATGCAATAAACCCGATTTGCCCCTTGTGTCAGACGGTAAAGTGGAGGGCAGGCAAGATAGAGATGACCCGCATCAATCATTGGACGCATCTGAGTGAAGAAAAAAGTCATAAGCAAGGCTGCAATATGAGCTCCATCCACATCTGCGTCGGTCATAATAATTATTTTTTCATAGCGAAGGTCATCAAGAACAAATCTGGTCCCTAGGCCGACACCGAGGGCTTGGGACAAATCATTGATTTCCTGATTAGTTCCCAATTTAGAGCTGGCGGCGCCAAGCACGTTCAGTATTTTCCCCCTTAAGGGCAAAAGTGCCTGTGTTTTTCGCTCTCGGGCCATTTTTGCGGAACCGCCCGCGCTGTCGCCTTCGACAAGGAAAATTTCAGTACCTTGGCGTGATGTCGCCGAACAATCTACAAGCTTTCCAGGCAACCGCAATTTTTTGGTCGCTGTTTTTCGCTGGGTTTCTTTTTCTTGTCGCCTGCGAAGCCTTTCTTCGGCTCGTAGAACAAGGAAATCAAGAATGGCACCTGCTGATTTTGTATCTGCTGCCAACCAATTATCAAAATGGTCTCTGACCGAATTTTCAACCAAACGATGCGCTTCAACTGTTGCGAGGCGGTCTTTTGTCTGACCAACAAATTCTGGTTCACTAATAAAACAGCTGACCAGTGCACAACCCCCGGACGTGAGATCATCCCGCGAGATATCTTTTGCTTTGCGATTATTGACCAGTTCTCCATAAGCGCGGATGCCCTTCAGGATTGCCGCCCAGAAGCCGACTTCGTGCGTTCCACCTTCTGGAGTTGGTACTGTATTACAATAGGATTGGATGAAACCATCCCGCGTCGGTGTCCAGTTTATGGCCCATTCAATTTTTCCGGGGACTTTGAAACGTTCATAGAATTCTACGACTCCTCGAAACGGTTGATTGGCATATGTGGTTGCTCCGTTAAGAGTTTCCTTCAAATAATCCCCTAATCCACCCGGGAAATGGAAAGTTGCTTCGCGGAGAGTTTGGCCATCATCAATGGCTGACTTCCAGCGAATTTCAACGCCGCTAAATAGATATGCTTTCGATCGGATTGATTTAAGCAATCGACTGGGTTTAAAGCGGTGCTGTCCGAAAATGTCAGCATCCGCATGGAACCTAATACTCGTCCCGCGCCGATTTTGTGTCGCTCCAAGCTTTTGTAAACCTCCCAATGGCAGTCCGCGCGAAAACTGTTGTTCGTAGAGCTCTTTATTTTTGGCAACTTGCACCACCATCTTATCAGAAAGAGCATTTACGACCGATGCGCCAACTCCGTGTAACCCTCCAGAAGTTTGATATGCTTTCCCACTGAATTTTCCGCCTGAATGCAGAGTGCAAAAAATGACTTCTAAAGCTGATTTGTCTGAAAATTTCGGATGAGGATCTATCGGTATTCCTCTTCCGTTGTCGCGGATTGTCACAGAAAAATCTTCGTGTAATTCAACTTCAATCCGGTTCGCGTGTCCAGCGACAGCTTCGTCCATTGAGTTGTCGAGAACTTCGGCAACCAAGTGATGCAAGGCGCGCTCGTCAGTACCGCCGATATACATTCCTGGCCTTTTACGAACAGGTTCGAGGCCTTCCAAGACTTCTATGGAAGACGCATCATAATCGTCATTTTCCGCTTGGCTCAGTAAATCACTCATTCAGGCTACTCATTTATTTTCAAGCAGTATGCCATTTGACTGCTAAAAGTGAAAGGGGGGGAAGCATATGCATCCTAGGCTTTTTTAGTTCTGTGGCATCAAGACTTTATAAAGCAAAGGGTAATAATTTCTAGTATGACAAAGACTTTTGTTATCCTGATATGCAGGCAGTGTATTTCCTAATTTGGACTATTATAAAACCTAACAAACAACTGTGATTTAAACCCCGAATAGGAATGACTTGGTGAAAAAATATTTTGATACTTGATCAAGCTAGCTCAAATCACGCTGTTTTGATCCATTGCTGGACTGAGTGAAGGATCTGAATTCAATATTTCAACTAACTGTAAACTATTATTCCTAAATTAGCGAGATCGCGTCTTATGTTGGCGTATGTAAAAGTTTTGAACGTGCATTAACAGCCGTTTGCAACCCCCAGTTAGGTTAATCTAGTTTATTTTATTTGATATAATATGCTCTATATCGGCACTGCTACGACATTGAGTCTCGGTCATTTTTCTTGCTTGGGATTTGATAAGGGTCTAGCAGGATTAAATGTTTTACATGTCTCACTATTCAAAATCTTTCCATTCGCTGTGCCGGCTGGGTGGACCACTTGTTTTGGGACATTTTGCACATATGTCTATTGGCCTAACCGATAGCGTTATGCTTGGCTGGTATTCTGTTGAGGCGCTTGCCGCAGCGATATTAGGCCACACCGTTTTTTTCGTAATCTTTATCGTGGGTGCAGGCTTTGCGCGTGCGATAATGCCACTGGTTGCAAGTGCAATAGCGCAGGGTGATTGTGTTCAGGCGCGTCGCGTCACGCGAATGGGGTTGTGGCTTTCAGCAGCTTTTACTTTTGCTGTGTTCCCTACTTTTTGGTGGTCTGAGACGCTATTAGCTGCGATCGGTCAATCCCCCGAGCTCTCAATGTTGTCAAGTCGCTATCTGGTGATTGTGGGATTTGCCATATTTCCAGCGCTGGCGTTGGATGTGATTAAGTCTTACTTATCAGCGCAGGAGTTAATGCGGTTTGTATTATGCATTACGCTTGCTGGGTTTCTAATTAATATTCCGCTTAATTATGTATTGATATTTGGCAAAATTAGCTTCCCGGAGTTGGGGGTGCAAGGGTCTGCCATAGCGTCTCTTTCTGTGAATATTGTTATGGCCGTTGGCGTATGCATATATGCCGTTAAAAAGCTGCCCGAACAGGCCCTCTTCGTACGAATATGGCGCCCGGATTGGAGCGCGATGCATAAGGTTCTTCAGCTTGGTATCCCTATCGGGGTCACCAGCCTTGCAGAGGCGGGTCTTTTCTCCGCATCGACGATTATGATGGGGTGGTTAGGAACCGTGCCTTTGGCAGCGCACGGTATCGCATTGCATATTACCAGCCTCACATTTGTTATTCATGTAGGACTTTCAGAGGCCGCGACCATCCAGGCGGGCCAAGCATTTGGCGCGGCAAATTTTCACTCATTAAAAAAAAATGCGTTGAGTGCGGCATTGGCGTCTCTTATCATTGTCCTTCTGACAGTTATTCTATTCCTTAGTGTGCCTGAAGTTTTGGTGTCTTTATTTGTTGATCCATTATCACCGTATTTTCAGGATATTTTGAGATATGGAGCTTTACTTCTTTTGATGGCAGCTCTTTTTTCAACCGTAGATGCAGCACAAGTTATGACCCTTGGGATTTTGCGGGGCATGCATGACACTTCGATTCCCATGGCTATGGCCATTTTTAGCTATTGGTGTGTTGGTATTCCAATTGCTTACTGGTTCTGCTTTGTCTTACAATGGGAAGGAGTAGGACTTTGGGCTGGCTTAGCGTTGGGTCTGGCCTGCGCAGCAGGCGGGCTTATTGCCCGCTTGTTTTGGGTTTATGGTAAACTTAGAAAGACCGTTCGAATGGCCACTTCAGTCTAATTCTGCACAAAACTGAGTTATTCTGTTACAGGCTTCAGTTAATAGTGTATCTGATGTTGCGTAACTGATACGGAAATTTGGAGATAGTCCGAAAGCGGAGCCAAAAACGACCGCAACCCCTGTTTGGTTGAGAAGTTCCATGGCGAAGTCTTCATCGTTTTTGATGATTTTGCCAGTCTTGGTTTGTTTGCCCATGATTTCGGAAATTGACGGATAGACATAAAAAGCCCCTTCGGGCGTTGGACAGGTTATGCCCTCAATACGGTTAAGAGCGGCAACAACAAGATCCCGCCGGCGTTTGAATATTGCGTTATTGCTGGCCAAAAAATCTGTGATACCATCAAGAGCCTCTAGTGCGGCCCATTGGCTGATTGTACAGGGGTTTGACGTGCTTTGACTCTGCACTTTGCGCATTGCCGTTATTAGCGGTTTGGGCCCGCCCGCAAACCCGATGCGCCATCCGGTCATAGCATACGCTTTTGAAACACCATTACAGGTTAAAGTGCGATTATAGAGTTTGGGCTCAACTTGCGCTGGAGTCACAAATTTAAATCCGTCATAAACAAGGTGTTCATACATATCATCCGTGAGAATCCAAACATGTGGATTATCTAGCAAAACCTCCGTTAGCTCTTTAAGTTCTTCATATTTATAACCGGCTCCTGTCGGATTTGACGGTGAGTTAAAGATGAACCACTTCGTTTTATCGCAAATTACTTTTCGCAGAGCCTCAGCTGTTAATTTGTAGTTTTGTTGTGCTGTAGTCGCGACGATGACAGGTGAACCACCTGCTAGTAGCACCATATCTGGATAACTCACCCAATATGGAGCGGGAATGATAACCTCATCCCCCGGATTGATAGTTGCGATTAGGGCGTTATATAAAATTTGCTTGCCACCAGTCCCCACAGATATTTGATCAACTTCGTATTTAAGGCCGTTATCGCGGTCAAATTTACGGCAAATTCCTGCTTTCAATTCAATTAGACCATCTGGTGCAGTGTACTTCGTTTTTCCATCTGCGATTGCCTTTGTCGCGGCTGCTTTAATATGATCTGGCGTATCGAAATCTGGTTCACCTGCACTTAGGCTGATGATATCCCGCCCGCTCGCTTTTAGTTCTGTTGCTAGAGATGACATTGCGATGGTCGGCGACGGTTTTACCTTGGAAAGTGAATTTGACAGAAATGACATTTTAAGCACCTATTTGAAGTAGTGGCAATTTTGTCTTACGGTGCGCTAACGTTTGTTTCAAGAGCGCAAATGTTGGTAAGGATTAAGATGATAGAAACGCAAATGAATTGGTATGGGCCGGATACGGCCACTTTCGGTGACAGGATATCTGGAGCTCGCGAAGCAAGCGGTATGAGCCAGCCCCAACTTTCAAAAAGCCTGGGTGTAAAACTCGCAACTTTAAAGGGTTGGGAGCAGGATTTATCAGAACCTCGGGCCAATAAACTTTCTATGCTAGCTGGGCTGCTTAATGTCTCGGTCATGTGGCTTTTGAATGGCGAAGGTGAAGGAGTCGACGAGCCAGACACCAAGCCTGAAGTTGAAAAAGATCTAAATGAGATGTTACTGGAAATGCGAGAATTAAAAACTGTTTTAAGGAGTTCATCAGATCGCCTCGGTATGCTTGAAAAACGCTTGCGCGATCAATTTAGGCATAAAGAATGACGATAGAAATATCTGAGATCCGTCTAAAACGGCTTAAAATGCGCTCTATGCGTCGTGGTATCAAAGAAATGGATATTATTCTATCTGGCTTTGCTGAAGCTCACTTGATTAAGATGAGTGGTGCGCAACTTGATCTTTATGAAGAATTCTTGGAGGAAAATGATCAAGACCTGTATCAGTGGGTGTCTGGACAGGCCACAGGGGGGGTGCGATACGAGGCTTTGATCGATCAAATTCAAGTTTATCTAAGATCAAGATACTGATATTTTAAACAATTCGTAGCGTTTTTTTTACATTGCTGAAAAATGTATTTTTGTCAAAGGCTGGTATGAATAGGAAAGCTAAGCGTGTCGCGAAAAAATATTCATTCTTTATGGAAAAATATTTAGGAGCTCGATCTTTGGCAGAATGACTTTTCAACTTTCTCTTGGGCGTCGCAAAAGACAAATTGGAACCGTTGTGGGTATTTAGATTTCAACGTTATTGGGCATTATTACTTTTTTATTTTGCGAGTGTAAATTTACTGCAGGAAAGATTAAAATACTAGGATATTACTTTGGTAGTGATGTCAGCTGTAAACTGAAAAACTTTTACATTGGGCGTGGGCACCACCGAGGGTCCGAAATACTACAGTTATGATCCTGAAAGAAGTAATTGATTATTAGTATGTTGATGTCATTTAGCACATTTTAAAGCATGTGAAGAGATATTAGGCCTATCAGATCCGTTAATTTATAGGACTTAAAATGAATTTTACCGATCTTTCAAAAATAGCGGTATGTGCCCTGAGATTTTTACATCAATCGTAAAAATAGGTCCTAGATATTTATTTGAAATAATCGCATCGGCTGTCCCGACGGCAGAAAATTTTCAATTCTATAAATAGTCTATCCTTACAGTGAAGTTACCAGTGGCCCGTATTTTTCATGGAAGCCCACGGTTCAGCTACCGCAAGAGGCTTATCTTTCTGTAAAAGTTCTACAGAAACATTATCTGGTGATCGCACGAATGCCATCCTTCCATCTCTTGGCGGCCGATTTATAATCACTCCGTTATCCTGAAGGTGCTGGCAGGTTTCATAAATATTACCAACGGCATAGGCCAAATGGCCAAAATGACGGCTGTCGCTGGGCAAGCCGTCATCTCCATCCCAATTGTAAGTCAATTCAACGGGGCATTCTTCCTGACCATCCGCTGCCATAAAGACGAGCGTAAATCGACCTTGATCATAGTCATTTCTTCGTATCTCATTGAGACCAAGTAATTCAAAGAAATGGATTGATTTTTCGAGGTCTTGGACACGTACCATCGTATGGAGATAGCGAATACTCATTTGAATTCCAATATTATTGATTTGCCAGAATGGAGCCATGATCTAATCTTAGATCGGTATAAATGTCAATTTTCATGGAGCATCTACTTACTAACAAAAGGCTGCCCGTTTCTTGCAATGTTTAAATATCAAAAGTTGCGTGATGTGAGCATAGCATTATTACTCCCCAAAAGTTTATTTCCAGGGGATAGAGACAGAATTCCAACTTGTTTGCCATTTTTGAATAACCCCTAGATCCATCCTTCTTAAGTCTAAATTTTAAACCAAAAACTTACCATTAGCGCCTAGTGCATTTGATTCAATGATTGGTAAAAATACTAGAAGTTGCGGCATGTCGTATCTCCGTATCAATATAATTCGCGATATAAAAATGATAAATCTTTTATTTAGTTTCTCCGTTGCTGCGAAAGGACCAGTTACTATGCAGAATCGTATCTGCTGAAAATGTAATTCTTTTATTCTGCGTCGATACTGAAGCATCTGATACGTTAAAATCGATTTATTTCCAGATGGTTTATATCACTGTGAGGCGATTTCTCAATTCTGGCGGGAATTAACAAAAAAATTTTGTCGAAGCCGAGGGCAATGTCAGATTTGAAAGGGGCAGTAATTTGACGCAAAGCGTCAGTCTTATTTTTTACAAGTCTTTTCGTCAGAATAAAATCTGCAAAAAACTGCCCCCTCTTTCGGATACAAATCAATCGGATGTGTTCAAACCAATTAAAATAATGGACTAAGAGGCAGACAATAATGTGGCATTTACGAGATTTATCGCCGATGTCGCATTTTCAAGTCTATCGTCATCAATATATAGTACAGGTGAGTCGTTTAGTGGAAAGGATTCTGTGATGCCCCTGTCGCCCGAACAAACTGCCGAAATTGAAGCGCAGCGTAGCCATATCCATGAGACACGCAGAGCAGTGAGCGCAGGCATAGAGGCCCATCTATATACGGCCTATCCCGTGCTGGACCATGGATTTGTAAGAGTGATAGACTATATGGGAGATGATAGTTCAATCTGTCAGGCGGCTAGGGTCAGCTATGGCAAAGGAACGAAGTCCGTTCAGAACGACGAAGGTCTCATCCGTTATCTTATGCGACACTGGCATTCTACACCTTTTGAGATGTGCGAGATAAAACTTCATGTCAAATTGCCTGTTTTTGTCGCGAGGCAGTGGATCAGGCATCGGACCGCTAATGTCAATGAATATTCCGCACGCTATTCGATTTTGGACCGAGAATTTTACATTCCTGAACAGAATGCCCTTGCAGCCCAATCGGTTATCAATAATCAAGGCCGCGGCAGCGCGCTAACTGGAGAAGAAGCTGAGCGCGTACTACGATATCTTCGTGATGACGCGATGAGGTGTTATGATCATTATGAAGAAATGATCTCAGACGATGGCCAGCAGGGCTTGGCACGGGAATTGGCGAGAATGAACCTGCCAGCAAATATCTACACGCAATGGTACTGGAAGGTTGATTTGCATAACCTCCTTCATTTCCTTCGTTTGCGCGCGGACGCTCATGCACAATTTGAAATTCGTGTTTATGCTAATGAAATATGCAAGATAGTATCGGATTGGGTGCCATTTGCTTATCAGGCCTTCGAAGACTACCGTTTGGGCGGTGCGACACTTTCATCTAAGGCTATGGATTGTGTGCGGCGGATGATTGCTGGAGAAAACGTTACTCAGGAAACATCTGGTATGAGTAAAGGGGAATGGCGTGAATTCGAAGCTTCGCTAGTTTCCTAAACTTTGCCAAAGCAGTCCGCTAGCCAGTAAACCTATTAAGGTATTTTTATTTTGATTGTCTGAAATAAAATATCATTTTTGTCAAAAAACACAATATGGTTGTCGTCCGTGACAATCGCATACCATTCGCGCGTCTGCGTAAAGGCAACGGGACGAAGCCCATCGGGAATAGTAATACCGTCAGGAAGAGACATGGGTCTAGCTTCACCTTGAAACCTAATAAAAACCAGCGTAACCAATACTATGATCCCGACAACCATTGTCAGGGTCAATAAAGTAACTAACCGCCGCAAAAACGTCAGATGCGGCACGTTTTGTTCTGGGTCATCAGGTTCTTGCATGAATGTATCTCATTTAGAATTTACCATTGCGGAAGATCCGCCCAACCGTCTTGATAAAGCTCTTTTCCGGGATGCGCCAGAGGCAGAGGATCTTTCTCGTACACGCTTGGTGCGTTTAATTGGGCAGGGGGCTGTCACTATCAATGGTGATGTAGCTACTAACCCCAACGCAAGGGTGCGTGCCGGTGTAATCGTAAAAATTAGGCTGGAAGTGGCGGTTGAAACCGCAACGTTGGCCCAAAATATCCCGCTTGAGGTGGTCTATGAGGATTCGCATCTTATTGTGATCAACAAACCTGCTGGGATGGTGGTTCATCCAGCCCCTGGCTCGCCCTCGGGGACTTTGGTTAATGCCCTCTTGCATCACTGTGCTGACAGCCTGTCTGGCATTGGGGGAGAAAAACGACCAGGGATTGTTCATCGGATTGATAAAGATACCACTGGACTTCTGGTGGTTGCAAAAAATGACAAAGCGCATCATGCCTTGGCCAAGCAATTTGCTACGCATGAAGTAGAGCGTTTATATCAGGCTGTCTGCTTTGGCTATCCCGACGTGAGTGAACCAAGATTAGGCGGTTTGCGTGGCGTGAGTTTTGAGCCTGGCGCTATTTTGAAAGTAACAACCCAGCTTGCACGTCATAAAATAGATCGCCAGCGACAGGCCGTTTTGTTTGAAGGTGGGCGTCATGCTATCACACGTGTCAAGGTCAGAAAAACCTTTGGTAGTCCAAACACTGCCTCTTTAGTGGATTGCTGGCTTGAAACTGGACGGACACATCAAATTCGGGTTCATATGGCCCACATAGGGCACGGCCTGATCGGCGATCCTGTCTATGGAGGTAACAGAAAAATCGCCAAGAAATCGATTAGTGAAGAAGCATTTTCGTTAATCAAGAGCTTTGCCAGACAGGCTCTACACGCTGCGGTACTTGGCTTTAAACATCCTGAAAGTGATGAAAAACTTAGATTTAACGTTGAAATCCCAACCGATATGCAAGGTTTACTTTCTGTTTTACAAGGCTCGACATCATAAAATTAGTTGAATATCAAATTTTTGGTAAAATTCTGCTACTTTATTTGTTGTTTTGCTCCTTGACCTTGAACTTTAGTGTCAAATAATTATTTAAAATACCGAGAGAGATTTATTGGTGGGATAATATGAGCAATTATTCGAGGCTACCGGCTCCAAGCCCGGAAAGTGGTTTAAGCAGATACATGCAAGAAATCCGCAGGTTTCCTATGCTTGAGCCCGAAGAAGAATATATGTTAGCTAAGCGTTGGGTCGAGGAGCAAGACACAGAATCCGCTCATAAAATGGTTACTTCTCATTTGAGATTGGCAGCTAAGATTGCCATGGGTTATCGCGGTTATGGCTTGCCGCAGGCTGAAGTTATCTCGGAGGCCAATGTTGGCTTGATGAAAGCGGTAAAGAGATTTGATCCAGAAAAAGGGTTTCGACTTGCGACCTATGCAATGTGGTGGATTAGAGCGAGCATTCAAGAATACATTCTGCGCAGTTGGTCCTTGGTTAAAATGGGTACAACCAGTGCTCAGAAAAAGTTGTTTTTTAACCTGCGAAAAGCCAAATCACGAATAGGAGCACTTGATGAAGGTGATATGCACCCGGACAATGTTGAAAAAATTGCACATGATTTAGGTGTTACTAAGGATGAAGTTGTAACAATGAACCGGCGCTTGTCCGGTGGCGACGCCTCTCTCAATGCAATAGTGGGTTCAGCGGATGGCGATAGTTCAATGGAATGGCAAGATTGGCTTGAAGATGAAGATGCTGATCAGGCAAGTGATTACGAAGCTCGCGACGAGCTCGAGTCTCGCCGCGCTTTGCTGTCAGAAGCCATGTCCGCTCTAAATGAGCGTGAACAGGATGTACTTGTAAAACGTCGCTTGTCCGATGCCGTCGTGACCCTTGAACACCTCAGCGAACAATACAATGTCAGCCGTGAACGTATTCGCCAGATTGAAGTAAGGGCGTTTGAAAAGTTACAGCTTAGAATGCGTGAACTTGCGCGGGAAAAAGGGTTGTTATCGACTGTTTGAGAAAATTCACAAAACATTGACCTTTAGGGCTTATGTGTTGTTGCAACTAAAATTTGTGAAAAAGATAATACCTCAGGTGTTGGTGTCAATAAAGTCCAACACTACGGGCCGAATTTTATTATGCCAGCTTTTTCCAGCAAAAATACCATAGTGGCCGGCTTCTGGCTCTAGATAATAGGCTTTTTTGCTCTCCTGTAAGCCAGAACAAAGGTCGAGCGCGGCCAGACATTGTCCAGGAGCAGAGATGTCATCTCTTCCACCTTCTACAATTTTAATAGCAACATCCTTAATTTTACTAAAATCAACCAGCTTCCCCTTGATTACAAATTTATTTTTCGCAATTTCACGATTTTTAAAAATTCGCTCGACAGTTGATAGGTAGAATTCCGCAGTCATATCCATGACAGCCAAATACTCGTCGTAGAACTTATTATGCTTATCTTGGTCCGAAGCTTTGCCCTGTGCTATTTTTAGAATTTGATCAGTAAATGCTTTTGAATGTTTCTCTGCATTCATTGAGATGAAGGAAGTCAGCTGCAGTAAACCGGGATATACTTTGCGTCCTGCGCCTCGATACTTGGATCCAACTCTTTGTATCATTGTATGCTCGAGTTGTTCCATCTGAATTCGACTGCCAAAATCCGTGATATCGGTTGGGTTTGCATCAGGATCAACTGGCCCTGCCATAAGAGTCAAACTTCTTGGCTGTGCCTTTGGATCTTCTTCAGCTAGATAGGCAATTGCTGCCAATGCGAGTGGTACGGGCTGACACACTGCTATTACATGGGTATCTGGCTCAAGAGCGCGCAAATACTCCACCAACTGCAAAGTATAGTCCTCAATGTCAAAATTGCCCTCTGAGATAGGGATATCGCGCGCATTATGCCAGTCGGTGACAAATACCTCGCAGTCCGGTATCAGGCTTTTGACAGTCGAGCGTAGCAGCGTAGCATAGTGACCGGACATTGGCGCAATCAGTAATATTTTGCGTTTTTTATCTTCGCGGCCAACCACATTAAAATGGATCAAATCACAGAATGGTCCTGTAATTTTCGGCTCAATTTCAACAACGTGGTCGCGTCCGTCCTGGCAAGTAAGGCTGTCAATGTCCCAGTCTGGCTTGGTCGTCATGCGCTTGCAACTGCGTTCTGTAACTTCCCCCCAAGCAGCTATCCAATTTAATGCTGGATTAGGGAAAGCTGAAAAAGCCGGGGTAGATGCAAACGCCTGAGCAGTTGCACCAACCCATTGGTTTGAGGTCCGCATTGTTTCCATAAAGTCATAACTCGCCATAAATCGCATAGTCGTCTCCGTTCCGCAGGCCGCTTTTTTCTGACCACTTGGCCTCTTCTGCAGAATTTGTTATGCTGCATAGCAGCAAAGGTATGCGGAAAAATTTCAAATGACAACGACAGACCACGAAAACGATGAAATTTCTACAGAATTAAGCCAAAACTTGGCAAAACTTGACAATCTTTCCCAGAGGCTTTCGGCCGTTTTTGAGGAAAAAAAAGACGCTAACTGGACACTAAATAGTCCAGGGAATGATCTTTTCGTAAACTCCATGCAAGCACTTTGGAGAAGTTATAGTCAGGATCCTGCTAAGATTTGGTCAGAACAAATCACATATTGGAATGAATCTCTCAAACAATTCGTTGAATTTCAGAAAAAAATGACTCTGGCAAGTGATCAGTCAAGCAAAAGTCAGCAACCTCAGGATAAACGCTTTGAGCACCCTTTGTGGCATAATCACCCATATTTTAGTTTTTTAAAAGGTCAATATTTTAGAAATGCTGAAACTGTGCGGACTGCACTACAAAATGTTGAAGGCTTGCAGGAGACTGATGAAAGACGTTTGACCTATTTTGTTAATCAAGTCATCGATATGATGGCGCCAACCAATTTTTTGGCGACCAATCCTGAGGCTCTAGAGTTAGCAGTTCAGACAAAGGGTCAGTCTTTGATCTGTGGTTTGGAAAATCTGATTAGTGATCTTGAAGCCAATAATGGAGAATTGGTGGTTCGACTTGCCGATGACGATGCCTTTAAGCTAGGCGTTAATATAGCTACAACTCCAGGCAAAGTGGTTTTTCGAAATCATCTGCACGAGTTGATACAATACACTCCCTCAACCGAGACCGTTTTTGAAAAACCTTTGATTCTTTTCCCCCCCTGGATCAACAAATTCTATATTCTGGATTTGAAAGATCAGAACAGCTTGATAAGGTGGTTGGTTGGACAGGGCTTTAGTGTTTTTGTTGTCTCTTGGTTCAATCCTGACGAAAGCTATGCTGACATAGCAATGGAAGATTACATCGAGCATGGTTTCTTGCGCGCCATTGAAACTGCTAAGTCCATCTCTAGACAAAATGCGGTCAACACGGTCGGCTACTGTATTGGGGGCACGACATTGGCCATGACATTAGCGTTGTTGAAAAAGCGCAATGATAAATCTGTCGAATCAGCCACATTTTTTGCGACACTGACGGATTTTTCTGAACAGGGAGAATTTTTGCCGTTTTTACAGAATGATTTTATCGATGGCATAGATCATGAGATTGAAAAGACTGGGATTTTAAAAAGCTATATTATGGCGCGCACATTTAGTTTTTTGCGGTCTAATGATCTTGTTTATGCACCTGCTATAAAGAGCTACATGATGGGAAAGGCTCCACCCGCATTTGATTTGCTATTTTGGAACGGGGATGGCACTAATCTACCAGGTATGATGGCGCATCAGTATCTTCGTCGTCTTTGTCAAAATAATGAATTTGCCAAAGATGGTTTTGATATTTTTGATGAGGTTTTGGAGATATCAGATGTCGATGTCCCCTTGTTTGCAGTGGGGTGTGAAACGGATCATATTGCGGCTTGGAAGGATAGCTATCGTGGGATAAAGCAAATGAGTAGTAGCTCTAAAACCTTCATCCTATCGCAATCGGGCCATATCGGTGGGATCATTAACCCCCCAGAGCGAAAGAAACATGGTTATTATACGAACACTAATTTGAACCAGAATTCAATTGAATGGAAAGCTGACGCTGAGTTTGTCAAAGAGAGTTGGTGGTCATTTTGGGGCGGTTGGCTTGCAACACGATCGGGCTCCACTAAGTCTAGATTGCCAGTTGGGAGCGCAGATTTTGAACCACTTTGCGATGCCCCTGGGCTATACGTATCGCACAAGGTTTTAGTAAAAGAAAAATAATTTGCTGCATTGCAGAAAAATGCTTGCAACGCTGCGGTGCAGCATGTATCGTTACCTAAAGTTTAACTACAGGATTAGGATAGAGGGAAGATAAAATGTCTGGAATGACTGATATGACGAATATGTTTAAAGATTTTATGGGGTCAGTGCCGTTTGAAACCAAAGCCTTCGAAGATGCTTTCAAAAATAGTGCGACCTTAAGTGAGAAAATTGCTGGTGTGGCTCTTACCGCTGCTGGCAAGAACGCAGATGTAGCCACAAAGTGGACAAAGGATACTTTGACGAAGATGACTGAAATTTCTCAAGCGAAAAATGATCCAGCTAATTACGCGAAGTCGATAAGTGACTTTGCATCTGCTCAGGCAGAAGTGGCAGTGGGTAACATTGCTGAGTTTGCCGAGATTGCAAAGAAAGCTCAGATGGAGTCTGTTGATATTATGATGGCTGCGAGCAAAGGCGTCGACGATGAGGGAACTGCGGAAGTCAAAAAACCGTCAAATGAAACAGCCAGTGCTGTGAAAAAAGCTTCGGTTAAATAAGTTCGAAATTGAATTTTTGCGGTCTTTACAAAGATTAGAGGGTGGGCTAACGCGCACCCTTTCTTTTTTAGCAGCAAGAGCGTAGGGTTTGCTGCAGTGCTGCATTTCGGGAGGAAATAGTGTCTGTAGAAGATAAACCATTACTTGTTAAGCGGTATGCAAGCCGGCGTCTCTACAATACTGAAACAAGTGATTACGTTACACTCGAAGATATAGCTGGCTTCATTCGGGAGGGCCGGGAGGTTAAGATTATTGATCTGAAATCGGGTGATGATTTGACACGTCAGTACTTACTACAAATCATTGCAGATCACGAAAGCCGGGGGGATAATGTTTTGCCGGTCAACGTTTTGATCGATCTCGTACGCTCTTACACCACGGACTCTACAAGCGTCGTTCCTGAATTTCTGGCGACATCGTTCGATATGATGCGGGCCGGGCAAGCTCACTTTATGCAAAATTTGAGCGGCATGAACCCCATGGCGCGAGTCCCTGGTTTGGATGCTATTGCGGCTCAGCAAGAGGCTTTTTTCAAAGCTATGTCGCAGGGCTTTACTAACCAGTCTCCAGTCTCTGAACAGATGGAGGCAAAAAAATATTCTCCCAATAGCAAAGAAGATTTGTCCGAGATAAAATCGCAGCTCACAGCTCTTCAAGAAAAATTGAACCAACTTGACCAGTAGTTTTTCGTTTTTTTGAGCATTTCTTTAAAATCCTAGTCGATCCCTTAGGGTATACCAAGTCATGGCTAAAACCAGTAGTGGATAACGCGCAGGGGCTCCGCCTGGAAAGGGAAATGAGGGCACCCTTGAAAATGCATCAAATCCAGCGGTTTCTCCATCAATCGCTTTTGCAACAAGTTTCCCAGCCAAAGTTGCCATAGCAACTCCATGACCTGAATAACCTGATGCCGTAAATATATTTGGACTTACTTTACGGAAAAAGGGCATGCGGCGCACAGTGATGCCCAAAGTCCCACCCCAAGCATAATCGATGCGTATATTGCGAAGATGCGGAAAGATTTCGCTCATCGGTTTTCTGACTGCTGCTGCGATATCTTTTGGAAACTGGTAGCTATAATTTTCTCCCCCACCAAACAGGAGCCGTCTGTCATGAGACAGTCGGAAATAGTTGATCACAAATTTTGAGTCGGCTATTGCAACATCTTGGGTCAAGACTTTGTCGGTTTCTGTGCCTAAAGGTTCTGTGGCTGCGATGAAATTATTGATTGGCATGACACGTGAGGCAACTGATGGCTCTAGGTTACCAAGATATCCATTGCAGGCTAGCACTGCATAATCACAAACTATAGTTCCCTGACTAGTGTAAACTTTGACACTTTTACCTTTGTCCAAAGACGTGACTTCGGTATTTTCAAAGATTTTAACACCCGCACTTAGAGCGGCTTTCGCCAAGCCTATGGCATAGCGAAGGGGATGCAAATGACCTGCATCCATATCTAGATATCCCCCATGATAGGCAGGAGAAGGACAAAGAGAATATGCAGCTTCTTTGTCAAGTTTAGTGATATAATCACAGCCGTAACGCTCGGCAAGAAAGTCTACATAGTGATGCATATCCTTCATCTGAGACTGATTTAGCCCTAAATCAGCAATACCCAATTTTAAAAAGCATTCAATTTTATGTTTCCGAATAAGGGATTTTACTGTTGTTTTGGACTCTTCTGCCAATTCCCACAACAGGTCTGCAGTCTGGGCACCGGCAAGTTTGATCAAGGAGGCTTGCTCAAGTCTCTGACCCGTTCCTATTTGGCCGCCATTTCGCCCAGATGCTCCAAAGCCAATCCTCTGGGCTTCTAAAATAACAACCTTATAACCAGCTTCTGCAAGATGAAGTGCAGTGGATAGGCCAGTATAACCTGCTCCAATGATGCAAACATCCGCCCTTTCTGAATTCGATAACGGATCACAAACAGGTAAAAGATCACAAGTGGCTGCGTACCAACTTTTAGGATAAAGCCCTCTTTTATCGTTGGCGTAGAGTAAATTCATACGTTTAACAATAGATGTTCCCGCTCCCATGGCGAGATGACTTGCAGAAATTCATCGTACTCTGCTCGCTTTATAGCGGAATAAACGCGACAGAATTCCTTACCAAGAACGGCGTGTAAATCATTGGCTAGCTCAAAATGACCTAATGCTTCTCCCATGACTCGTGGGATTGAATTCTCGCCTTCATATGCATCACCTCGATGTTGTTTGGCTGGACGAATTTCGTTTTTTATTCCCATGTAACCACAGGCAAGCGAGGCGGCTATCCCAAGATAGGGATTGCAATCCATACCTGCCAGCCTATTTTCAATACGCTTAGCCTCTGGATCCGAAATTGGTATACGGATGCCAGCAGTACGGTTGTCTCGGGCCCATTCAAGGTTTATTGGCGCCGCAAGGTCTTTGACGTAGCGGCGATAGGAATTCACATATGGCGCTAATAATGCGATGGCTGACGGCAAATAGGTTTGCATGCCGGCAATGAAATTGAAAAAAAGGTCTGTCTCGCCCCCTTGAGGGCCAGAAAATGCATTCTTACCTGTCTCAACATCTATCAAAGAGTGGTGAATGTGCATTGCGCTTCCTGGTTCGTGCTCGATTGGCTTAGCCATAAATGTGGCAAAGCAATCATGCCTTAAAGCGGCCTCTCTTATGAGGCGTTTGAAATAAAAAACCTCATCAGCAAGTTTCACGGGATCTCCATGCAACAAGTTGATTTCAAGTTGGCCGGCACCGCCCTCTTGCGTGATCCCGTCAATCTCAAAACCCTGTGCTTCGGCAAAATCATAAATGTCGTCGATCACAGGACCAAATTCGTCAACGGCTGTCATTGAATAGGCTTGCCGCGCCGCTGCTGGCCGCCCCGTCCGTCCCATCATTGGCTGAATTGACTGTGCTGGATCAACGTTGCGGGCAACGAGAAAAAATTCCATCTCGGGCGCAACAACTGGCTCCAGCCCTATATCTCTATAAAGCTCAACAACACGTTTGAGAACGTTTCTTGGCGAATAAGGAATGGCTTTGCCTTTGCGATCATACGCGTCATGAATCACTTGCAAAGTCCAGTCTCCCGTCCATGGAGCTGCCGTGGCCGTGGAATAATCAGGTACGAGTGTCATATCGCGCTCAATAAAGTCACGCTCGTAATCCGATGCACTCCAATCTCCTGTAATAGTCTGAAAGAAAATCGACTCTGGGAGATAAAACGAATTTTGCTTGGCAAATTTGGCTGCTGGCACTGCTTTTCCGCGCGCGATGCCGGGGAGATCGGCCAAAACACATTCAACTTCATCCAGCTTTCTTTCTTCAAGATAGTCTGTTGCTGCTTTTGGAAGCTTTTTATAAAGGTTAGGCCATTGTGTCATGAGTCCGCCTTGGAAGAATGAAAAAGGGTCGCAATTTTACTTTTAATAACAGAATTGGAATTACTTTTTACAAGCTTTTGCCGCGCTTGGTCCAAAAGCTCGGGTGGCACAAGCCCTCGGCCGCGATGCTGAATAAGTCCTTTAACAAATGCGCTGTCGAATTCAGGATGAGCCTGAAGCGTAAACACTTTTTCACCATAGGATAAAAAAGCATTTTTGCAAAATATACTTGATCCTATGACAGTGGCGTCATCAGGCAAACGGGTGATTTGATCCTGATGCCACGCGTTCAACGACACTTTTTTGCCATCAAAATTATATTCAGTAAGTCCAACGGACCAGCCATCTTTAAATTTTTCAACTTTCCCACCAAGTGCTTGTGCAATGATCTGGTGACCAAAACAGATGCCTACCAACGGGAGGGATTGGCCCCAAATATCACGAATTAAATTTTCCAGAGCAGCAATAAAAGGTAGATTGTCATAGCAACCGTGCTTTGAACCGGTGATCAACCAGCCATCCGCATCTTGGGCCGAAGCTGGAAACTCCATATCGACGACGCTGTAAATATCAAAGTAAAATCCATGCCCGGCTAGAAATTTTTCAAACAAGACACCGTAATCGCCAGTCTGCTCAATTAAAATATCTGGGCCATGTCCTGCCTGTAATACACCTATTTTCATTGAGTAATATCTTTCATATCAAACGCCTAAATTCATTATTCTGCATGAATTCAGACCTTTTCAAGGGATGTTTTCCAGTGTTGGTCGGCTGATATCGAAGCAAAGGTGATTGCTTCCTGCTGCTTGGTAAGGCTGAGATTTTCAATTAATGGACCAGGCAAAATACGCGCGACAACTGGATCATTTTCGAAGCTGGAAATTGCTTTCGCTAAGTCAGGTGCGAGCTGATCAAGCGTCTGATCATAAGCATTACCGCTAATTGGTTCAGGAGGTATCATTTCGTCCTCTATTCCGACCATAGCGGCACCCAGTACGAGGCTCATCATCAGAAAAGGATTGATATCACCGCCTGCAACTCGGTGTTCAATACGCCGTGCTTTTGGATTGCCGGCAGGAATACGGATTGCGGAGGTCCGATTTTCATGAGCCCAACAGATGCTGGTTGGAGCGTGTGCATCGGGGACAAGGCGCAGGTAGCTGTTTTCATAAGGCGCAAAGGCAAGCGTTGAAGCTTGCATAGAGCTTAGACAGCCAGCAACGGCACGACTTAAAAATTTGGAGCCGCTGTCGCTGCCGTCATCAAAAATATTGCGTCCATCTTCATCAAGAACCGAAAAGTGAATATGCAGCCCATTTCCAGCATCGTGCATAAACGGTTTTGCCATAAACGTTGCTGCCATTCCGTGTTTACGTGCCAAACCTTTTACAAGGGTTTTAAACAGCCACGTATCATCGGCCATTCGCATTGCGTCGCAATGTGAAATACTCATTTCAAATTGGCCAACCCCACATTCCGAAGTTGCCGCCTGCGCTGCAATCCCTAGCGTATCACAAGATTGGTATAGATCTGAGAAAAAGGCGTCAAAGTCATCCAACTGTTGCAAAGACAAAGTGTCCGATGCGCTCAATCTACTTTTATTTGTCGGGTTAACTACTGGCAAAAGGGAGGATCCACTATCATCCACAAGATAAAATTCCAACTCAGTTGCTGCAATGACTTGCCAACCGCACTTGGTATAACGATCCAGCACTTGGGCCAGAGCATGTCGAGGATCGCCAGAAAATGGGGTTCCGTCCTCGTTAAACATCCACATGGGAACAAGCACACTGCTTTGGGTAAGCCATGGCATCGGTAGCGGGCCACGTTCTGTTGGGCGCAAAAACCCATCGGCATCACCACTTTCAAAAACGAGAGGGCTTTCAGCAATATCGCATCCCCAAATGTCCACATTCAAGGCAGACAGAGGCATTCTAATTTGATCTGTTGCTAGTTTTGGGTAATCGAGCGCTGGGAGGCGTTTACCGCGCATCACCCCGTTCAGATCACAAGCCGCAATCCTAAACGTAGAAAAGTCCTTTAGCTCCATGTAAACCCCAAATAATATGGACAAAATATTTCAGCGTCGGCTTCTTTTGTCCATAGAAGATTTGGCGATTACCTTTTTTAAAATTGCAATAGGTATTTTTGCAATTCAAAGGGGTATGGTGATTTTACGTTTAACACTTGACTAATATTTTATCAGTCTAATCTTTCAGTCATAATAAGATTAGGGACGAACACCTAGTTGCTTCTGGCCAAGCGGAAAAATCCATATAAAGCCAGCTTATTTCTTAAATCTGTTGGCAGGTGCCGAAGTCCTGAAAGACGGGCATTAAAAACAAAATCTGAGACATGGCTCCGTCAACATTTATACAGT
Source organism: uncultured Alphaproteobacteria bacterium (assembly GCA_913031285.1). Lineage (GTDB taxonomy): Bacteria > Pseudomonadota > Alphaproteobacteria > Rhodobacterales > Rhodobacteraceae > LFER01. The sequence goes on along the minus strand of CAJWEI010000043.1, from coordinate 1,136 downwards.
AGACTGGGAAAATTCTCGGTTTGATCAATCACAACAAGTCGTTTTGCAAAATCATTATAATGTAGGGTGATACTTCAGTTGTGCGCATCCAGAGCCGCAATACCAGCATGCCCTTGGTGCACTGCCTTAGCTGAGTTTAAATGAATGCGGTTTTAAGAAACCCATTTGGGCTCAGTGCTAGTTTCTCAGGTGCAACCCTCAATTGCATAGTCTGGCGTGGCAATATAGTGAAACTTATAATGCAATATTTGGCGAAAGGGCAGGTCATAGATCTAGGCAAGTAAGAGGTTGAGATCCTGCCATAGGGACTATAAATCTTTGGGCTATGTGAGTTTTTGGCATGTAGCCAATGAATTTTGGATTTCTTCCCAAAGGCGAGTAGTGGTGTCTCATACTTCGGATCTGTCATACATAAAATGAGCTGCAGTCAAGATGCGGCTAAGCGTTTGCGCGCTGATGCGCTTTCAACATCCGAAATCCCCAGAAGATTTGCCACAAGACGCAACAGCGCATCTTCTTGTATGTCGCGCTCTCCGTCGGCAAGGGCAATTTGCCAGAGCGCCTCTATGACGCTCAACCGATCAGCATACGGGACGGAATCCTTTATTGCGCGGGTAAAGCGGACTGTGTCTGGCGCCTCTTTTTCCAGCTGCTCGCCCCGTTTTCTAAGGCTGACTGTTTGCGCATCGCCAAGATCATATCGCGTTGCCAGTATACGATCAATTTTTTCGATTTCTGTCGCCGCATAATCATTATCAGAGCGAGCCACTCGAACCAGAAGCGCGGCAATGGCTAGCCGTGCATCGCTTGGAGTGAGGTCTTTCGGCTCAGGTCCGAGAAGTGTTTTCAAAAGATTATCAAACATGATTAACTATAAGCTCCTTCGACAATGATTAAATTTCCACATTATAAGTGTTTGCTCAAGGCAAAATCTGTTGGGCAGTCCTATCTCTAATTACATGCCAATGTCGCTTAATAATCCTGAAACTCCACCACTGCAACGAGGTTTTCTGAGGCAACTTCGTTAATCGTTTTTTGACCGCCTCGCATAATGAAAGTGAGGTTTAATTTGACAAAAACCCTTGAGACGGTGGTCTTATATGCCGCATAGGCGATCGCATTATCGACGCCAAGGA
>CAJWEI010000042.1 GCA_913031285.1 uncultured Alphaproteobacteria bacterium | reverse complement strand
GGAATATTTGTTCCAGGACCAAAAATCGCCCTAACTCCAGCGTTCATAAGAAAATCGTAATCCTGCTGTGGGATAACGCCACCACAGATCACAAGTATATCATCAGCATCACGCTCTTTTAAAATTCGAATTAGAGCAGGTGCGAGGGTTTTGTGACCCGCCGCTTGGGATGAAATACCAATTACATGAACATCATTGTCAATTGCGTCTTGCGCCGCTTCATCAGGTGTTTGAAACAGAGGCCCAACGTCAACATCAAACCCTATATCAGCAAAGGCAGTTGCAATAACTTTTGCACCACGATCATGGCCGTCCTGCCCCATCTTTACAACAAGCATGCGCGGTCGGCGACCTTCATCCTCGGCAAATTTTTCAACTGATTTTTGAATGTTCACAAAACCTGTATCGCCATCGTATGCTTTACCATAGACACCTGAAAGGGTTTTGACTTCAGCACGGTGACGGCCAAAAATTTCCTCCATTGCCATACTGATCTCTCCGACCGTAGCACGAGCACGGGAGGCATCAACGGCCGCATGAAGAAGGTTGCCCCCCTCTTCAGAACGGCGGGTAAGCTCATCGAGTGCGGCTTGGCATTTAGCCTCGTCGCGCGTAGCACGTATCGACTCGAGACGAGCAACTTGTGACTCGCGAACAGCTTCATTATCGATTTGTAAAATATCGATTTCATCTTCTTTCTCTAAACGATATTTATTAACACCCACGATCACTTGCTCTGCTTTATCAATTTCAGCCTGCCTTTGAGCCGCCGCTTCCTCTATGCGCAGCTTGGGCATTCCAGTAGCAACCGCCTTGGTCATACCGCCCATTTCTTCGACTTCTTCGATCAACTTCCAAGCTGCCTCTGCAAGGTCTGACGTTAGTTTTTCAACATAATAGGAACCAGCAAGCGGATCGACCACATTCGCGACACCTGTTTCTTCCTGCAAAATTAATTGCGTATTGCGTGCAATACGGGCGGCAAACTCTGTCGGAAGCGCTATTGCCTCATCTAGTGCATTGGTGTGCAATGACTGGGTACCACCTAGGACAGCGCTCATTGCCTCATAAGCGGTTCGCACTACATTATTAAATGGATCTTGTTCCTGCAAACTCACACCCGAAGTCTGGCAATGCGTTCGCAACATTTTGGAACGAGGGTTTTTTGCTCCAAGCTCTGTCATAATCCGATGCCACAAAAGGCGCGCTGCGCGCAACTTTGCAGCTTCCATAAAGAAATTCATACCAATAGCGAAAAAGAACGATAAACGACCTGAGAATTTATCCACATCCATGCCGCGATCAATAGCAGTTTTTACATATTCTTTTCCGTCAGCCAGCGTAAAGGCCAGTTCTTGTACCAAGTTAGCTCCCGCTTCTTGCATATGGTAACCAGAAATGGAGATCGAGTTGAACTTAGGCATTTCAGTGGAAGTGTATTCAATAATATCTGCAACAATGCGCATAGAAGGTTCAGGGGGATAAATATACGTATTGCGAACCATGAATTCTTTCAGGATATCATTTTGGATAGTGCCTGAGAGAGCACTGCGTGCATGGCCCTGCTCTTCACCTGCAACGATAAAGTTCGCCAAAACAGGAATTACAGCCCCATTCATGGTCATAGAAACTGAGATTTTGTCTAACGGGATACCATCAAACAAAATTTTCATATCTTCGACGCTGTCTATGGAAACGCCAGCTTTGCCAACATCGCCCACTACTCGTTCATGATCGCTATCATACCCTCGGTGCGTCGCTAGATCAAAAGCAACCGATACACCTTGTTGACCAGAAGCAAGCGCCTTGCGATAGAACGCGTTGGACTCCTCGGCCGTGGAAAACCCCGCATACTGGCGAATAGTCCAAGGCCGCCCGGCATACATAGTTGCCTTTACCCCGCGGGTGAAAGGCTCCTGACCCGGAACACCACCAATATGATCTAGGTCTGCTGTATCCTCGGCCGTGTAAATTGGCTTTATTGGGATACCTTCCAAAGTATTCCAGGTTAGATCATCGACTGTCCGACCGCGCAGTTCTTGCTCCGCCAAAGATTGCCAACTATCTTTATCTGTCGTCATGTCCATCTCCTAGAACGAACTGTCCATTTGCGCGAACTGAGCAAATAAATCAACCATATTTGTTAATTAGTGTCCAGATGAGACTTCGCAAACCCAACAGCCTACCCTATATGTAATAGTAGAGGTGCTTGAATGAAAAAAATATTGATCGCTTTATATTTGTTGGCTTTCGCCAACATAACCTGCGCAGAGGAACCCCATATAATCAAACCGATTGATCCAGAGACAACTTTGGAAGATTTTGCCTGGACACATCGTCCTATAATTGTGTTTGCAAATAGCCCAAATGACATAAATTTTAAAAGACAGATAGCGATGCTTCGCACCAGTATTATTGAATTAGAAGAGCGCAACGTTGTGGTATTGCTAGATGCTGATCCAGTAGCCAATAACCCATTGCGAAAGGCGCTTCGACCACGCGGGTTTGCCATTATTTTAGTAGGTAAAGATGGCCAGATCAAACTGCGTAAACCGCTCCCACAAGACGTGCGCTCTCTAAGCCGTGCAATTGATAAAATGCCTATGCGACGCCAGGAAATAAAGGCTAGTAAATAGACTCTTTGAGCAAGCGCAGAAATATATATTTCACTGAGCTAAGCTATGCCGAGTAAGATAAGCGAGGCTGATGATAATATGGGTTACTTGAATTCCATGATGATATCATCCACAGCTAAGCTGTCGCCTGAGTCAGCATTGATTTTTTCAACAACACCTTTGCGCTCTGCACGTAGAATATTCTCCATTTTCATGGCTTCAATAGTGCACAATGCTTGACCTTCCTGGACTTCATCACCTACATCAACATTTACTTTAACGACCATCCCAGGCATTGGGCACAACAACAGACGGGACGTGTCCGGGGGCAACTTTTCGGGCATAAGTGCCGCAAGCCTTGCCTGAGTATGCGTGCGAACATGCACTTTCAAATCTGCACCTCGACTGCGGATGCGGAAGCCACCAGAAATCTTAGCAACTTTCATCACCAAAAGTGAACCCGCCACTGTCATTTCTGCCAAGCTTTGTCCAGGCACCCAACTTCCACTGACACGATGAGTTTCACCATCCTCAAAAGTAACATCCGAACCCTGTGGATCAGCGGCAATTTTTACTGTAAAACTTTGCCCTTGTAAATTCACAACCCAATCATTTCCTATTTTGCGCTCATGGTTGTCGAGGCGTCCAGAGATTTTTGTTCTTCGAATTTCAGCAACTCGGTTCATAGCAGCACAACTGGCAGCAATCTTTTTCAAGGTGTCAGTCACAAGTGTCACCCCTTTAAAACCATCGGGATATTCTTCACCGATGAATGCTGTTGTGATGTCGCCACTGACAAATTTAGCATTATCCATTACTGCACTTAAGAACGGGAGATTGTGACCAATCCCTTCAACCTCAAACCGGTCCAGAGCTAAACGCATATGATCTATAGCCATTTCCCGCGATGGTGCCCAACTACACAGTTTGGCAATCATTGGATCATAATGCATGCTAATTTCACCCCCTTCGAACACGCCTGTATCGTTGCGAACCACATAGGTTTCACTTGAAATTTCTTGGGGAGGTCGGTAGCGTGTCAATCGCCCGATAGAGGGCAAAAAATTACGATAGGGATCTTCGGCATAAAGGCGATTTTCTATTGCCCATCCATTCAGTTTTACGTCGTCTTGGGTCATGCTTAGGGCTTCACCATTCGCGACACGGAACATTTGTTCAACCAAATCCACACCTGTAATAAGTTCGGTCACAGGGTGTTCGACTTGCAAACGAGTATTCATTTCCAAGAAATAAAAATTTTTATACTTATCAACAATAAATTCGACGGTTCCAGCACTGGTGTAACCTACAGCGCTAGCAAGCGCACAAGCCTGTTCCCCCATAGCCTTACGGGTAGCTTGGTCTAGAAATGGTGAGGGGGCCTCTTCAACCACTTTTTGATTACGCCGTTGAATAGAGCACTCTCGCTCGCCTAAATAAATGCAATTTCCATGACTATCTGCCAGTATTTGGATTTCAATATGACGTGGTTGCGTCACAAACTTTTCAATAAAAATACGATCATCGCCAAAGCTGTTTACAGCCTCATTTTTAGAAGATTCAAATCCCTCTACTACCTCGCCATCATTCCACGCGATCCGCATACCTTTACCGCCACCCCCAGCAGAGGCTTTGATCATCACTGGATACCCAACCTCATTGCTGGTCTGGACTGCTTCTTCGACACTTTTAATCAATCCTGTATAGCCCGGTACTGTGCTAACCCCAGCGTCTTGGGCAATTTTTTTGGAGGTGATTTTGTCACCCATTTTCTCAATCGCCTCGATGGGCGGTCCAATGAATACAACATTTTCAGCGTCGAGTGCCTCTGCAAACTTGCTATTTTCGGAAAGAAACCCGTAGCCCGGATGTACGCCTTGAGCCCCAGATTGGCGAATAGCCTGTATAACTTTGTCGATTACAATATAAGACTGGTTGGCCGGCGATGGACCAATGTGTACTGCCTCGTCTGCCATTGCAACATGCAGAGCATTTTTGTCAGCATCCGAATAAATGGAAACCGTTTTAATGCCCATTTTACGTGCCGTTTTAATAATCCGGCAGGCAATTTCTCCCCTGTTGGCTATCAGGATTTTATCAAACATATGTTTGGCCTTTCGACTCGGGTTCACAGGCTTCTGGGAATGTCGACTGGATAAGCGATAGATCAAGGATCAGCATTGCCTCATAACTTACCGGATCAAAGAATTCGCCATAGGGTTTAACCTCGCGGCCAAACAGCCAGCTGAGCCGCCCAGCATCCAGATTTGCGCGTTCAAACGGTTGATCCCAAAAATGCTCTAGAAGCGCGCGCACGAAAGCTACATCTGCACGCCGGTCAGGCGGGCGGCGGTCCTTATATCGTTCAAGCCGCTTGAGAGGAGTAACACCTTTCGGATTTGGCCTTCTGATTGTGAACTGAAAATCAGTGCCAGGCAGCCTCGAAGGAAAATTACGATGCTTAATCATAGCAACACACATCTTTTCAAGGCAGCATAGTTTATCCAGCGTTGTCTATAAGTTGGATCGTCCAACATATCCTGCAATTTTGCCTGAGCAGAGCGCACATGAACCGAACAAGTCAATTGCCCTCCTGCCCGAACATAGATAACAGTCTCACGTCCAGTCACTTCAACTGCGGGCAACAACCCCCGCACATTTTGCAAAAGTCGCCACATATCTTGCCGTATTTGTAAAGCCAGTTTTTGAGATCGGCAAGGCGGCAAATTAGTTTCAGCCAGAAGATCAAATTGGACGGGAAAACGCTTACATACCAGAAATGTATCTCCAAGCTGTTTATGAAGCCAAGTCATCCTTGCCTCCTTAAACAGAACGCCTTCCAAAAGACTCTGAAACAGATATTTGAAGTGCTGTCATCTGGCAATTTTTTGATAAATTGATTACTCATGGTTACCTTTACAGCGGAATATTATCGTGTTTTTTCCAAGGATTCTGAAGTTTCTTTCCTCGAAGGGAGGCGAAAGCACGGCTTACACGTTTGCGAGTTGAACGTGGTTGAATTACTTCATCTACAAAACCACGCTCTGCAGCAACAAAGGGATTGGCGAAACGATTTTCGTAATCGGCTGTATGTTGAGCGATTTTCTCCGTGTCCCCCAGATCGGCGCGATGAATAATCTCAGTCGCACCTTTTGCCCCCATAACTGCTATTTCGGCAGAAGGCCAAGCATAGTTGAAGTCTCCACGCAGATGCTTTGACGACATGACATCGTATGCGCCCCCGTAAGCTTTACGAGTGATAACAGTCACTTTGGGAACTGTTGCCTCGCCATAGGCAAACAGTAGCTTGGCCCCGTGCTTTATCACTCCGCCATATTCCTGCGAAGTTCCAGGCAAAAAGCCAGGGACATCGACAAGTGTCAGTATAGGAATTTCAAACGCGTCGCAAAATCTTACAAATCGGGCTGCCTTGCGCGAACTGTCTATGTCCAAACATCCCGCAAGCACCATTGGTTGATTGGCAACAACGCCAACACTTTGTCCTTCAAGGCGTATAAACCCAGTGATGATATTTTTTGCAAAATCTTCCTGTATCTCATAAAAATCGACTTCATCCGCAACTTTCAGTATCAATTCCTTCATATCGTAGGGTGTATTCGCATTGTCCGGGATCAATGTATCAAGCGACTCTTCAACCCGTCCAGGCTCATCAAAAAAAGGCCGTACAGGAGCCTTCTGTCGGTTATTAAGTGGAAGAAAATCTACCAAACGGCGAACTTCGGCCAAGGCCTCAACATCGTTTTCAAAGGCGCCATCAGCGACCGAAGATTTCTTAGTGTGGGTACTCGATCCACCAAGCTCTTCGGCGCTTACGACTTCATTGGTGACCGTCTTCACAACATCTGGACCCGTGACAAACATATACGAGCTATCTTTGACCATAAAGATAAAATCGGTCATTGCAGGAGAGTACACAGCACCACCGGCGCAGGGTCCCATGATGACGCTGATCTGCGGAATTACTCCAGATGCCATAACATTGCGCTGGAAAACCTCTGCATATCCTGCAAGCGAAGCGACACCTTCTTGAATACGGGCCCCACCAGAATCGTTTAACCCAATAACAGGCGCTCCATTCTGCATTGCCATATCCATGATTTTACAGATTTTCTTTGCATGTGTTTCCGAGAGTGATCCGCCAAAAACCGTGAAGTCTTGGGAAAATACGTAGACCATTCGACCATTAATAGTACCCCAGCCCGTGACAACACCATCACCAGCAGGCCGCTGAGCTGCCATACCAAAATCGGTACAACGATGAGCAACAAACATATCAAATTCTTCAAAGGTTCCTTCATCAAGTAAAAGATCAACGCGTTCACGCGCCGTCAACTTTCCCCTTAAATGCTGAGCAGACACTCTTTTTTCGCCACCGCCCAAACGCGCCGCCTGACGACGCCGTTCCAGTTCTCCAAGAATATCTTTCATCACTGACCTCTTTTATCCTTCCATGTTTGTTAGCTCTTTGAAGTTATCGATAAAAGAGTTTTTTCAAAAATTCGTAACTTTCCATTGATGATTTATCGATAAACTGCAAACTACCTCAAGTCTCATCGCAGTTTACACAATAGACAGCCAATTAAAAAAGCTCTAACGCAATTCTATGGCACAACTTCCAAAGCCCAAATTTCTTGACTCAGGCACTCCTCCGCATATATTCACGCTCATTCTTTTGGCGAGCCTTTCGCCGCTGTCGATGAATTTTTTCTTGCCCAGTCTGCCAAGTATGTCGATACATTTTCAGACATCTCCTGCAGTTTTGGGACTTTCTGTTGGTATATTTCTTGCGTCTAGCGCAATTTTACAAATTCTGGTAGGACCATTATCAGATCACTTTGGTCGACGCCCCATAGTACTTTGGTCATTGATCATTTTTATTTTAGTGACATTTATGGTCCCATTTGTAACATCCACTAAAATCTTCTTAATCTTGCGCGCCTTACAGGCTGCCGCAGCGGCCTGTATAGTGACCTCGAGGGCCATTGTGCGCGACACTACAACCAGTGCAGCCGAGAGCGGTCAGCGGATCTCATATGTCACAATGGGAATGGCGCTTGCCCCTATGCTGGGACTGAGCCTTGCAGGGTTCATAGATAGCTGGGTTGGTTGGCAGACCAATTTCTGGATATTGGGCTGCGCTGGGACGATCGTTTTGATCATTTGTTATTTCGATCAGGCAGAAACTCTGAATATGAAAGGCGCTAGCTTTAAAGAACAAATGCGACAATACCCAGAATTACTTCGATCTCGCCGCTTCTGGGGGTACTGTTTATCATCCTCTCTAGGGTCCGGAGCCTTTTTTGCATTTCTTGGTGGAGCGCCGTTTGTGGGTTCAGAGCTCTTCCATTTAACACCAGAAGATCTGGGGCTTTACATAAGTACAACTGCCTTAGGATATTTTCTCGGCAACTATCTGTCCGGCCGCTACTCCATTCAGGTCGGAATAGATATGATGGTTTATTTAGGATTAATAATTTCCGTCTTAGGTATGAGTTGTTCCCTTGTAATTAGTTTCCTGGGCTATAGCTCTGCCATCAGCTTTTTCGGCCTTATGGCATTTACAGCTATAGGAAACGGCCTGACAATGCCCAACGCAGCAGCAGGTATGATGTCTGTGCGCCCAGACTTGGCTGGAACAGCATCCGGTCTAGGAGGATCGATCATGATCGCTGGTGGTGCCGCTCTATCTGCTGCTGCAACCACAATGCTGGGGCCCAACAGTACGGAAACTCCATTGGTTTTTCTTATGTGGCTTTCAGTTACCGGTGGATTTTTGTCTATTCTTTATGTTCGGCGACGCAATAAAATGCTGGCACGTTTTGAGGAACAAAAAACATAGATGGGCTTAGAAACACCTAAGAGCGACAAGCCAATTAGGCAGGTTTGATATCATGCAAATTATTAGTTTGGTGGTTTGCTCCAGAAACCCATGTAAGCAAAAGATTGCCTGTGCCGACACTAGAGGATGGATCTCAACTGTTGTTTTTCATATTAAAAGGTAGTTTCCACAAGCTCATGGGTGTGACTGAACCTGAGCACAAACCGAATGTAAATATATAGGAATGCCAGTCAGATGGCTGCCATCCCATGTCCTAGAACAGGTGAAGCCTGTATCAAATTTAACTACTAGCATCGAGTAACGGTTTGAAAGAGCGCAAATTTCAAATTACAGAGGATGATATTCGTTAATTGAGAAATTATTGACACCAGGCATCACAAAATCAAGTAGGTTCCTATTCTGTATCAAAAATTGGAGCAATTTTCTCTGTAATAACTACTTAGCTAAGTTTCGGACCTCAAATTAACCGTAAGCGTGACACTGTAGATCGATAAACGAGCAGTTGAAAACCAATTTGATTTATTATATTTATAAACAGAGATTTATCGCTGTTCTGTGCGCCAATTTTCTGATATCCAAGGCAATTTATTAGATTTAGATAAAGCCGGTTTTCCTAAGATGTGATCGCTTGCCCTCTCCCCGACCATGATAGAGGGAGCATTTAAATTACCATTAGTTATAGTTGGAAAAATGCTGCTATCCGCAACGCGCAATCCATCTATCCCAATTACACTATTGAATGGATCAACAACAGCCATAGGGTCGTCAGTTGACCCCATTTTACATGTACCACAAGGATGATATGCGCTTTCAACATGCTCTTTAATGAATCCATTTAATTCATCTTCAGTTTGCAAGTCAGTACCAGGCTGAATTTCATGCTTTATAAAGTGAGAAAATGCTTTCTGGGAAAAGATCTCTCTTGTTAATGAGATTGCCGTACGAAAATCGATCCAGTCTTTTTCGTGAGACATGTAGTTAAATAAAATGTTAGGCGGTATGCTTGGATCTGATGACTTTAATGTCACCTGACCTCGTGATGGGCTTCGCATCGGACCAACATGTACCTGAAACCCATGCCCCTCCGCAGCTACCTTGCCATCGTATCTAATAGCAAGAGGCAAAAAATGATATTGCAGGTCTGGATACTCAACACCGGCCGCTGATCTAATAAAAGCGCAACTTTCAAACTGGTTTGAGGCTCCTGGACCCTTACCACTAATTAACCACCTCAGGCCAATTCCTGCCTTCGAAATTAAGTTCCAATATTTTGAAAGAGAAACTGGCTTGCTCGCTGCCATTTGAAGATAAAGCTCTAAGTGATCCTGTAAATTTTGTCCAACACCTGCCCGGTGTGTAATAACCGGAATGTCATGTTCGCGCAAGTGCGCCCCTGGACCGATTCCGGAAAGCATCAGGAGCTTTGGAGAATTTATAGACGAAGCAGCAACAATCACTTCGCAACGCGAGTGCACTATCTGCGTGGCACCTGCGCGCTCAACCTCGACACCAATTGCGCGTTTTTCTCTAAATACAATCTTTCTTACCAACCCTCGGATCAAGTCACAATTGGGCCTTCTCAAAGCAGGCTTTAAATAGGCATTTGCCGAAGACCATCTTCGACCACGATAAATGGTATGCTCCATCGGAGCAAAGCCCTCTTGTTTTTGTCCGTTGTAATCAGAAGTCGTCTGATAACCAGCCTCTTGGCCCGCTTTAATAAAGGCGCGCACCAGCGGGTTTTGCATTTGTCCTCGTGTTACATGTAAAGGCCCATTCCGTCCCCTCCAATTCGCATCACCACCGTGCCCGGCATCTGACCAAGCCTCCATACGCTCAAAATAGGGGATGACATCCGCATAAGACCAACCCGATGCACCCATATCCGCCCATGTATCAAAATCTTTTGCATGACCTCGCACATAGACCATTCCATTGATACTGGATGACCCTCCAACTACCTTTCCACGCGGACAGGCCAATTGACGGCCACCCAAGTAAGGCTCTGGTTCAGTCATGTAGCCCCAATCGTACCGGCGCATGTTCATCGGATAACTCAGAGCTGCCGGCATTTGGATCAATGGCCCCGAATCAGTGCCACCAAATTCTATCACAAGAACTGATTTATCAGCTTCGCTTAGCCGATTGGCCAAAGCACAGCCTGCACTACCAGCACCAACAATAACGTAATCTGCTTCCATCAAAGCCCTCTTCATAAAACTCTTGAAGGTAAAGTATTAAGTTCAATCTAAACTTTTGTTATGGCGCCAGACAAAGCAACACCGATAATGTCAGTTCAAAAAACGACATTAGAACTCACACTTTGGTAGCCAAGGAAGGAGGAGTCAAATGGCGGCGCTTTAGGTAGGCCTCACGCCAGCTTATGAAGCTGATCGCAAAAATGATTACTAACCCTCCTGAGACTACCCAGATGTCAACAGGCTCAGCAAAAATAACAGATCCAAGCAGCACCGCCCATACCAATTGCAAAAAAGTAACTGGTTGTGTAACTGCAATCGGAGCGGCGGCAAACGCGAGCGTCATTGTGTAGTGACCAAGCGTTGCCAGCACAGCCACAACAAAAAGGAGCATGATGTCACTTCCGCTTGTTGGCACCCATACCACCCATGCCATTGGCGCAAGACCAATAGTCACAAAAATTGATAACATCACAACAACTACCGAAGGGGAAACCATATCACTAACCTTTTTAGCCAATAAGTATGACCCTGCAAAGACCAACGCGGCCCCTAGCATCGCGAGATGTCCCGCCCCAATTTCACGAAACCCAGGCCTGAGAATAATCATCGCACCGATCAAAGCAGCAAGAACAGCCAGCATGCGACGAAGCGCTAATTTTTCACCCAAAAAAAACGCTGCTCCCAAAGTGACATAGACAGGCGACAAATAGTTCATGGCGGTCACATCCGCAATCGGAATTCTCGCCATTGCATAAAACCATAGGGCTACCCCTATTGAATGGCAGAAACCTCTTGCTGCAAACAACGTCCATAGTTCTTTCGTCAAGACAGTGCGCCAAAACATTCCAAGCATGGGCAAAAGCAACACCAAGCCCAATATGTAACGAAGAAAAGCAGCCTGGGCCGCAGGCATGGAGGTTCCAAGATATTTGACGATCACGGTAACACCCACAAATAGCAAACCCGTAACTATCATCCAGAAAACACCAAAAATAGGTCGAGAATACATTTCTTTTTCCATTATTTTATCTGGATGGATAAAAATCTCCAGTACAAGATCTATTTCGACATTAATAGACTAAAGGCAATAGCCCACATAACTGTTGCGATAATAAAGTCTAACACTCTCCATGCCTGAGGCCTCTGGAAAAAGGGGGCAAGGAGCCTTGCCCCATATCCCAATGAGAAAAAAAAAGAAAAACTTGCTGCAGTGGCTCCTACACCAAAGCCGATTTGGCTCTCAGATTGACTTGCTATTGATCCCAATAAAATAACTGTATCTAAATAAACGTGAGGATTAAGCCACGTCAGTGCTAAACTTGTACCTACTACAGATATAAAACTGTCGGCATGACCCTCGGCTGCTAGTTTACCCTCTCCATGCCAAGCCGATTGAGCAGAACGAGCACCGTAAAATAATAAAAACGCAGCTCCACCATATCGAAATGCATCAACAAGAGATGGCATAACTTTCAAAAGACTTCCAAACCCAATAATGCCAAGAGTAATAAGAATTGCATCGGACACGGCACAGACTAAACAAACACTAAATGTATGAGATTGGCGTAGGCCGCAGCGTAATACAAACGCATTTTGCGCTCCTATAGCCAATATCAATGAAAGCCCAAGAGCAAAGCCTGACAAAGTATCAGATAAGACAACCAGCAATGCCAAAAAACCTATAAGTTCGACTCAAAGTTGGCCCATAACATCGTCAGAAGCGTCAAAATTTGATGTCACACGCTGTACATCGTCATCGTCCTCAAGCGCATCAACTAACTTCATTAGCTTTTGCATGCCTTCAAGATCCAGTTCAGTTATCGTAGTTGGCTTCCAAACAAGCTTGGTGAAACTACTTTCCCCAAGTTCTGCTTCTAAATTGATTGAAACTTCATTCAAATCATTATCCTGACACCATATCAGATGACCATCCTCGGAACTTTCCACATCTTCCGCCCCCGCTTCAATAGCGGCCATCATAACTGTATCCGCATCACCAACTTCAGCGTCATAAGACACTTCGCCCTTGCGATCAAACATAAAACCAACAGAGCCTGTTTCACCCAGATTCCCACCATTCTTGGAGAAGATTGATCTTACGTTTGATGCAGTGCGGTTTCTATTATCTGTCATTGCTTCAACAATCACTGCTACACCACTTGGACCATAGCCTTCATAACGGATCTCCTCATATTCATCACCATCGCTAGCAGTTGATTTTTTAATCGCTCTTTCGATGACATCCTTGGGTACCGAACTTGATTTGGCTTCCTTGACAGCCATTCTGAGGCGCGGGTTTTTCTCAGGGTCGGGGTCACCCATTTTAGCCGCCACTGTAATTTCCTTTGATAATTTCGAAAATAATTTGGAACGCACTGCATCCTGGCGACCTTTGCGATGTTGGATATTTGCCCATTTTGAATGTCCCGCCATGGTGTTCCTTTCGGCTTTCTGTTTTTGAGCTTCTATAAGACACTCCACCTCCTAGGGGCAAGCCTCATTCAATTTATTATCAAAGCTGAAGGGCTGGAATAAGAACAGAGGCAATGACGATGAATTAAATTGAAAATTAGATTGTACCTTTTGCGACCTTTTATGATTTGAGGTTCTGCGAAAATCATAAATCTATTCAGAGCACCCTTGTTAATCAGTAACACGACAATAATTACCACCTCAGTAATCATTAAACACTTTCGATTAAAAAGTATGGTAACCGCGGCAGCAAATGGAAGAAAACCACTGATCATAAACTGATTACAAAAAATCGTACAGCTTATGAAATTTCTCATTTGGATAGCCCAATATCTATTGTTTTCGTTAAAGATTCTTAGATCTTAACCAGTTCAACGAAAGAATAAATTTAAGCTGAACTTACCGGTAATATAGCGCTTTTATATGAGCTATATTCTTGCCTCTTGCAGTAATCCGCCAAGCCGGACCATTTTCACTAAACTTGCCAACCCCGTCGCATCATTTGTTTCAAAATAAACACCACTCAAAGTGGCATCTTCAGCGGCAGGGCTAAATCTGCCCTTGGGCATTCCCGTTATAAAGCGGCGCATTGGCTCAGTCTTTTCCATTCCTATGACGCTGTTGTAATCCCCACACATCCCCGCGTCAGACTGAAAGGCTGTTCCAGCAGGCAGGATCATTGTATCAGCTGTAGGAATATGCGTGTGCGTGCCAAAAACCGCACTGGCGCGCCCATCACAAAAATGACCCATGGCCATTTTTTCAGAGGTCGCCTCACAATGAATGTCAACTAGTGTCGCCTGAACTTGACCACCAAGCGGATGGCACCGCAAAACTTCATCTATTGCGCTGAAGGGATCATCAAAGGGGCGCTTCATAAAAACCTGTCCCAGAACCTGCGTTACCAAAAGCTTGCGACCTCGCATGTCAGAGACAATGTAAAGACCGCGTCCCGGAGCCGATCTTGAAAAATTAAGAGGCCGGATGATTCGAGGCTCTTTTTCAATAAAGCTAAGCATATCTTTTTGGTCAAATGCGTGATCTCCAAGCGTTATACAATCAGCGCCGGCGGCGAGGATAGCTTTCGCATGCTCAGGGCTCATCCCCGCACCACTGGTCGCGTTTTCGCCGTTTACGACAATTACATCCAGCTTCCAAGTGCTACGCAACTTGGAAAGATTGTCTGTAATGGCCTGCCTTCCAGCTCGCCCCATGACATCGCCTAGGAAAAGTACTTTCATTATTATTGATGTATTGCCATGGAATCAGAAGGGCAAGTGAAAGAGGCCAAGAGGCTACACATTTTATCATATAGACTAATGGAAAATCCATTGAGTTGACGAGAAAACTATAATCAAACACTTTTTTTACAAAACTTAAACTGACTAAAAGGCTGAATCTTGCGACGCTTTGACTTCTTATCTGAGAGCAACGCCTAGAAAATATATTTCATTATTATTAAATGCGATTTTTTTGACAACGTATGTACCCCGAGAGCTCACGTTATTGATAAAGGCATTAGACATAAATAACGAATAAAAAAACGAAAATAAGAAAGCAATGCAATTAAGATGGCTCAGCGACGAGAAATGCCCAGATTGCGCTTTAAAAGCGGTTAATTGAAACAATGCAGTCGATTTGCCAGAACTACACAAACCCCACGTCCGCTTTAACCCTTTTATAAGTTTTAGCCTCCTGTCTAAGGTTAGCGATCCATTTTATATCGCGTAATATTTGTGTTGTATCATTCCACCCTCCCTTATCGAATTTTAGAGTTAGGTTTGGGACTAGGCATAGAACTTCGAAGACTCAACACTGATATAATTATGTTTTTGTTTCAAATTAAATTAATTCAAAAACCTGATTTCTCATTCTAATAATTTATTATGTCGCTTTCCGTTATAATCATATCAAGCGGCTGGTCGGTGATTTCTAAAGGCAAACATTCGGCCATTTGTGCCGAATATGCAAAGCCGATCGCAAGCGTGGAGCGCTTGGCACGCAAAATCTCCAAAGTGCGATCGTAAAATCCACCACCATAACCCAGGCGTCCCCCGCGCTTGTCAAAAGCAACCAGAGGCACAATGAGTATTTCAGGGTCAAATAAATTGTCTTCATACGGCACTTTTGCCCCAAAAGGCCCGTCTCTTAAAATACAATTTGGTTCCCAGCGTGAAAATAAGAGAGGCTGCGCTGGACCTCGAATGACAGGCACACCAACAGGGCCATAGGCGACTGCATCTTCCATCGCGGCAAGGGGATCGATTTCGGTTTGGATCGGTATATAGCCGGCCAAAGGCACACCTCTGTATCTTGCCAGTACAGATGACAATAATAGTCCCACTGCACCGATATCCAGAGCATGTGCTGCTTTTCGCCGGGCAAAGGCCTCCTTGCGCGCGGCACTCTTTTCCTCGTCAATTGTCATCATCAAAACAATATTAGAGCTGCAAGACCAAGAAAGGAGAAGAACCCGACAATATCAGTGACTGAAGTAACAAACGCCCCCGAAGCCAAAGCTGGGTCAATCCCAATCCGATCCAAAAGAACCGGTGCACCAGTCCCAGCGAAAGCGGGAATCACAAAATTCACAATCATTGCCATTGCAATGACATAGCCAAGGCCCAGCGACCGAAACCACAGCAGCCCTACGAACCCCAAAAGAGCTGCTAAAACACAAATATTCACAAAGCCGACCAAAACTTCACACCAAATGACAAGGTATACAATGGCATCTCTCAAATCTGTTATCGCTAGACTGCGGACCGTCACTGTTAGACATTGAGTTCCCGCGTTGTCTCCTATTTGTTCAATAATCAGCATTAAAACTGCAAATGCAATAAGCTTTCCAATAGTGGCTTCAAATTGAGCAATGAGCAAGGAAGTGAGTATCGCAGCAAACAGATTAACGGCCAACCAAGGAAATTTCTGCCATTTTGTTTTTAAAACACTTTCGCTCCGGCTACTTTCTCCAACCCCAGCCAGACGCAGGATATCTGCTTCATGTTGATGATTGAGCACTGCCATAGCATCGTCAATAGTGATGACGCCAACAGTCCGGCCAGATCCATCCACAACTGGCGAAGCAACCAATTGGTGCTGGTTAAAAGCTTAGGCAACATCTGCTTCATCTTGTAAGGCAGGGATAATCCAAAGGGTATTTCCTTTGATATCTTTCAAAGATATATCTCGTGCTAAAGACATAAGTCGTCCCAGTTTCACATTGGCAATTCGATGCATACTGCAGTCCACCAGCGTCACATGGTAAAATTGATCAGGCAGTTTACAGGCCTTTTTAAGGTGATCAATGGCCTCACCAACTTTCCAAGTTTCAGGCGCAATAACGTTTTCGCGCTGCATTAGGCGACCAGTTAAAAATTCTGGATAGATTTTTGACTTTTCTACAGCCGCGCCTTCTGTTTTATCGAGAGCATCCAAAATCAGGTCCTTTTGAAGTTGCTCAAGGTCCTCTCGTATATCGACGACGTCATCACTTTCAAGCTCGCTAACTGCCTTAGCTAGGACTTAGAGCTTAAGCAGAGCAATAATGTCTTCACGAACGCCCTCTTCAAGCTCAGTAAGGATTTCTCCATCAAATTTTCGGGCATGTAGCGACAGCAGGAATTTGCGGTCATAAACAGATATCTGCTCAACAAGGTTGGAAATATCAGCCGCATACAATGGCTCCAAAATACTTATCAATTGTGCGCGGTCTTGGCTCTCTGCGAAGCGTAAAACTTCTGCGGCGGTGCGTCGGTCTAAGGTATACGTATTATCATCATATACTTGATCAAGCTCGATTATGTCACGTTCATCCTCCATCTTATACTCACATTATTTGATTAATATTTTAATATTGGATTAACCTACAAAAAATAGCATAAATAGGCCCATTTACGGCAGACCAATTGCAGGGTAGTTTACCTATCACGCACCCCATAAGAGCCAAAGAAATAATGCAGCAATATCAAGACAGTCTTTTATTGGGCCACACTCTTAGCCTCTCAAAAAACCCCTTTGAAACGGATCCTTTGGATTCCTATGTATCAGATAGCCGGGGCGGGCTTCTTTTGCGCGATGGGAAAATTTATGCTAAAGGTACAGCTGAAGACTTAAAGAACCGTTTCAAACAGGCAGAGGTCGTAGATTATGGTCAGAAACTTATCATCCCAGGCTTTGTTGACTCGCATGTTCATTACCCTCAAACCGCCATTATCGCTAGCTGGGGCAAACGACTAATTGATTGGTTGAACGAGTATACTTTTCCGGAAGAAATGAAATTTCACGATACCGTTTATGCAAAGACCATAGCAGAACGCTACTTGGATCTCGCTATTAGTCACGGTACCACAACATGCGCCACTTATACAACAGTACACCCCGAAAGTGTCGCGGCAATTTTTCAAGCCGCATAT
Source organism: uncultured Alphaproteobacteria bacterium (assembly GCA_913031285.1). Classification (GTDB taxonomy): domain Bacteria; phylum Pseudomonadota; class Alphaproteobacteria; order Rhodobacterales; family Rhodobacteraceae; genus LFER01. The sequence goes on along the minus strand of CAJWEI010000042.1, from coordinate 13,486 downwards.
GACAGAGGCATGAGTATAGTCGCTGGCAAAACTTGTATGGATAGAAACGCGCCAGAAGGTCTTATGGATACAGCCCAAAGCGCATATGATGATAGTAAACGTCTCTTGGAGGAGTGGCATGGTAAAAACCGCTGTTTTTATGCCATCACTCCGCGGTTTGCACCGACCTCAACGCAAGAGCAGTTGATCGCGCTTGGCCAATTATGGGCTGAGTACCCAGATTGCTTGATGCAAACTCATTTAAATGAACAAATTGAGGAAATAGCCTGGGTGAAATCCCTTTATCCGGATACAAGGGATTACCTTGAGGTTTACGAAAGAGTAGGGTTATTGGGAGACCGTGCAATTTACGGACATGCCATTCATCTGCAAGAGCGAGAGAAAGATCGTATCAAAGATGTTGGGGCATCAGTTGTGCATTGCCCAACCTCCAACAGCTTTATCGGGTCAGGACTATTTGACACAGCCGGTTTGACAATTCGTGGCAATAAAGTTGGACTGGCCACGGATACAGGGGGTGGTTCAAGCTTTTCGATGTTGCGCACAATGGCAGCAGCCTATGAGTTAGGACAATTAAAGGCAGGTCCTATGCACCCGGCAATGCTATTATGGCTCGCCACAATGGGATCTGCCCAAGCCTTGCATCTGGATGATCAAGTTGGATCGCTTGACGTAGGAAAGTATGCGGATGTCGTCATTTTGGATTTACACTCTACACCGGCGATTGCCCAGCGTGCCAGCATGGCCGACGATATCTGGAGTGCACTGTTCCCAACAATCATGATGGGCGATGATCGCTCTGTATTTGATGTCTGGGTAAAGGGTCAGCACATGAATTAAGTAAATAAGGCATAAACCAGTGAATTTCTTTACATTAACTTTTTAGCCAACCTATTTTGTGCAGAAATAAGATTAGGCAAATCAATAGTTATCAGCCGACCATTTTCAACGATCTTACGTCCTTCAACAATAAGATACTTCACACGGGTGGGCCCGGCCAAAAGTAGGGCTACTGGATCCCAGCTTCCGGCATTTTCAATTGTGTGGGCGTCCCAAATAGCGATATCTGCGCGTTTCCCGACTTCTAAACGGCCACATTCAGGCCTGCCTAGAATATCAGCCCCACCTCGCGTTGCAATCTCTAGTGCCTCACGAGAACTCATGGAATTAGCCCCATTTGCGACACGTTGTAGGAGCATCGCTTGACGCGCTTCAAGGATCATATTACCTGCATCGTTACTTGCAGACCCATCTACACCCAGACCCACGCTCACTCCCGCATCACGCATTTGGCGTATTGGAGCAATACCCGAACCAAGCCTGCAATTTGAACAGGGACAATGGGCAACTCCGGTTTTGGTTTGGGCAAAAAGTGCCTGCTCGCTTTGATCCAGCTTAACGCAATGGGCATGCCAGACATCTGATCCTGTCCAGCCGAGATCCTGAGAATACTGTCCCGGCCCACATCCGAATTTCTCAAGTGAATAGGAAATGTCTTCATCATTTTCCGCCAAATGGGTATGCAAGAAGACCGTCTTGTCACGCGCCAAAAGCGCCGCATCCCGCATAAGATTACGACTGACTGAAAAAGGTGAGCAAGGTGCTATACCAACACGGACCATCGAAGCAGGATTTGGATCATGGAATTTGTCTATAACGCGAATACAGTCGTCTATAATATCATTCTCTTTTTCAACAAGGCTATCGGGTGGCAAACCCCCATCGCTTTCTCCAATACTCATTGCTCCACGTGTGGGGAAGAAGCGCAGACCAATCTCTTTGGCCCCCTCAATAGTATCATCCAGTCTTGCACCATTGGGATAAAGATAAAGATGATCCGAACTCATTGTACAACCTGACAAAGCAAGCTCGGCCAAACCAACCATCGCCGAGATCCGCATCTCTTCCGGGCCAAATTTAGCCCAGATCGGATAGAGCTTTTGCAACCAACCGAATAGTAGCGCATTTTGCCCACCCGGCACAGCCCGGGTCAGCGTTTGGAAAAGATGATGATGCGTATTTATCAAACCAGGGGTGACGATGCATCCTACGGCATTTAGTATCTGGTGAGGACCAATCGGAATTAATCCGGCGCCAATTTCTAAAATTTGACCGTTCGAAACAAGAATATCCTGACCACACAATTCTTGGCGATGATCGTCCATCGTTAGAATATAATCCGCGTTTTTGATAAGCAACGGCTTCTTCATTGTGTGCTAATCTGCGTAAGAGTTCAACAAAGGTAGCACCTGCTCAAGGAGCTCTGGTGTAGCAGCAGCAACCGCCTGGCCTCCATTGTGAGCATTTCCCCCGCGCCAATTCGTGACGCACCCACCAGCAGCTTCGATCACGGCAATTGGTGCCTGAATATCATAAGCATTGAGCTTGGCTTCGATTACCAGATCAACATGCCCCGCAGCAAGCAAAGCATAGGCGTAGCAATCCATTCCGTAGCGTACAAGATTGACCTTGTCCGCAACTGCCCGAAAACCTAAAAAATCTTTTTCATCACCAACTTCAGGAAATGTAGTCAGCAAAGTCGCGTCATCTAAAGAAACATTCGACCTTGTTAATAACTGTTTGGACCCGTATGGCCCATTAAAATACGCTGTGCCAAAGCCACCAACAAACCGTTCTTTTATATAGGGTTGATCAATAATCCCCAAAATGGGACCGTTTCTGTCAGAAAGCGCAATAAGAACCCCCCAGGTTGGCGTACCGCTAATAAAGCCACGCGTCCCATCAATAGGGTCCAAAACCCATGTAAGCCCTGAAGCACTTTTTAAAGAGCCAAATTCTTCGCCCAGAATACCATCTTGCGGCCGCAAACGTTGTAAGATTCGACGCATGGCTTTTTCACCAGCTTTATCCGCCTCAGTCACTGGATCAAAGCCAGATGCATCTTTATTCTGCGTTAAAAGCCTTTCAGATCTGAAAATAGGGAGAATCGCACCACGCGCTGCGTCAGCCAATTTGTGGGATAAATTCAACATCTCTTCTTGCAGAGTTTTATCCAGATTATCACGAAATAGATCGCTTAGCATTAAAATATGCTCACTTTATCATGGCGAATAATACAGTTTTTGGTGAGGAAATCAAGCAATTTCACTGAGAACACGAGCCAAGTCAAAAAGGCGACGACGTTGGTTTTCGGGAATTAAATAGTAAGAACGCACCAAATCGACGGCTTCTTTATCACCCATTAGATCTGCAGGCGTTGCACCTATAGCCTCGGACGGTCTTTCAATTCTATCAATACCTTCAAAGAAGAAACTGATCGAAACATCAAGCGTTTCAGAGATATCCCAAAGCCGTGACGCGCTTACCCTATTAGCACCCGTCTCATATTTTTGTATTTGTTGAAACTTAATTCCGACCTTCTCAGCGAGCTGCTTTTGCGTAAGACCGACAAGCCAACGACGATGGCGGATCCTTTTTCCAACGTGTATGTCCACAGGGTGCGCCATTTTCTATTTCCATTGTGATAAAACTTTATAGATACATTATGTTTTGCATCGCGTTGACGTAAAACAATTACTGATACCAGCCACCAGTAAAAGTCCAATAAAACTGGATTTACCATATTGCTAAGCATGGATACACGCAAGAGTTTCACAATATCTAAGCAACATTGAAAATTATTTTAACCTCTTTAATTTGCAAGTTATTTATGGTTTTTACTTTGGTTTGAAGAATAATTGACTTCCAGTATCCGGCTGCATTAGGCATTGAGTAAAGGAAAGCGTATCATGCAAGCTCTTCAGGTACATAAAGCAAACGTAGCCCCAGAATTTGTCACTGTGGACAAACCAATCCTGAGCTCCGGAACAATATTAGTGCGAATTGACGCATGCGCACTAAATTTTGCCGATCTTTTATTGATTAAAGGAACCTATCAGGACACGCCCGCCTTACCCTTTACTCTTGGTTTGGAACTGGCCGGAGAAATTGTCGCTTTAGGCGAGGGTGTAAGCGGGCATGAGGTGGGTACTAAGGTTGCCGTTTATAGTGGTCAGGGTGGTTTAGCAGAATACGGAGTCTTTAATGCGCACAGATGCATAAAGGTTCCCGAGGGCCTAAGTATGATAAATGCGGCTGGCTTTCAAATCGCCTATGGCACAAGCCATCTAGCACTTGATTACAAAGCAGAGTTAAAATCTGGTGAAACACTCCTAGTGTTAGGCGCTGCTGGTGGCGTGGGTTTAACAGCTGTAGAAATTGGTAAGCTCATGGGAGCCAGAGTCATCGCAGTGGCACGTGGCTCAGACAAGGTTGACGTCGCCAAGAGAGCTGGAGCAGATCATGTCATCGACTCACAGACTGGCAGTGTAAGAGCCAAAGTTAAAGAACTGGGCGGCGCTGATGTAGTTTACGATCCTGTCGGCGGAGATCAATTTAATGATGCCTTTCGCGCATGTAATCCGGATGGCCGAATACTTATTATCGGGTTCGCAAGTGGCAAATTACCAAGGATTCCCGCAAATCATCTCATGGTAAAAAATATTTCGGTGCTGGGATTTAATTGGGGTGGTTATCTTAAATTCAATCCAGACGCACTAACCAGTAGCCTGCGCCAACTTATGATTTGGCATGGACAAGGTAAATTGGCTCCTAATGTCAGTCATGTATTACCTTTCACGCAAGCAAAAGCGGGTTTAGAGTTGTTACGGAACCGCAAATCTACTGGAAAAGTCGTGGTTGAAATCCCTTGATCGGGGAATTTAGACCACAAATCGGTAAATAATGGCTTTTATCTTCTTGAATATAGCGACAAAAGATACAATATCTAGCATAGGTAGGGTAATTAGATAACCCATAACAAAGTTTTTCAGTAGGAGGCTTAACAATGGCAGACTATAATACATTTAGCTCAGTGACAGGCACCCGAGCAGCGGAGATTGACGCGGGGCTAAGAGCACACATGAACAAAGTCTACAGCACGATGTCTTTGGGCATGCTGATAACTGCGCTAGCAGCGTGGTCGATTGCAGGTTTGGCTGTAACAACAGATCCAGCATTGGCAGTTGGTACAATGCGCAATGGTACAATGTTGACCGGATTGGGCGCTGCAATTTACACATCAGCTTTGAAGTGGGTAGTAATGTTCGCGCCGCTGGCGATGATTTTTGGGTTTGGGGCGGTCATGCAACGCGCATCCGCAAGCGCAGCACAATTGTTTTTCTTTTTGTTCGCCACACTCGTAGGAGTATCGCTTAGTTCGATCTTTATTTTCTACACCTCTCATTCAATCGTACAGACCTTTCTAGTAACGGCTATCGCTTTTGCTGGCCTGTCTCTGTGGGGTTACACAACTAAAAGAGACATTTCAGGTTGGGGATCATTCCTAATGATGGGTGTAATCGGAATTTTGGTAGCATCCATTATTAACATCTTTCTGGGCTCACCCGCGATTATGTTTGCGATATCAATTCTTGGCGTTTTAATCTTCGCCGGATTGACAGCATACGACACCCAAAATATCAAAAATACTTATCTGGCCCACGCGCATCATGGTGACCAAGAATGGCTTGATAAATCAGCCATCCATGGCGCGCTCAGCCTCTATCTAGATTTTCTAAATATGTTCCAATTTCTACTTATGTTTATGGGCAGCCAAGAATAGTTAATTATTGATGACTTCAAAAAGTCGGGCATTTGGCCCGGCTTTTTCGTTTAAAATTATAAAATTCAATAACGACGTTTCGAGAGCGATAGTCTAGCTCATTCAGCACATAGAAACTACACTGTGCATGTCTTACATCGCTTCAGTCAAATTTCTGCCATTCAGTAACTTCATCTTTGTCTTGCTATGGAACTACATCAAAAGGGCAATGGGCAACGTCATATCCAAAAGAATAAATAGAACGCGCAGCGCCTTCGTTTTACTTTTTTCATTTGTAATTGGTTGCCCCATAAACTTGATCTGAGCGTCGCATAGCTTTGGCAAGCTTAAAACAGACAGAATTTTTCAAGATATAATTTAAATAAAGGGGTTGTGATGCATTATATAACCTAAAGATAATAACTTTTGCAGTTATACAAATCGCAAAGGGCTGATACGCCGCATTTTCAATGCCGCAAAAAATGCACTTTTTTATTTCAACAGGTCTTGAAACTATAAAATCCATCCAGAAATTTGCACGACTTTGGGAATAAGCTATTCATGGAAGGCTACTTAATTTTACCCTCTTTATATTCAACATGCTTTCGCAAAACCGGATCATATTTGCGAACAACCATTTTTTCAGTCATGGTACGCGCATTCTTTTTCGTGACATAGAAATGTCCGGTGTCCGCGGTCGAGTTCAGGCGGATTTTGATTGTGGTAGGTTTCGCCATCTTTTATCTCCTGAGTCGGGCGTTAAGCGGCCCTCGTTTTCTTCAATTTTTTCTTTTAACAAAGCGTCTGACACTGTCAACCGTGAAGCTTCATATTTATCGCTCACGACATGACATTGTGCTCTTGGGTGCGCGGAGAGCCTGTAAGCCGGATTCTGTCCTGGGGCCAAAACCCCATGGATGACCATTCATCTAAACACAGAGTTGCCCCTATGCCTCTAGCTGCCAACCCGAACCTTTAAACCAAAGCGGCTCTGCGGCTATATCGACAAATCGATAAACCCGCGCAAGGTTCCTATTCGGCATTGCTCCCAGTGGGGCTTGCCATGCGGACACTGTTACCAGCCCCCCGGTAGGCTCTTACCCTACCCTTTCACCCTTACCCGTGCAGGCACGGGCGGTTTACTTTCTGTGGCGCTATCCGTCAGGTTTCCCTGCCCGGGCGTTACCCGGCACTGTTGCTTTGTGGAGTCCGGACTTTCCTCGAACCCTGAGGCCCGCGGCCATCCAGCCCTCCGCGCTCTATTCGATTAAGCGGTTCGGTGAGATGGGTCAATGGCAAATGACCTGCAAGGCCATGGGCTAGAGCACAATCAATAGGATCAAGCGGGCCCTGCGCCATTGGGCGAAAATGTAAGCGAAACGCTGCCAAAACTAGTTTCAATCCCAAAGTGGTCTCGTATCCGTATATGGCAGCATCTTCTAGAAACTGTGCCTCATCAATACCTAGAGCTGCCTGTCCCCGTAAAGGCCAGCTACCAATATTTTCTTTAGCTAACCCGCGCCAGTCAAATTTAGGCCCAGGGTCAATCTTTCGACCAATTGCAACATCTGAATGTGCAACGATACGCCAAGTAGGAATAGACCAGCGCTGAAAAATATCCTGACACAATACGACCAACGCGCGTGATTGAGGACAGGGAAATGGCGTGCAGCCATTATTATCAAGCTCAATTCCAATTGACCGACTATTTACATCCCGCTGTCCAGCCCAGTACGACACGCCCGCATGCCAAGCACGCCGATCCTCTGCAACCAGCTGAAAGATTTCCCCTGAAGCGGAAATAAGGTAGTGGGCTGAAACTTCATGATCGCGAGAACAAAGCCTTTCAAGGGCTTCCTCGACTGTTTCCATAGCGGTGTAATGCAAAACAACCATGTCAGGAGCATCACATCCACTCCGGACCCCATAGTTATTGGAAGGCTTTAACGTTGCTCCAGAATATCCAATCATCCCTCGGAACGAGCAAGCCGGAATGGAGTAGGATCCCATGTGCAGGCAAACCCGTCCCCATCCGGGTCAAGACCCAGCCGGTCCCACTTTGGACCACCTTTGGATAAAAAAGCCTCTTGTGCCTTGCTTGGAGATTCAAACCGCCTACAATTAAATAGGGCGAACCTTTCGGATGCAAACGGACCTCTTCTGTGAACACTGGAGTGCAAAGGATTGGTCGTTTTAAGCGCATACTCCACAATGTTGGGCTGTTCTCTTTCAGAGCGGACCGGCAGATCTGTCGGCTTGATCACGCTGTAGGTCAAGCGATTCTTCTCTATTCTTATAGCATCACTTTCTATCGTCTCCCGCCTCGAAACTGCGTCAAAGTCATTTTCATCAGACAAATCATTGACCGTTTGTACACCGCTTCCATTGTCTGAGGCAGTTTGGTCATGATTGTCCAATGTTTCTTGAACGACACTCAGCGGCGCCAGCAAACCAGACGATGAGATGCTTGATCCTCTTCTCAGCGTCTGATTAGACCCACTATTGGGAAAATCTACCCCACAGCCAATAAGCGCGAACGACAAAAATCCAAATAATATGGCCCGCATTTTTTCCATTCCCATGTCACCATAGCCTGAATTCCTCTACCACCATTTCTCTGGTTTTTCAACAAAGCCAACCGATTTCTCAAGTGCATAAGCCGTATTGAGCAAATCACCCTCTTTCCAAGGTTTACCAATAAGCTGCAGACCTAAAGGAAGCCCCTGTGCGTCTAGTCCGGCTGGAATAGATATACCAGGAAGCCCTGCAAGGTTTACCGTCACAGTAAACACATCATTGAGGTACATTTGTACGGGATCCATTGTAGCCATATCCCCCAACGAAAAAGCTGCCGATGGCGTGGCAGGTGTCAAAATTGCATCGACACCTTTGGCAAAGACATCGTCAAAGTCTTTCTTTATCAAAGTGCGAACGCGTCTTGCCCGATTGTAATACGCATCATAAAAACCCGCCGACAGAACATATGTGCCAATCATGATCCGGCGCTGAACTTCTGGGCCAAACCCCTCGGCACGGGTTTTTTCATACATCTCTGTAATGCCATCACCCGCCGAGATATTGGCACGCCGTCCAAATCGGACGCCGTCGTAGCGTGCAAGGTTAGAAGATGCCTCTGCGGGTGCTATTACATAATAGGCAGGCAAAGCATATTTAGTATGGGGTAGGCTGACACCGACAATCTCCGCGCCCGCATCGCGTAGCATTTCAGTACCCTCTGCCCACAGCTTTTCGATTTCTTCAGACATCCCATCCATTCGGTACTCTTTAGGGATCGCAATCTTCTTGCTTTTTATATCGCCAGTAAGACAGGCTTCAAAGTTTGGCACTGCAAGATCGGCGCTTGTGCTATCTTTAGGGTCATGACCGCACATTGTTTCAAGCATGATGGCGGCATCACGAACAGATTTAGTCATCGGGCCCGCCTGATCAAGCGAGCTGGCAAAGGCAACTACACCCCAGCGAGAACAACGGCCATAGGTTGGTTTTATCCCGACAATCCCAGTAAAGGCCGCAGGCTGACGAATTGATCCCCCGGTATCAGTCCCTGTAGCTGCAAGACAAAGATCGCCTGCCACTGCGGCAGCGGATCCTCCCGAAGACCCGCCTGGTGTCAAATTTCGCTGGTCAACCTTCCAAGGATTAACCACGTCACCATAAATAGATGTTTCATTGGACGATCCCATGGCGAATTCATCCATGTTTAACTTGCCAACCATCACAGCACCACCATCAAAAAGTTTTTGACTAACAGTACTTTCATACTCAGGCCGAAAACCATCAAGGATCTTACTCGCCGCTTGGCTTGGAACGCCTTTGGTACAAAATAGATCCTTAATCCCAATTGGAATACCACACATCGATGACGCATCCCCCTCAGCCAAACGGTTGTCTGCTGCCTTTGCCTGCTCAAGAGCAACTTCAGACGTATCATGCACAAATGCATTCAGCGCCATACCAGCACTCTTTGCCTGCAAACAGGCTTCGGTCAATTCAACTGAGGTGACATCTTTTTTACGTAATAAATCTCGAGCGGCGGAAAGTGTCAGTTTATTTAGATCCGACATTACTCAACCACCTTTGGAACTGCAAAAAACCCTTCCCTTGCATCAGGCGCATTGGAAAGAACCAAAGCCTGCTGATCCCCATCAGTTATTTGATCCACACGTCGCTTAAGCCGTTGTGGTGTAACCGATGTCATAGGCTTAACACCCTCAACATCAACCTCATTAAGTTGCTCAATAAAGCCAAGAATCATATTAAATTCCTCTGCCAATGCAGGCAACGCATCATCTTCCACTTTGATCCGGGCAAGTTTTGCAACTTTGGCGGCTGTTGCCTTATCAATTGACATTTGGGTCTCCCTCAAAAAGCATACACTTGCTTTAACGCTGTGCGAGATAAGCTGCAAGTTCTCAAAGTAAAAGGATGCAAAAACTATTGCAAAAATTGAAATACCTCATAAGCGTACTTATACCTAGAACCATGTCATAGAGGAGCGACTATGGATATTATTTGGCTAGGCCACGCGTCTTTCAGGATAGAGATCGCTGGGCAAGTTTTATTGGTTGACCCTTGGCTAAACGGCAACCCAATGCTGCCCAAGGCAGTCCAAGGGAAAGCTACTGAAGGCGCGACGCATATCCTATTGACGCATGGACACTTTGACCATATCTGCGACACGCTTCCGCTTGCAAAGGAAAAAGGAATTCCCGTAGTTGCTCAATTCGATCTGGTCAACCATTGGGTGGAAACAAAGGGTATTGAAGGGATCGGATTTAACAAAGGCGGTACTGTGAGACTTGGCGAAGTTGCGGTGACCATGGTACACGCCGTCCACAGCTCGACCTTAGGAACGCCTGATGACCCCAAATGTATCGGCAGTGAATGCGGATTTATGATCGCAGGTGAAAACCACACTATCTATGTTTCTGGCGACACTGATGTGATGGCCGATATGGCAGTCTTCAACGATCTTCATAGCCCAGATATCGGCATTCTTGCCGCGGGTGGCCATTTCACGATGGACATGAGACGCGCAGGTTATGCCGCCACTAAATTCTTTAACTTTAAAATCATTATTCCTTGCCATTACAAAACCTTCCCACTTTTGGAACAATCCGCGGATGAGCTCATCAAGGCTGCATCAGACGCGAATGTGATCGAGCCAGAAGTGATGGTACCTATTTCGCTTTAGCTGTTTTCAAGTTTTCAAAATGTGCATGCATTTGTAAGAGTTTCCTTATGAATTATACTCTGCACGCCTAAGTCCATGGTCCGAGGATCAATGCCAGTCGATCACGTCGGAGGGCTCTGCGCGAATTGTGCGAAACTGATTGGCTGGATGGTCTTTATCTTCGTAGCCAAACGAGATTGCACAGAGAATATTTCGATTAGTCGACAGTCCAAGTTTCTCACGCACTACAGGCGCAATACCAGCAACCGCAGCCTGTGCAATTGTTGCCACTCCAAAACCTTGTGCAGCTAAAGTAAACGCTGTCACAAATGCTCCACAATCAACTGCGCCGTAAGCGCCAAGTTCTTTCGGCGTGGTAACAACAGCAACTTGCGGGGCACCAAAGAAACGAAAGTTCTCAATCATTTGTTTGTAGGATGCCTCTCGATCTCCTTTTGTGATCCCGACCGCATCATAAAGTTGCCAGCCACAAGTGGAGCGGCGTTCTTTATAAACCCCTAGGTATCGTTCTGGAAACACAATATCAGGCGATTGCAGACCGGCCATTGCCGCCTTTGTCAAAGCATCTGCCAAGGCTTTGGTCTTTTTCGGAGAACAGATGTCCAATTGCCAAGGTTGTGAATTACACCAAGATGGCACCTTTTGCGCAGTTTTGACAATTTCTTCAATCGTCTCTTGCGGCACTTGTTTTCCCAAAAATCCACGACAGGAATATCGCCTGTCCAAAAGTCGCTGCAACGCGCTTAGATCTTCACTCATCATTATCTCTCAATTTTTAATTCAAGGAAAAGGCTCTCACGGTCGCTATCTTTAACTGGAATAGCTGCAGACAACTTTGGCTTCCAGCTTGAAAACCGAGGGGCGGGTCGCGCCTGAAGATGACCTTCAGATTCAAACCAAATATCACGTGCTGCAATATGTGGATCTTCAACAGAGGCTTCAGGAGATAAAACAGGAGCAACGCAGGCATCAGTTCCAGTAAAGATATCATCCCATTCTGCAACGCTTTTAGTGGCAAACACACCAGAAAGTCGCGTGCTAAGTTCCGGCCAGAGGCTTTTGTCAAACTGGCGAAGCAACTGTGCATCATCTTCCAGTCCGAGACATTTCAGGAAAGTCGCGTAAAATTTTGGCTCAATGCATTGGACAGATATATATCCTCCACCTTTAGCAGCATAGCATCGGCTCCAATGAGGACCATCCAAGGTGCTATTTCCTCGCTCTGTTTTCAAACCTCCCGAGCTTCGCAGCGAGAGCATCAAAGACATCATATGAGCGGCCCCGTCCACTATCGCAGCATCAACAACACAGCCCTTGCCCCCGTTCTTAACCCGTAAAAAAGCAGACAACATCCCTACTACGAGGTACAGAGCACCACCGCCGATGTCACCCACCAGCGTAGGGGGTGTGAAAGGCGGTGTACCAGGGTCTGAGGCATACCAAAGCGCGCCGCAACGTCCAATATAATTCAGATCATGGCCAGCATCTTTGGCAAGTGGTCCCTCCTGTCCCCAACCCGTCATCCGCCCGTAAACCAAGTTTGGATTATCCTTAAGCACAATTTTGGGACCCAGCCCTAATCTCTCCATGACTCCCGGACGCATGCCCTCTATAAGCCCATCTGCAGTACCAAAGAGAGATTTTACGATCTTTACATCTTCCGAGGATTTTAGATTAAGCACAATGGATCGCTTACCTCGGTCCAATAGGTTTTCAGATGCGTTTCCCGGAGTATCTGCTGGGATCTCACGATGGATTGTAATCACTTCCGCGCCAAGGTCTGCCAACAACATAGAAGCAAAAGGTGCCGGTCCAAGCCCCTCAAATTCAATAATTCGAATACCCTCGAGCATGTTTTATCCTTATCCAAACGACTGCATTCAAAACTATTAACATAAAAACACAATATGATAAATCAGACGCAGCCTATCAGAAGCATAAATCCAAAAAACTTCGCTTATTGCAAAGTTGCGAAGACCCAATCAAAAACATGCGAACAAATCTCATAATCTTCTGCAATCGACCCTATTGCTTGCATTGAAAGGTCTTCAAATATACAAATACTCAAGATTTCTTCAGAAATTACGTTAATTAACCAAAATACATCTTGAGCGGCTTACCTTTATAGATTTTGATGATGCCCAGTCAAAATTGGAGAGATAAATGACCAAACGGACCATCGGTATTCTTGGAGGTATGGGCCCTGAGGCAACTATTCTATTTCAACAAAGAGTAATGTCCGCTTTACCAACAGCCGAAGATGATAGCGATCACATACCACTTTTGATCGATATGAACCCACAGGTACCATCACGGATTGAATATCTCATCAACGGCCAAGGCGCCAACCCCAGTTCTGCCCTCGTCCAAATGGCAAAGCGGCTTGAAACTGCTGGGGCTTGCGCTTTGGCAATGCCATGCAATACAGCCCATCATTTTGCCGACGCGATCCGTGGCTCTGTAGATATCCCTTTTATCGATATGGTATCTCTCTCAGCTAAAACAGCGAGCAAGCATGGTAATCTTAGCGATAAAATCGGTATTCTCGCCTCACCAGCTGTGAGAATGACCGGTCTCTTTGATAACGCGCTTAGCGTTCTGGACAGAATAGCAATCTGGCCAGAGCCAGACGACTGTATGCTGCGGGCCATTAGATTGATCAAGAAAGA
>CAJWEI010000041.1 GCA_913031285.1 uncultured Alphaproteobacteria bacterium | reverse complement strand
GTCTAATTATGACAATTTCTACGTTTCAAAAGACAATATGGATAGATTGCATCTAAAATGTAATAAGCCCATAAATAGCTTGTAATTAGATATCTCATTCTTAGCTCCTTTTGGAATATTTTAACATAAAGAGCTTTAAGGAACCTCTTTCAAATTATTTTTTGAAATCACAATAAGCAGTAAGAGGATCTTTTCCATCCATAATAGAAGCTAGAGCTTCTTTCTCCATCTTCATGAGCTTTAAAGCTTTTGCACTGACGTTATCTAAATCTGATAAAGGTATCCGTACCACTCCGTCTTGATCTGCATGTAACCAATCATTGGGCTCAATTACTACATCACCAATTTTTATCGCTAGGTTGTGGCCTTTCGGAATAAAACCACAAAAAATATCTTTTGGGGTGTGCTGCGTACGCCAACATGGAAATCCAAGATTAGTAATTTCAACACTATCGCGCAAGGCGCCGTCAATAATACAACCCGCCACGCCTTTAGACATTAAAATTTCCGCAGATAGGCCACCCATTTGAGCAATTTCCTGGTTATTTGGTTGTGAAGTCCAGATTTGCCCAGGCATGCAATTATCTAACAGATGCATCCAAGCTGATATAATGTCAGCTCTGTTAGCCGTGGGATTGATACTGCCTTCAAACGTAAACGCTGGGCCGCAAATTACTTTTCCAGGTTGAAGCGGTTGGATGCGGCTTGGAAGAGTGAAATTTTCAAAATTCAAGTCGCGCATTGCATCGTGTATTAAACTTGTTGGGCAATCGTGAATTGTGACTGGATATTTTGTCATCGTTACAATTTACAAACCTAAAGGGCTGATTGAGGAAGCCAGGTGGCAAGTTCAGGAATAAATATCAAAAGAAGCACCAGCACCACCATTATAGTACAAAATGGAAGGGCTGCAAAGGCAATGTTCGCAATACTATTTCCACTTAAACTTTTTATTACGAATAGATTAAACCCAATTGGAGGAGTTATTTGGGCCATTTCAATGGTTATAATTAAGAAAATTCCAAACCAAATTGGATCAAATCCAGCAGTTACAACCAGTGGCAGTGTTACGGGCAGAGTCATTACTATAGTCGACAGTCCATCTAAAAAGCATCCCAGTGCAATATAAAAGCACATTAGTAGAATTATTAGAGTGAATGGCTGTAGTCCCAAACTGTCAATAAAGTTTGCTACATCACTTGGAATTCTAAGCCTCGCCATTGCCTTTGATAGAAACAAAGCCCCAGTTATTATTAGACCTATCATCGCGCAAGTGTTGATCGTTCCTTGTAAAGCGCTCCACATGATAGAAATATTGAATTGACGCTCAAGGACGGCTAATATTACAGCACCCAAAACGCCAATCGCCGCAGCTTCTGTTACAGAGGCGAAACCCAAATACATCGAAGAAACTACGAAAGTTATTAAAAGAACTGTCGGCAGCAATTTGCTAAGAGCGTGCGCTTTCTCCAACATGCTGGTAGATGGTTCTGCAGCTGGTGTCATGGCCGGCTGTATTATAGCTAAAGCTCCAATATAAAACATGAATAAAAAAGCAAGGACAAGACCTGGTATTATACCTGCTATAAACAAATCTAATATAGAAACTTCTGCTAAAACACCGTATATAATCAAAGGTATTGACGGCGGAATAAGAAAACCAATCGTACCAGCACCGGCAAGACTACCTAAAATAAGTTTATCGGCATAACCACGGGACCGCATTTCATTGATAGTGATCCTCCCTACGGTCGCGGTTGTAGCTGCTGAAGACCCAGAAACAGCTGCAAAAAGTGTGCACCCCAAAATATTGACGTGCAGGAGCCTTCCAGGAAGGCGGCGAACAAATGGAGACAGTCCAGAAAAAAGGTTTTCTGATAATCTTGTTCGATAAAGTATTTCTCCCATTAAAATAAAGAGTGGAAGCGTCACTAGCTCAATGGCGGTCGCAGTTCCCCAGATATCGCCAGCAAGAAATCTATCAACCTTAATATTTTTAAAGGTTTCAAGAGAAATAATACCAATGGCAAGTAGTGAAAAACCGACCCATAGACCGCCACCTAAGAAAATAATCAAAAGCATGACAATTAAGCTTAATGGACCTATCATCTTTCTGAGCTTTCACTTTCGGTTTGCGCGGGAAAATTCAAAGTCAAACGCAAAAGCCGAGATATTAAACCTAAACACAATATTGACCATCCTAAAGATAGAAATAATTGAGGGATCCAGATGGGCGTTCTAGTCGGATAATATGAAACTGACCCCAGCTCTACGCTACGCAATGTGTTCTCGGTAAGGGCAATTGCCACAAATAAAGCCAAACAGAGAGCAATGCAGCTCATTAAAAAATCAATAATTTTTAGTTTCTTTGAACTGAAAAATTGCAGGAGAATATTGACCCGTATGTGACCACCTTTACCAAGCGTGTAACCGGAGCCAGAAAATAAAATTATTGCTAAAAGGTAACCAGAAAATTCAACAGCCCAAGGCTGTGAGTACGAAAAAAATGATGTTGTGATAACTTCAAAAATTAACATAACAGCAAGCATAAAGCAGGCCACGCAGGCTAAAGCTGCACCAAAAACACAAATTTTATCTAAAATAAAAATTACTCTAAGCATTGCTAATTCTAACAGTAAGCCGCAGTTGCACATAAGATCTGCGGCTTACTCATTCATATTTTAGTTGTTAATTGCTGCGCGAAAATTTTCTATGATGACGGCCGAGCCAGCAACTCGTTTTCCAAAATCATTAGCCATATTGGCCGTTTCTCTGCGCATGTCAGATAAAAGTTGCTCAGTCGGTGCAGAAACCGTCATACCGTTGTCAATAAGCTCTTGCATTCGTTTAGCATGCTCTGCTTCTGAGATGGCCCAAAATTCTGGCTCCATTTCCGCGGCTACTCTCTCAATTGTTGAGCGCTGTTCGTCAGTCAATTCATTCCAAGCATCTAGGTTCACCGCCATTCCATTAGATGCCCATAAGTGGTTGGTGTTGTAAGTATGGTTCAAGAATTGCCAGTATTTATTTGCAGCTGCAGTACTTCCCGATGTCATTGCTGCGCTTATTTTACCAGTTGCCAGGGCCGGTACTACATCTGCATTATTTAGTTGAAGTGGCACACCTCCCAATCGCTCGATCATAGTGGCCGTATTCGCATCATAGGTACGGAACCTCACACCACCCAAATCGGCCATGCTAGCAACGGGCTCTTTTGTAAAGAAATTCTGACTAGGCCAAGGTACTATGTAAAGAGCTTTCTGATTTCGCTTTTGCAGTTCCTTTTCCCATGCTGGGCGAACAAATTTATGCATTTTACGTAATTGAGCGTAGTCTTTTATCAAAAATGGTATTGATTCAATTCCCAGTAACGGCACCTCACCTACCTGTTGAAAAAGGGCATATTCGGCCATTTGAACAGCGCCATCTTCAAGAGCTCTCAAGCTTTCGTTTGCTCTTATACCCAAAGCACCGCCTGCATGAACTGTCATTACCACTTGACCGTTGGTCTCTTCTTCCACCTTTCTGGCAAAATTCTCAGCGTTTATTGAATGAAACTCTTTGGGGGACCATGGTACAGAAACGTCCCAGTCCACATCAGCATTCACGAAAGCTGGAATCGCAGCGACAGCTATTGCCGCGCCGATAACTCGAAAATTTATAGTCATTTCTCAATCCTTCATTTAGTATATTAACTTTAACCGGCTCAATCCACGCCTCATTTTTTCTTTTTTACAATTTGTCCGGACAAATTACCAATGCGTTGGAATCTGTCAAGTTAAAGTTAGGTTAAAATTTACAATCAGTGAACTTTAAAACCGTAAACCAAGGAGAGGAATTTTTTCCTAACGAAATTGTTTATTCGATTTCCTTGTGGAAACTATCTTTTGGTGTGCATCTTTTGCAAATTGAGTTTCATTACGATATATTATTGATCGTTTACATTTTCTGCGAACTCAATGTTCTTCGAAAATACGACCAAGCCCAAATATTTTATCATTGATACCTGCTTGCCTCAGTGCCCACCAATAAGTGGCTGTATTAATTGCTACAACTGGCTTTTCTAGCCAAAACTCAGCAATCGCAGCGACGCGTGCAAAGGCTAGATTTGTTCCAACTTGGACAATAGCGTCAACATCAGGGCCATTTAACATTATTATATTATCTTTCAAAGATCGTTCGCTTACATGAGCAATTTTTTGAGGACTTTCACATTGAAGACCGATCAATTTTACTACCTCAAAACCACAGTCCCTAAAAAATTTTATAACTTGTTTGTCGCCGATGGGCATATAGGGAGTTAGAACCGCAATCCGGCGTACATTGCCGTATGCTTTTAATGCAGCGCGGCAGGCATCAGAACCCATAGCCACAGGCACGCCGGCGCGGTTTTGAAGCTCATTTTCTAATTCAAGCGAACCTTCAAGGCCATCCCAAAAAGTTTCAGCGGACATTCCCATAATCAGTCGATCTGGTGAACAAGTCATAACTCGGTCTACGGCTTCCATAAGCGAACGCCTGATATCAATCATAAGATTTTCAAAATCTTGATCAGAGGTGACTGGATTGTCTGGAATGTGGATACGGGCAAAATGATTGGTTACGCCTGCTGGACTAAATTTATCATACTCCGGTTGGACCGATGTATTAGTCGATGGTGCCACAACTCCAAATTTCATTCGAAACCCAAGACTGTCAGGCATTTTTTTCTCTTTCTAGTCTTATACTAAGACTTAAGTATTATACATTAGGAAAAATGGTTTAACTAGTTTTCCAATGTATAATAGATATTCAATCACGGGTGAATATTAGATAACTGGTTTCAAGTCGCCATTGGATTTTTCCACACAAAATTTTCACGGCTTTCACATGTAGAAAGCAGAGACCGCTTCAGGTTCTAATGACCATTTGATTTATAAAAGCCGTGAATCGTTTTCAGCAAGATCAATCTATTTTAAGGCCTGCAACAACACCGATAGTATCATTAAATTTTGCCACGCAGTCTTCACCGCATCTAGATGCAAATCCAGGTAAGACCGCATTTTTCATAGCCTCCGAGCGTAGAGCGAAATCTTCTTTAGAAGGATTAACTCTGATCATACCTGCAGGATCGCCAAGTGAACAAGGGCCTGTGGTATTGCAGTCAATCCCAATTTCATTCTCTTTTGCATTCAATGCCCACATTTCATCTTCTAGCTTTGACAACTCAGTTCGCAGAACATTTTGGTGTTGGTCTGACAAACCATTCCACCAAGATTTATTTGCTGCAGTTACTCCAGACCCCCAATTTATGGGAAGAGTGTAAAGAAATTTTGCGCCTTCATGCCACTTAGCGGAATAACCACCCAAAGTACCGGTTATGGCACAATCAATCACACCTTGCTGCAAGCCTTGCTGTACTTCTCCAAACGATAAACTTACAGGTATACCTCCGAAATATTTCACAAAATCTGCTTGGCTAGCTCCTGATCCTCGTACTTTTCTGCCTTTAAGATCCTTCAACCCCGCAAATTCATCGCGGCAATAAAGAATTTGCGCTTGAAAGCTCTGCATGGTTAAGATCTCTACACCGAGTTTATCTGAGTAATATGAGCTCAGTTCACTTCGGAATGAGTCGGTTACTGTCTTAAATTCTTCAATTGTAGGCGAAAGGCCAGCAAGATCTGTCGCATCATTTATTGGTGTATCACCTGCACTGTGGCCCAATTGTCCAGTAGCAATATTCATTACGCCCTGACCCAACAAACGGAAAATTTCTGGGCCCTTGAGGCCCATTTCATTCCAAGGCTGAAAACGAGCTTTAATTTCGCCGTTAGATGCTGAAACTATTTTTTCGTTCCAGAATGGAGCCTCGAGCAGCTTTGATTGGGTAGTTATACCAAGGTTTCCGACTACATTTACCGTAGTCTCTCCTGTGGCAACGCCCACCGCACTAGAATATGCGATTAAGGCGGTTAACATTCCAATAATATTCTTCATTTTTCTCTCCTTTTTAGCTTAGTAATCATTGCATTACGAAATTGGGCAACCATAAGGCCAAAGATGGAAATGCGATCAAAACCCCGATCATAATTAGCATCATGAAAAGGAACGGGGTAACTCCTATCATGACATCTCGTATGGGACCCAAATCACTTTGACTTCGGACACTTTGCACTACGAAAAGGTTAACTCCAATCGGTGGAGTTATAAGTGCGGCTTCAATTAAGATCATGAATAGCACACCGAACCATACTAAATCAAACCCCAGCGAAGCCACAATTGGCGCTACAATCGGCGTTGTGGCAATCATCAAAGACAACGTTTCCATAAAACAACCAAGTACTAGATAAACACAGACAATAATCAAAATGACTGTTACAGGCGAAAATTCCAATCCCTTCATAAAATCGGTTATTTTGCCAGTAAGGCCAATCGATACCATCACAAAGTTTAAGAAGAATGCAGCAAGTACTATCAGCATGACCATGGCTGTAGTGCGCATTGCTCCCTCCAATGCGGAGAAAAAATCGATTAAACGAAACTTGCCCTTCCAAAAGGCAATTATTAGTGAAGCTATCACGCCAACTGCTGCTGCTTCTGTAGGAGTTGCATACCCACCGTAAATTGAACCAACGACTATCAGAAAAAGTCCCAAGGGAGCTATTAAGTTTTTGAGTGCAAAAATACGTTCAGTCCATGTGGAGGATCTAACACTGCCGCCTAACTCTGGCTTGATCAGGCAAAATATTAATACTGCTAGGGAAAACGAGACTGCTAAAAGAATTCCTGGTAAAAGAGAAGCAAGATAAAGCCGAGTGATTGAGACCTCTGCCAACACTCCAAATAATATCAAATTTATTGATGGGGGAATTAAAATACCGAGCGTACCGCCTGCTGCGATTGAACCCAAATAAAGTTTTTTATTGTAGCCTAATTGGTTCATATTAGGAACAGCAACAGTGCCAATTGTGGCCGCGGTTGCGACAGATGAGCCTGAGGTGGCAGAGAATAAAGTGCAGGCTGCAATATTGGTATGAATCAACCCTCCAGGAATTGGATTCACCCAACTGTCAAGAGACTCATACATTTCACTAGCAACACCAGAACGTAGCAATATCTCTCCCATCAGGATAAACATGGGAACTGCCACAAGTACAAATTCTGTCGATGAGGACCAAAGAATTTCACCTGAAGCCGGAAGAAGAGGGAAATAAGAGTATATTTCTGCAAGCGAAATTCCCAGAACAATAAGTACGACTCCAACAGGTAAGGAAAGTACAATCAAAATTAATAGAATTGATAATGCTAAGCTAATCATTGTGGACTTTCATCAACTTGCCCATTCAAAATACCTATTTCTTTATTCACTTCTAAATTTTGTCCATTAAAAACCTTGAAAAAGCTTCTTAGAAGTAAGCCAAAGCTTACAATTGCAAAGAAAGTAAGCCCTATTGCCCAAACTCCTTGTGGAAAAGCTAAAGGAATTTTAAGAGAAGTGTTTGGCCTAGCATTTAGGCTAGCCGAATGCGCTACAACTCTCCAAGCGTGATAAGTCATGCCAAAAGCTAATAAAAAAATAAAAAGCATGGAGATTATATCCAAAAACACTTTCATTTTTACTGGCAGAAAACGGTAGATCAAGTCTATCCGAATGTGGGAGCGCTCAGTAGTGGTATATGCAAATGCAAAAGCCACGGCACAGGCAAATGCATAATTTGTCAATTCGAAAGAGTACAGTCTAATATTTATTCCTAAATTACGGATAATAACCTCAAGTGTTACAAGACCGGCAGAGGCGAGTATGGTTAAGCCCCCAAGTAGCGCGGAGTATTTTGCGGCTAAGTTTATTGTTCTTCCTAAATTCATTCTTTCAGTTCTTTCTTCGCAGGTAGCCAAAAGAAGGTCGCATGATCAATGGCGTAAAAAATATTGGAAATTGCGCGCAGATAACTACAAGTGCGATTTCTGGCTCAACAACATTAACGACCGCCGCCACCATGACCGCCATATTTTTAACGCTGCTCAAAAGGCCTACAGAAAATGCCTCATCTTTGCCCAAAATCCAAAAGCCACAGATACTTAATGCTAAAGATCCGTAGCTAACCAGTGCTGCTAACGATAATATAAATATTAACTGAAACGGATTAGCTCGCATGACGATGCCGATGTCATGCATCACTCCGATGGCAATCAGGGCAACCAAAACGACCGTTATGCCATCTAGCTTAATGCTCCAAGTAGTTATTAGAGTCCCGCCAATTAAACGCCTAATAAGAAGTGCCACGGCAAGTGAACCTAAAATTATCGCAGACAGCCGAATGGTTAAACCGCTCAAATCTACTCCTTCTCCTAGAGTTGGTAAAGCAGAGGTCAAAACCCAGACTGTAAAAGGGGCAATAATTGTTGCTGGTATTGCAAGACCAGTAACCATGCCCGGGTCAAGCCGTACAAGAATTGCAAAAGCAGCAGCAGAACTAAGCGGAGGGGCGGCAGAAGCAAAAGTCAGTCCCGTAGTCAACCAATTGGGCAGGCCTACTAAACGGCAAATGATGAAAGTTATCAAAGGCAATATAATTAGTACAAAAAACATAGCCGCTGAAATGAATAAAGGTCGTTTCAAAACTGATAATAAATTTTTTGGCTCTATTCTCAGCATCGAAACCAATGCCATTAGTATGGAGATTGGTACTACATATGGCCGGACTAACTCAGAGACTTTTGGGAATGCCAAGCCTATTGCTACTCCCATGACCATGAAGAGGGGAGTTCTTTTTGATATAATGCTAAATATGTTGTCCATTATCGTATCTTTTAGAAAGTTTGATTTAGGTAATCATGATAAGTGTTACTCGTCAACAATTTGTCCGGACAAATTGATTGGAAACTGGACAAATTGAGTAAGGCTTTGTTGTTATGTGTGTCGAGTGCAATTAGACGTTTGATACTTTTATTTCACATGCCGACGTACAGAATTTCTGTTTGGAAGCTTGGAGTTGGGAGGCGTGCGATAAATTTCGTTTGCAATGTCAAAGTGGATGAATGAGCAACCTGACTCTTTTACAAAATGCTCCATCAATTCTCATTGTGATATCACTCGCACCACAAATAATGTGTCTTCTCATCTATTTTTTCAAAGCCAAATCTAAAATAAAAGATTGTTTTGATTTCCTTTGCTCTCTTCAAACTGGACGCTAGCAGATCTCTTCAGCAATTATCAGGCCAGTGATATTCAATTATAAACGGTAAAAAAGAAAAATTTGCTAAACCACAGAAGACTAGCTTTGTTTCGAAATGTTTAAGAGGTTTCCTGCTTGCCTTCAGTCTTTTTGGATTACCATGTACTGAAATACTGGCGCGATTATTTAAATTAAAAAGCATGATTAAGAATGAGCTTTATGATCCAAATATTTCAAACTGTTATTCTCGCCTTATTACCTGACTGTAACGAAATCCAGCCAACCTGTGCCAATTGAACGACACCAAAATAGGTACATCGTCGTCAGCAAGGTAACGGCGTGTTACTAAAATACCATCTGCGCCTTCAACTTGCTCTAAAATACGCGCCATTGATTTTTCTAGGCTTACTGATGATATCTCCTGATGCACTTCAACGACCCTGACATCAAACCGCTCTTCAATCAGTCTATGTATAGCTCCTTTATTCGCTTTTATTTCGTCTCTAAGTTTGGCGAAGTCTTGATGAACAAAAATGTGACTGATGCAAATAATGTCACCGAGCGTCGTGGTCCGCATTCCTTCCACCAGAATCCATTCACGCCCAGGAAGGCGACCTAAATCATTCGCGAGAGTTTCGTCTGAAACAATCCGCATCACGCGCTCAACAACAAGGTGCGTTTCGGCCGCATAATCATAAAGCTGCGATAGCGAAGTCAACGACTGTGCGAATACAGTACGCTCTGATTTAGATATAACTTCAGTTCCACGTCCTTGAAGACGCTTTACCATTCCATCTTTTTCCAAAAGTCGCAGCGCCTCACGTACTGTGTAGCGACTGGCTGAAAAGCGATCGCAGAGCTCCTGTTCCGTAGGAAGTAATGCTCCAACAGGATAAGACTCAGAAAAAATTTCTGACTTTAAAAGTCCAGCCATCTTGCGATAAAATGGAATAGTATTTCGTTTTTGAGCTTCAGGAACATCAGCCTTTCTACTTTTCATATTTTAAGACCCTTTCGGCAGTTCATTTCCCATGCATTAGCAAGTTCAGTGCGAAACTTGGGAGAGGCAATCTCAATCAATCGATTAGCACGTTGCTGAATTGTTGCATGTTTTAAACACGCAGCGCCATATTCAGTTACAATCCAATCTATATCCGCCCGGTTGATCGTAATCGGAACACTTGAACCTAAGCTAGGCGTAATCCTACTAATAGTTCCTTGACGGGCCGTTGCTGGTAGCGCTAATATACTTCTGCCCTGCTCCGATAGGGCGGCCCCTCTAATAAAATCTACAAGGCCACCATGGCCAGTGATCTGCGTTTCACCCAGAAATTCCCCGTTCCCCTGTCCAAACAAATCGACTTCTAAAATAGAATTTACGGAAACAAAAGATTTGATTGCAGCAAGTGTCGTCGCGCTATGGGTGAATGAAACAGGTTTAAACGAAATACGCTTTTCGTTTGCAATTTGAGCGTAGAATTCTCTGTCTCCCAAAGCAACGCCAATTGTTGCATGATTAAATGAACCGTCAGTCAGGTGCGTTAGTATCCCCGGAGAGATCATGCCTCCATGCAACTTCAAGGAACGATGGTTGTTTAGTGCTGCAAGGACCGCAGTTTGAAGTTTGCCGAGACCAAATTGGACAGTATCTGCATCATCGATAAGTTCCGCAACATTCCGTCCTATAGCTGTGTAAATCTCATTAATAGACCCTGCTTCATATTCCACCAAGGAAGTTTCTGCTTCGATCAGGTGTCCAAAGCGATCAAGTGGAATGCGCGGGCTGTCGATAATTTCGGGCATTGCAGCATTGATTTGCCCAATAAGGGGAACCTTGGATGCAACAACGCTTGGTGTGAAATCGGCTGAAACTCCTAGACTGACAGTGCCATCTCTAGGAGGCGAAACCTGAAATATCCCTCCAGCTAAACCGGCGGCATTTCCGAGCCATTTATAAGTTGAGCTATAATGCATAGGCATCACGTTTGCACGTTGCTCTTTAATAGCAACCTGTAGCGATGGGGTGACAAAGCTTGTCAATGCTTTGCGCTGGCCAGTGCGTGTTGGATCGCGCTGATTAACACCGGGAATCCAAACACCGGTTAACGTTCGACCTCGAGCAAGGTCCGGGTCCTCTTCTAAGGCGTCCAGAAAAGCAGTGGGCTCACCGCAGCAGCCCGCAACGTAGATCGGACCATCATCGGCAAAAGACTTTAGAGCATTGGTCCAGGCAAGGTTTTTCACGAATGCTTCCAATTTCTAATTATTGCATCTTCTACACTAGACTGGTACATTTGTCCGTACAAATTTTGATTTAAGCAGGTTTTTTATCCTCAATGACAAGTTCTCTCACACGTAGCCTCACGGAGGTATTGTCAAAACCTGTAGAACGTGCAACTCGTGAACGCGCTGCTTTACATGTAATTGATTGGATTGGCTGTGCCGTAATTGGAGCGGGACAATCAGCGGGTAAAATCTTCTTGAAGCGTGCGGCAACTCAGCCAAGTGGCTCCATTACCGTTATTGGTTCATTTGGACTTGCTTCACCAGAAGAAGCTGCATTTTTAAATGGAGGGTTGGGTAGTATTCTTGAGATGGACGACGTACACCGAACTGCTATCTTACACCCTGGGCCCGTCATTATCCCCGCAGCACTTGCCGCCGCTCAAGCAAGCCAGACCTGCGGTCTGAAATTCCTTGATGCAATTGTTAAAGGCTATGATGCGGATATTCGGCTCGGAGAGAGCGTTGGAGATGGACACTACGCAAAATGGCACAATACTTCAACATGTGGGCCCTTTGGTTCAGCCTTCGCGGTTGGTGAAGTACTTGGCTTAACCTCTGATCAGCGTGTTTGGGCGCTAGGCAATGCGGGGACGCAAGCCTCAGGGCCTTGGCGTTGCCGCCATGAAGCTGTAATGACTAAACAGCTTCATACAGCACGCGCGGCACAGTCAGGTTATTTGGCTGCTTCGCTTGCGGCAGATGGCTTTAGTGGAGCAGAATTCATTCTCGAGGGGGAGCAAGGCTTTTATGATGCTATGTGCCCTAATGCCAAGGCGCATTGTTTGCTTTCAGACAAGACAGGTCCTTGGAAGATTTGGGAAACAAGCTTTAAGCCCTGGCCAGCTTGTCGTCATGCCCACCCAGCTATCGATGCGGCACTTGTTCTTAAAAAAAACTCAAATATAGAAAATATCAGAGCGATTGAAGTTGAAACATTTAGAGATGCAAAAATTTTCTGTGATAGACAAAAACCTGTTACGAGCCATGAGGCTAAATTCAGTATACAGCATGCTGTTGCGGTATGTCTAACAGAAGGCCTCCCGACGCTTGAGCATTTTGAGCTGAAATCGATCAAACGACCTAAAATAGCACGTTTACGCGATGTTATATCGGTGAAGGTGAGTGATCATTTTAACTCCGCCTACCCGGAGCATTTTGGAGCCTCAATTACAATATATACCAAAGGAGGAATACGTGAGACGGCTACCATCAGGGATGCGCTTGGTGACCCAGAAAACCCGCTTTCATCAGGTAAGATTATAAAAAAAGCACGAAACCTGATGTGTACTGTTGGCATATCGGATAACTTAATTGAACGTATTGTTTCTGAGACGCTGGCCTTACCTAATGCTTCTTCTTTGGCAAATTTTTCTTCGTCACTCGACATGCTTCGCTTACAATTGGACAAGGGGACTTGCCCGTGACAAATACCAACTACTTCGACTTTGTAAATTACCCCGAGATCAAAACAACATTTCCGAGCGGGCAAGCATTTTTCTCAACTTACCAAGGAATGAGCTTGGACGAATTACGAAAGCGACAAAACCACCTTTTCTCTCGTGTTATGAACTTTGCGTGGCAAGTTCCGTTTTATCAACGGCTCTGGGGATCCAAAGGAATAGAGCAAGGTGATATTAAGGATCTTGATGATATTACCAAGCTCCCAGTATATTCAAAATCTGATCTGATGGCTTCTGTTGAATCCTACCCTCCAATTGGTGATTTTCACGGTCTCGATACCTATTCAGAAAATAAGAGGCCGCCCCTTATTTTTCAAACCACCAGTGGTACTACGGGCAAACCACAGCCACTGCTTTTTGGGCCCAAAAGCCGCGAGGTTCAATCGTTGCTTCTCGGTCGTCTCTACAGCATCCAGGGCTTCACAAACCGAGATATAATACACTCTGTTTACGGGCACGGCATGGTTAACGGCGGACACTATGTACGTGAGACTATCAATCACTGGGTTGGCGCGCAGATGCTCACTGCTGGCACAGGGATAGAAACGCGGACTGCGAACCAAGTACAAATCATGCAAACTTTTGGGGCAACTGCAATTGTTGGCTTTGGGGATTTCATAAAACGTTTAGCTGAAGTCGCACGCGAACAAGGACTTGAACCAGGCAAGGATATTCCTGTCCGGAAAATATCTGGCCACATGGGCGCAGAAAGTCGAGAATCGATGTCTGAAGCATGGGGAGGAGCTGAAGTCTACGATTGGTATGGTGTCGGAGATACAGGAGCCATTGCAGGCGAGGGTTTGGACCAATCTGGGCTCCATATCTTGGAAGACGCACAGTTTCTTGAGTTACTTGATGTTGATACAGGAGATCCTATTGCAGAGGGAAGCATTGGAGACATGGTCTGCACCTGTCTTTTCAAAGATGACGTTTTCCCTATCATTCGATTTCAAACATATGATGTAAGCCGCGAAGTCACTGGAGCAAACCCTCTTGGTCTTCCATTCCGAAGGCTTGAGGGGTTTCTTGGCAGAAGTGATAACATGGTAAAATTACGGGGAATAAATATATATCCGCAAGGTATCGGTGCCCTTCTTACCGCGGAGTTTGCGTCAGCGACTGGAGAGTTTGTTTGTCGAGTGCGACGTGAGAATGGCCGCGAAGAGATGACCGCTGTAATTGAGGCCACCCAACTCGAAGATGATCAAAGGGACGCTATGGAAGCGCATCTGCGGGCGCGGCTTGGAGTTGGTATTTCAGTGGAGCTTGTAGGGCCTGGGGAAACTGCCTCTCTATCTGGGATTGAAACACGACAAAAGCCAATTCGACTTATCGATGACAGATAATTGCCTTAATCGCATTAAAGGTTTGTTCAGAACCATTTGCGCACAAAACGAGGACCTAAAAATTGTAACGTTTCTGGATGCACAGGAAGCTTACATTTCTGCGAGTTCGCATGACCGACGACGTCAAAATTGTGATGACATAGGTCCTTTGGAGGGATTGCTTCTAGGCGTGAAGGAGAATATTTCCGTGTCCGGCTTACAATGGTCAGCTGGTTTAGGTGCATGGAAAGACAGAATTGCGGCAGTCGACTCTTTGGCCGTTGGTTCGCTTCGAGCTGCTGGCGCTATTCCAACTGTTATGCTGAATATGCACGAAGGAGCTTTCGGTGCTACTACCAATAATCCTCATTTTGGGCGTACGGCCAATCCGCTTGACCCTAAGCGCACGCCTGGCGGATCAAGTGGCGGTTCAGCGGCGGCCATCGCAGCTGGTTTTACAGATATTGCTCTGGGAACAGACACAATGGGTTCGATCCGAGTCCCTGCTGCGTATTGTGGAGTCACAGGACTGAAGCCAACTCGTGGATTGATCCCACGTACCGGGCTACAACTTTTGTCATCAACTTTGGACACAATAGGCCCCATTGCACGGGAAGTGGCATTGCTAGGCCCTATGACCGAAATAATGGCACAGTTTTCCAGTAGCGATCCGTTCTCCCGTTCAGCGCCGCTTAATTGGAGTGCTGAGCCGAGCGATACACTTCCCCTTGGATTGACTGTAGGGATACCCACTCAGATAAACACGGTTGATTGCGAGGAAGTTGTTTTTGAGGGGCTATCTTTGGCGCGCAAAACGCTTGAAAGTTGCGGAGTGCGGGTTATTGATGTTGACGTTGTGGGATGGAAACCGTCTCTTGCAAGACGGAGCGGATTGTTGATTGCAGAAGCTGAAGGTGCCGTGTCACTAAAAGCTATTTTTGAACGATCGGGTTCGGATTTGATGAGCCAAGATTTACGTGCGCTTCTTTCTTATGGTAGAGACTTATCTAGTGAGAGACTGGTAAATGCATACGCTCGTACTCAGCTTGCTGCTTTAGCGGCACATCATGCATTCGCAAAAGTTGACGTATTGCTAATGCCGACTGCGCCACAACGCGCCTTTCTTCATAAAGAAAAAGTTCCCGTGAACCAGGCAGACTTTACATCTCTTGCTAATTTCCACGGTGGACCCGCGCTAGCTCTCCCAATACCGCATGATTTCTTACCGAATTCCGTTCAGCTCATTGGTCAGGAATTTTCCGAGGCATTGCTACTAACAATTGGCAAACTTTTAGAAACACAACTTTCGAAATAAAGCATAACCTTAACATTTTACTATTCGAATTTGGGTACCCGCTTTTCAATAAATGCTGCATAGCCTTCGGAAAAGTCGGGCCCAGAGAAAGTTGATTCAATTGCAGACTTAAGTTGCGTTGAGGCGGATTTTTCGCCGTGTGTAATTGCCTCTACGGTCTGCTTAGCTATTTGAATAGAGGATCGCGAAAGTGATGCTAAACCCACTGCATAATCCAAAACGGACTTACCAAGGTCACTTTCTGGCATAACTCGATTAACCAATCCAATCGCAAGAGCCTCTTGTGCCTTTATCACTCTTGCAGACATTAAAATATCTTTGGAGCGTGCGGGTCCGACAAGCGATACCAGGCGGGCAGTTTCCTCAAATGGATAAGCAAGTCCAAGGCGCGATGGGGTAATTGCAAAGAGAGCAGTTTCGCTCACAAATCGCAGATCGCAATGCATGGCCAAGCCACAACCACCGCCAAAGCAAACCCCGCGCACTTCCGCGATGGTTGGTATAGATAATTCTGCGAGTGCTGCCTGTGCTCGATGGACCGCTTCATTGTATGTGGCAGAGGCTGCAGCCGTTTCATAAGTCTTTGGAAACTCGGTGATATTAGCCCCAGCACTAAAGGCTTTATTTCCTTTTCCAGTAACGATAAGAACGCGTATAGTTACTGTGTTGGAAATATATGCCATTGCTTCTCGCAAGCCATTCCACATAGCAAAAGAAATGGCATTTCGAGCTGCTGGCCGGCACAATGTCAGACGTGCCACTCTGCCTAGATCTAATCGCAGACCCCCTTCGGCAAACTCAACTGTATCGCTCATTACTAGTTCCTTTGTTTATCATAAACATTCATAACACGCGGAAACATATTCAGCTGCTCGTGCTGAGGTGCCCAAGGTGGGGTCCATTTTGCCGGTTACATAGCCAAAAGCTAAGCCACTGTCAGGATCCGCAAATCCTTGTGCACCACCGGCCCCCCAGTAACCAATACTTGAAGGGTTTGGACCAAAGTCTAAAGATGGGGGTGCTGACAATTCAACTCCTTCACCATATCGAATTTTCATTCCCAGTATAGGGTCGTTGCCATCACTGGAATAGAGATGCTGCTGCAGTGCATCTCGCCTCGAGGTTGACAATATTCCATCACTTAAAATGAAATGTTCGTAAAGCCTTGCAATAGCACTTGCGGTGGCATGCCTGTTACCTGAACCGATAACTGATTTACGCCACTTATAGCTGTTGAAGTCTTCATTCCCCTCAAAAAATGCCATTGAACGTGCAAAGAGCGAATAGGGATCATCTTTAAGTGCAGAGAACAAGGCGCTAGGATCGTCCTGCGACAGCGTTGCGGTCCTTACAATATGGCTTTGTTTAA
Organism: uncultured Alphaproteobacteria bacterium; assembly: GCA_913031285.1. Lineage (GTDB taxonomy): Bacteria > Pseudomonadota > Alphaproteobacteria > Rhodobacterales > Rhodobacteraceae > LFER01. The sequence goes on along the minus strand of CAJWEI010000041.1, from coordinate 14,787 downwards.
GGCCAATGCAAAAATCTACTTTTAACGGACCAGTCAAGTGGCGCGTTATGAGTGAAGGAAGCGTTGCACCGCCTGCACGCTCAAGAATACCCCCTAGCAGATAGCCACACGTCATATTATGGTAAACTGGCGCAGCGCCGATCGGTACCACCGCCGAAGATTTTGATAAAGCACGCTCCATACCCGCCTGGTCATAGATCAAACCTGGTTTCACATGCTCATCGACAGCTGGAAGACCCGAGCGATGAGTCAATATATCTCTGACACTTATATTTTTTTTTCCGGAGGAGGCGAACTCAGGCCACAGACTGCAAACTTTTGCATCCAAATCTAAAAAGTTCCGGTCAATAAAGAGATGAGCCAACAATGCCAAGACACCTTTCGTGACACTGAAACAGCATGCAAGAGTATTTCGTGCCCAAGGCATTTGTACCTCTGGACGGGCCTGCCCGGCGCAGAGGTCTAACACCGTGCTTCCATTTATCCGCAGGGAAAGAGCACCACGTTCTCGATCGCTTTCTACATACTCCTCGAAAACCTCCGCGACATGAGAAAATGCTGGATCAAATTGGCTAAAGTTGAGCACAATCTTTTCTCAATTCAGGCGGGGTTTCGCGCTATTAGTTGCTTGGCTATGATGATACGCTGGATTTCATTGGTACCTTCACCGATGCACATCAAAGGCGCATCGCGGAAATATCGCTCGATATGGTATTCTTTTGAGTAGCCATATCCGCCGTGGATGCGCATTGCCTCGAGAGCGTTTTCAACTGCAGTTTCAGATGCAAAAAACTTTGCCATTCCTGCTTCCATGTCACACCGCTCTCCGCCGTCATAGGCGTGAGCAGCATCATAGGTCAAAAGTCGAGCTGCTTGAAGCTTTGTAGCCATTTCACCCAGCTTAAGCTGAATTGCCTGATGGTTAGCAATCGGCTTGCCAAATGTTTTTCGGGTCTGAGCATACTGTACACTGTCGTTTAAAGCAGCAGCTGCAAGGCCACAGCCGCGCGCAGCAATATTAATCCTTCCTAGTTCTAATCCTCCAAGGGCCGCCTGCAGACCATTGCCTTCTGCACCTCCTAAAAGTCGCGCGGCTGGGAGCCGATAATCCTGAAAAACTAATTCTGCGCTATCGATGCCTTTATAACCCAATTTTTCAAGTTTTTTAGAAACGCTAAAGCCTTCACCCTTTTCGGCGATGAACATCGACATACCCTTGTGTCGTGGATCTGCGTCTAGATCCGTCTTAACCAAAAGCGCAAAACAACTGCCCTCAATGCCATTTGAGATCCACGTTTTTGTACCATTCACAACGTAATCTTCACCGTCTCTGACTGCGCGTGTTCGGATCGCTTGCAGGTCTGTACCGGCATCTGGCTCTGTCAGCGCCAACCCGCCGCGCAAGTCACCTGTCGCAAAGCGCGGTAAAAGATCTTCTTTTTGCTCCGGGGTGCCCATGCGAGCAACACAAGAGGCCATGATTAAGTGGCTATTAAAAATACCTGTTAAAGACATCCATACAGTTGCGATCCGTTCAACGATTTTTGCATATGTGGATGCTGAAAGGCCGAGGCCACCAAATGCTACGGGTATCGTTGCGCCAAAAAGTCCTAGCTCTTTCATTTGTTGGACCATTTCGTGCGGATACTCATCTGCATGGTCAAATTTTTGCACGTGTTGCTTAACATCTCGGTCAAGCCATTTGTCTATTGCGTCTAGGATCATCTGCTCTTGCTCTTGAGTTTCTGACAGTGTAACGGAATGTTTGTTCATGAATAATCTCCTTTAAGGGCTGTTTAATACCCAGCCATTACTTCATTTTCAAAGCCCTGCTTAGCTACAAGAATAGTACGCTCAAATTCGCAAACTAATATTTTATCTTGATTAAACCCACGGGTCTTGACTGTAATTAGACCAGCATTTGGTCTAGATTTACTTTCTCGTTTATTAAGCACTTCACTTTCGCCGGATAAAGTGTCACCTGCAAATAGTGGATGGGTCATTTTGATGTCCGTCCAGCCCATGTTTGCTATTGCCTTTTGACTGACATCAGTAACGCTCATTCCAACAAGAACCGCTACAGTAAGTGGTGAACAAATTATACATTTCCCGAATTCGCTATGTTTGGCATATTCGGCATCAAAGTGCATAGGGTGAGTATTCATGGTTAGAAGTGTAAACCATGTATTATCGGTTTCTGTAAGGGTTCGATTTGGTCGATGTTCGTAAATGTCGCCCTGTTCAAAATCTTCGAAATACCGCCCAAAACGTTCTCGATATCTATTATCGCCTACTTTTTCTGCGTATTTAGCCATATTTTTACTCCTCAGACGTCTGAATTTATATTTTAAACCTAGTATTCAAATTATTCATGGCTGTATTTCTGTAGTTGTTCGGATATGCAATATCATTCTAATTTTCCGACTGTAAGTTGAGCAAGTTCTGCGACGTCTGCAATGTCTTCTAAATTTTGGACACTGGAAACCAGTGCTAATGCTTTTTCTTCCGGTAACGCAATTGAGCCGTAGGTGATGCATCTTTCAAACTTCGCTCTATTTTCATCAAGGCTCAGGGGAGAATATGGATGTCCATAAACTTGTGGCAGGGTAATTTCCTCTTGACGACCATCGGTCAGTTCAAAGACGAACCGTTGAGGGTCAAGTGCGTTTTCGTCGGTATTATCATCGCAAATGACGTCAATCTTGGCAGCATACGCATGGATTGACGGATCCGAAAGAACCCCGGATTCACGAAACTCAGCAACGTCGACTTGCCCGCGCGCCATCCACGCACCAGCCACATAGCGCAAGCATAGCTTTGCATAATTGGGTTCTGGATTAGGTATAAGTGGGCGCCCAACAAGTCGGTGAACAAGTGGAGGCACATAACCTTTGATACTAACTATATCGTCTGGTGAAATTCCTATACGCGATGTAATCTGTTTCAGCGCATCGATTACACCATGCGTTAGGCGCCCGCTGGGAAATGGCTTATGTGATAGTTGAGACATTTGCCATACTTTTCCAAGGTCTTGCCAGATAATTTCTAAATCAAATTGATCGTTTTCAAACATTGGAAGGTAACCGTATGCACCATCAATAAAATCATAAGGTCCACGGAATCCAGAAGCTGCCAAATCTAGCGCCGAGAGTGCTCCACGTGCGTTGAAACCAATTTGAAGACCCAAAAGTGGAGAGCCCTCTGCATGTGGCTGCAGTGTTCCACAAGTCTGACCGTACATATTGCCCATAGCACTCTTGATACCATTGGGCTCTAGTTTTTCGAGACGAGCAATCGCTGCAGTTGCACCAAGGCCACCCGCCGTTGCTGGTCGAAAAAACTTAACTGGGCCTGTAGCAGCCATGCCCAGATAGGCAGCAATATCGACTCCAACTATCATCGCAACCATGAAGTCTGAGCCTGAGACCGGTCGACCCTGTGTAGATCGCCTTTCAGCATATGCCATGATTGTGCTGAGAACCGTCGCCATTGGATGCACTACTGCACCTTCATGCACGCAATCATATTCTAGGCAGTGAATTTGATAGGCATTAACTATAGCCGCTGCTTGCGCTGACACGCGTTCGCCTGTTACCCAAACAGTTGCTTCGTCTCCATTTCCCCAGCCTCGGACTGTCGCTAACAATTCAGCTACGTTCGCACCGCTAGAACCCGCTATCCCTACGCCCAGAGTGTCAAGCAGAAATACCTTTGCTTTTTCGATGTCAGCCTCTTCGAGGTCGGCTCGCGTCACGTTTGCTATATGTGTAACAAGACGATCGGTTGTTGCTATTGTCATGAAATCTTCTCCTCTGCATACCAAGCATCCTCAGCAGGATGATCATTCGCCCACCACTTATTGCCTTGAGTTGCATCCCAAACCAACGCTGCAAGCCCGGACAGAAAAGTCATTGGCGCTACATCGGCTTTTGAATAAGTCCAGCGAGCCTGTGAGGCTGCAACAATCTGCCCAATCATTTTACCTTCCGCAAAGATTGGTACATAAATGGAAGATCCCATTTTACTGGTTTTTAAAAATTGCCTGAATTCTGCATGGGCGTCAGTATTTTCAAGCAGTACAAATCGTTCTCGAGCTACAACCTGCCCCGGATTATTCCAAGCAATAGGAATTGAAAGTCGGCGTTGTTCTGGTGGAAACCCTTGATTAGCAACAAGTACATTGTGGCGTCGATCTGGGGAAATTAAGAAAATTCCAGAAACGCGATAGTTGGCCTCCCCCTGTTTAAGTGCACCTGCTTTTTTGCTAGCATCTGCATTTCCAATCAGCTCAACCGCTGCTTTTGTCAGCACGCGAAACGCACTTTCAGTATCATCGCAACTCTCGAACTCCATAGGGAGGCAGATAATTTTTTTCCACCATTTGGCAGAGTTTGTATTGATAGCATCCGTCAATTGCGCTCTCCATCCCAAGGGCAGCACTCAATAAAGCGCTCGGCAATTGCTTTTCTTGTTGTGATCCAGACGTCTTCATGGCCAGTTACGTACTCTAGAAAGGCCTTAAGTGCCCACACCCGGCCAGGTCGACCAATGATCCTCAGATGCAAACCAAGCGACATCATTAGAGGGCTTTGCTCTCTCGACTCTGCGCGCATCCAATCGAAGGTTTGACAGGCATAGTCTAGCCAGTCCTGTGGCGTAAAACCTGGCGCAACCCACATTTTCATATCATTGCTGTCGATCGCGTAAGGCATACAAACCAGCGCTTTTAAAGTGCCATCAGACATTGTGATAGGTTCCCAAAAAGGCACATCGTCAGAATAATCGTCCATGTGATACAAAAAGCCTGCCTCTCGCAGCAATCGTCTTGTATTTTTGGTATGCAGATAGCGGCTCAGCCAACCCTTGGGTGCGAGACCAGTCGTAGATCTAAAACTGTCCACCGCGCGCGATATTATTTCGCGCTCCTGATCTTCTTTCATCGAAAAGGTATGTGTCCAGCGCCATCCATGCGAGCAGATTTCATGCCTATGGGCGATTATATTCTTTGTCAACTCAGGAGCTCGCTCCAGTGATAAAGCAGCTGCTGTTACGGTTGTCTGAACGCCATAGTCTGCCAACAGCCGAAAAACTCTCGGACCTCCAGCCTTTATACCATAGAGATAATTAGACTCATTTCCGTAATTACGGATAGGAATGTTCAGTGCCACGCCCAGTTCGTCGACCGGTTCAGGCTTCTTGTCGCCATCTTTGATCGTCATCTCTGATCCCTCTTCGACGTTAACGACAATCGACAAAGCGAGGGTTTTCCCATTAGGCCATGTCACTGTAGTACTCATCTACGATTTCCCCCATTCTGGTGCTTCGAAACTTTCCATTTTTAAGGTTGGACGGCCTAACAGTAGGTCGGCACATTTCTCTGCAATCATTATAGTTGGAGCAGAAGTATTACCGCCAATGATTGCCGGCATAACCGATGCATCTGCTATTCTCAATCCGCTTAACCCCCGCACTCTCAACTTTGTGTCTACTAAAGATTCTTTATCCACACCCATACGGCACGTACCCACAGTATGGAAAATGGTATTAGCTGATGCTCGAACCCATGCGTCGATTTCTTCATCATTTTTGAGTGGGATGTCAGGTGAAATTTGTCCGTACATTTAATAGTTATTACCGTTTAAAAGTTTTAACATTTAGCTTTGAGTTTGTCGACATGTTAAAATCTTTTAACAAAAGCTTTAAAATACAAATTTTTTGGAGTGACCTTGACAAATAAAGTACTCCTGCTTCACTTGTCCGGACAAATTAAGAAAAGGACGTGAAATGATTCGTATTATCGTTCTTTTCAATCTTAAATCTGAAACTAACCGATTAACTTATGAAAATTGGGCAAAATCGGTAGACAGTCCGACTGTTAAAGCTTTGTCTTCGGTGGAAGGATTTTCTATCCATCGTGCAAAATCACACCTCGGTTCTGAATTGCCATCACCATTTGAATTTATCGAAATTTTGGACGTTTCATCCATTGATAGTTTATTGTTGGACATTTCGACAGAAGCCATGCAATCTGTTGCAGCACAATTCCAGGAATTCGCTGACAACTCGAAATTCATTGTCACTGAAGCCTTAACGTGAGGCATAAATGCGACTAAAAGGTAAATCTGCTGTTGTAACCGGCGCGGGCCGCGACCTCGGTATAGGTCAGGCAATTGCAGCTCGTCTAGCGAAGGAGGTCGCGCGTGTTGTGTTGCACGAGCTTGGACGCTCCAATGTTGAGATTGCTCCAGGGCATGGTGTGGGCACCTCAGACGAACTTGAAACCATGGCCGAACGTATCCGATCAATTGGTGGTGAAGCGGTCACATTATGTGGAGACATGCTAATAGAAGATGACGTAGCTAGTTTAATGGACTTCGCAGATCGAAAGTATGGCAGAGCCGATATCCTAGTAAATAATGCCGGGATTGGCTATTTGTTCGGGCCCTTGGTCCATATGCCGGTAGAAAAATGGGATGCTGTTCTGGGCGTCAATTTACGCGGCGTTTTTCTAGGGATAAAACATGCGGCTCGCCACATGATTTATCAAGGTCGAGGTGGGCGAGTTGTAAACATAGCAAGCCAAGCAGCTAAGACGGGTTTTGCATTTGCAACGGCATATACCGCATCAAAGCATGGAGTGGTTGGTTTAACCCGGGCCGCCGCGTTGAAGTTGGCTGAATATAATATCACTATCAACACAATTTGTCCCAACCGCATCACAACTGGCCTTGGGGCATGGCAAAATGAATTCATGTCAAAGGCGCAGGGCAAATCAGTAGATGAATATCTCGCTGAGATGCGTGCACGTATAGCACTGGGGCGTACTGGTCAGGTTAATGATGTAGGGTCCGTTTGTGCGTTCCTATGTTGCAAAGAAGCTAATTATGTAACTGCTGAAGCAATGAACGTTTCTGGCGGCGAGGAATATCACTGATGTCGGCAAGGCGTACGCTGCTTTTCGTACCGGGTGCACGGCCTGATCGATTCGAAAAAGCTGTTTGTGCAGGTGCAGACATGGTTTGTGTCGATCTTGAGGACTCCGTGCAGCCTCAAAGCAAAGACTCCGCCCGTACTGCTGCTATCAAGTGGCTAGTAACTGGAGGTTCGGGACCAGAGCGAATTGTGCGCATTAACAGTCTCAAAACCCGCGCAGGTCTTGTCGACTTAGTCGCCATAGCTGACGCATCGCCGCAAAATGGTTTGATCTTTCTTCCAAAAGTCGACGGCCCTGACGAATTACGAATTGCCGACGCTATACTAAGCGAGGCAAAATGTCCTTTGGGAATGATAGCACTCATCGAAAGTTTGGATGGGGTTGAAAATGTTCAGGCTATATCCACGGCATCCATAAGGCTAGAAATGATTATGTTTGGAGCGGTAGACTTTGCAGCAGAACTAGGGTGTGACCTGGCAGAACAGCCGCTTGCGTATGCCCGATCTCGGATTATCCACGCCGCACGGCGGGCAGGGATTAGTGCTATGGACGTCCCCTGTATTGCCGTACACGATCATGAAATTCTGATCTCGGAAACTGCAGCTGCTAGAGCTCTCGGATTTAGCGGAAAAGCCGTTTTGCATCCTGCGAATGTCAAAACAGTGAACGACGCCTTCACACCCACTGCCCAAGAAACAGCAAAGGCACGTGAGATAGTTGCAGCCTTTGAGGCAAGTGAGACAGGTCTTGTTTTAATCGATGGAAAGTTGGTTGAGAAACCGGTTATCCGAAAGATGGAGCAAGTACTTTCCGCAGCGAAGGCTGCAGGTCTCGCATAATGCTTCCACTCAACGGCATACGCATAATTAGTATCGAGCAATACGGGGCAGGGCCATTCGCTTCTTTATATCTTGCCGACATGGGCGCCGAGGTTATCAAGATTGAGACCCCCGGCAGTGGAGATAATTCACGCCAATCTGGCCCTTATTTTCTGGGTGAAAATGACAGTCATTTCTTCCAAACTTTCAACAGATCCAAAAAATCACTGTCACTGAATTTAAAAGCTGATGATGGCCAAAGTATATTACGCGAACTCGTTCGAACGGCAGATGCAGTTATGAATAATCTGCGCGGTGACAAGCCTAGCGAGTTGGGGCTGACGTATGAAGCCTTGTCTGATATAAAACAATCAATCATATGCCTCCATCTTTCGGGATATGGTCGTTTAGGTCCGCGGGCAGCACGGCCCGCTTACGACTACCTTATGCAAGCTGAAGCTGGCTTCATGAGTGTCACTGGCGAACCCGATGGGCCTGCCAGTAGGACCGGCTTTTCAATCATCGACTATCTGAGTGGAATAACGGCCGCCTTCTCTGTCACTGCGGCTATGCTCGGAGCTGCTCGAAGTGGAAAGGGTTGTGATGTGGATGTTTCTCTTTACGATGTTGCTATGCATCAACTTACCTATCCGGCAGCATGGTATCTAAACGAGGGAACTTCAATCAAACGACGGCCCCGATCTGGGCATCCAGCTGTGGTTCCTTGCGAGATAATTCCCACCGCCGATGGTCAGATATTTATAATGTGTATTTTACCAAAGTTCTGGGAAGAACTTTGTAAGGAGGCTGGCCTCCCAGAATTGCCGGAAAACCCTAAATTTAAGACGCCTTCCCTTAGGTACCAGAACCGGGAAGCACTCATGAAGATTCTGGACTCTGCTTTTTTGGAGGGATCCACAAATGAATGGATGCTTAGGCTGGCAGGTAAGGTCCCAGCGGCTCCTATTTTAAGTTTAGGTGAAGCATTGGACAATCCTTATGCCCGTGAGACAGGTGTGATTGAAACAATCGATCATCCCCAAAAACCCGAGGGTTTTGCGGTTGTAGCATCTCCAATCCGTCTTGACGGGCTTCGTCTTAAAGGTAGAACGGCACCAAGTCTGGGTGAGAATACAGATGAGATTTTAATACAATTGGGCTACGATACGGAAGCAATTCGTAAGTTTCGAGCTGGGGGAATTATCTGAGATGAAACTAGATGGGCTGCGCATCCTTGATCTTTCACTTTTTCTACCTGGGCCATATCTAACGCAAATGATGGCTGACCATGGGGCCGAAGTAATTAAGATAGAACCACCATCGGGCGAGCCAGTCCGAAATATTGGGTATCGGACAAAAGATAATGTTTCAGTTTGGTTTAGAAATACCCACCGTAACAAGAAATCTATGGTTCTTAATTTGAAAGATTCAGAGGATCTAGAGACCTTTCTTACCTTGGCTATGACAGCAGATGTCATTATTGAAGCGTTCCGACCCGGTGTCGTTGATCGTCTAGGAATTGATCATGAGACGCTTCGGTCTCGCAATCCACGGATTGTTTATGCTTCGCTTTCAGCATTTGGACAAACTGGACCTGAGCACAAACGACCCGCTCACGACCTAGCAATCCAAGCAATGACTGGCACATTGTCGCTAAACTTGGGGTCTGATGGAGAACCTACTAATCCCGGCCTTCCCGTTGCGGATGTTACAGGTGCCATGGTCGCATTAAGCGGCATCCTTATGGCCCTTTTTCGACGTGAGCAAACTGGACGCGGTGACTATCTAGACATCTCAATGATGGATAGCCTTATGTCATGGCTGCCCAATGTAACTGGGCCGGTCTTTGCCGAAAATCGTGCACCCGTCGTATCGAATGAACGTAGTTTTGGAGGCTATGCATTTTTCAGTACTTACAAAACCAGCGATGGTAAGCACATTGCCCTCGGTGGGGTAGAATATAAATTTGTCGCTAATATGCTACAGGTACTGGGGCGATCTGACCTTATTGAAATTGCGTGCGGGCCTCCTGGGCCAGCACAAGAGCCCGTTAAGGCTTGTCTCCGCAAGATATTTGCCGAGAAAACTCGTGAAGAATGGGACACTTTTTTTAATGAAAATGACGTTTGTGCAGCACCAGTTTTAGATTTATGCGAGGCTTTTAGTAGTCATCAAGCACATGCCCGCAAGATGGTTTTGTGTGATGGCGATAGCAACTTCCATATAGGCACTCCCGTTAAATATTTGGAAGAACCTGGCGAAGTTGTTTTCGATCTGCCTGATCTTGGCGAACATACTGCTGAAATTAAGAGAAGTCTGGCCAAGAATGCTTAAGTGTCAGGGCTCAGTCCTTAAACTTAGATCAAATGAACCTTCTGCTCCAATCTCTTTTTGAAATATATTCTTCTCCTTGTAACAAGACCTTTGCGAAGATTTCTGCTCATATAAACCCTCAGTTTTCATTACATTCCATAAATTTTTAAAATCTCAGCGAAGTCCTTAAAGAACTCTTTTGATCTTGCAGCCGCAAAGTCTCCTTCCAAATATCCCAGTCCTAGAGAATTGGGCATTGACTGATATTCTTCAAAATACTTCTTCGCTTGATTAATATCTTCTTTTTTATGAGCGATGTATACCAAGCACAATTTGAATATCTCGTTAGTACCGTAGTACGAATATTTTAAATCTTTATTTTCAAGTATGAATTTCTCTGCTTGATCCAATCTTTCTAGCGCCAACAACGTATAGGTAAAATAATATCGCACCCAGGAAGGGTAATGTGGCGACATTTTGAAGAGTTGTTCATAGGCTGATATAGCAACTTCAAAGTTTTCACAGTTTTGATTAATCCAGGCGGTCATGGCGTATTCATGAGGACCAGCCTTAGTTTGTTTTTCACTCAAAAGTTTATTCATATTGGAAAGTCGTGAACATGCTTCATCGTAAAAGCCTAAAAGCGCCTCATTACTTGAAGCCAAGGCAATTGCGTCAATTTTGCCTTCATCACGAGTCTCTAGGTTGAACTCGGCAATCTCAAGGCTAGTTTTAAGATCAGTGGGATTATCCTCTGACAGCCCTAGGTAAACTTTTTGCTGAAGCAGCCAGCCGAGCATCTGCTTAATACCAGCATTATCTGGTTCAATTTCGAGCATTTCTTTAACTAAGCTCATAGCTTTAAAGTGACCCTCTGGGGTCCAGGACAGCATATTCGCTTGTGCGAGTATGTGGTTTTTATAAATGGTAGGGTTTGTTGAAATTCGCCAACCATCAGAACCTGAATGATCCATCATACTCATTTTTTGTAATGCTAATTCCGTGATCTTATCTTGGTATTGAAATACTTCATCTTCAGAGAATTCATATACTTCAGATGCAATAACCTGCTCTTCAATTAGATCAGAAATCTTTGCTGATGCACGTATAATTGACCCAGAAACTTGTATTGAAGTCTCAATCACATAATCAATTTTGTATTCTGTCTTTAATTCTAAGTTAGTCAGATTATTGTTTTGCACATAAATAGCACTTGCTTCAGGCAGCACATTCAAACTCGGATGCTGAGATAAACTGGTTCCGAGGTAAGTTGTGAAGCCTTGGGCCAAATAGCCCAGACTGTCATCGCTGGATAAAAATTGAGATGGCTTAATCAAGACATTGCGAATATCTGACTGGACATCATCTCGTTGACTGACAATTGGTTTGGTCTGGTAACCAAATAAGTAAAAAACAACTCCTGTAAATAAAACCAAAATTGATAAAATCGCTAGTAAATAAGTACTAAGCGAATAATTTTTAGCAGAACTTATCTTCCGTTTATGGGATGGATGAACAAGCACATCGTAAGCATGGAATGAATTCTGTTTTACTTTTTGAACCCCGAGGTCGTTGAAAGTCATTTTAGTTTTGGGGACAACCAAATCATAAATGCTTTTTGAAATACTCACGCCATTTGGTTGTGATAGTGCTTCAAGACGAGCAGCAATATTAACACCATCACCAAGTAAGTTTCCCGCTCTTGAAACGACATCACCCATATTGATGCCAATTCTGAATTCTAACTTTGCGGGAATGATGTCAGATTTGTTACGTTCTGTGATTTGCTTTTGAAATTCTACTGCAAACTCTACAGCATTTACTGCGCTGGTAAATTCCGCGAGTACAGAGTCACCAGCAGTATTAAAAATTGATCCCTTACGCTTATCCAAAAGCTCTTTCAGTATCGTCTCGCATTCAGAATAAGATTGGAGTGTAGCGTTCTCATCCCGCTCCATATGCTTGCTGTATCCAACAACATCAGCAACCAGAATGACTGCGATCTTACGGTTAACGTCTACTTCTGACATAAAAAAGTTTCAGGCTTAAACATGAGTAAACCATGACATTTGAATACCAGGTAGTCCAGCATAAGATTTACAATATTAAACTTATCTTAAATATATCCTTATAGACCGTATTAAAACCGTAGCGTGTCCTATGGATATGATTGATCAGATTGGTGGTTTGAAGTCTGTAAGCTCAATAGGTTGCAACTATGGACATGGGTATTCTATTTGGGTTTTATTGGGCAACCCTCTCGTTAGGGTTAAGGAAAATCTGTAATTGAATGCTATTTCGTTGAATATCAATTCATGTCTTAAAGCTCTCCAGCAAGAATTTGTGCAATATTAAGTTTTATCAATTATTGCACCTATTAATTTTAACGAACTTATGAAAGTCTAAAGCCCCATATGATAAAATTAAAAAATAAAATCGGTAAGTATTAGGAATGCAAATACTAGTATGAAAATTGATATTACCCAAAACTCTCTAGTCTCTGCGTTTGAATTTATGTATTTTATGTAAAAAGAAGGGGCATACTTCTTAAGTAATTCTGTTCCAAAATCCGGATAGTCTTTTGCAAGCTTGAAAAGGATCCTATATTTTGAATTAACCCCAAGAATTCTGACAGCTTTGTTCAGTTGCATGGCATAAGCTAACTCGCCTTCTAAAATCGCATGTTTTGCAATTTTTCTTAAGATTGGATCATCTCCAAACTTTGAAACAAGGAATTTTTTTTCTAGTTCTGAGGAAATTTTTTCTGCGTTATTATAACACTTCTCTCTGACCAATAATGCCATAAACGCTAATGCAGTGTTACGATCTATTTTTTTCAGTTTTAAGTAAAACTCTTGAATTTCAGGATGATAGTCACACGCAAATTCCCATTCTTCTCTAAGTACATTCGTTGCATTGTGAAATTCATACAGATCGGGTTTTGGATTAAAGCTTTGGCTTCGATAGCCTTCCTCATCATCAGTTATCTTACTATCAAAATTTAATTTTCTTTTAAAATCTTTTAAGAATTCATATGCTTCAATGAATTTTTTTAATCTGAGCTCTCCTAATTCTTTGTTTCCCCGATAAACATCAGGGTGATATGCTTTAATTAAAGTTTTGTAGGCTGCCCTAACCAATTTCATGGATGCGGCATGGGGAAGGCCTAAAATTTCATATGGATCAAAATTTTTTTCTACATATTCCATAGGATCGCTTTTCTGTTTTTATAGCATAATCATTTTGACGAATTTTTCAATGACAGAACGTTCTTATGATTTTAGTTTCTAAGAAAAATACGAATTTATGTCGTAGTATTCCGCAGGCACGAATGGATTTTGACAAAAAACACATGGCGTTTTTATCTCAACTCTCAAATGTTTATTAATTCCCTATCCATAGAAAACTGATATTGTTAAATAAAATCTCATAAATATACTTTAGCATTTATCCCTGAGTATGGTAATTTATTAAAACGCATAAACCTGGTCGATTCCAGATCATATGCAACGGCAGCAAAAGCAATCGGCAATCATAACATTTTTGGTGAAACAACCTCCTTCACTGGGGAATGCTTTTGAATTTTTAAAGGAAACATTTTGCACAAGGAGCAACACCAAAACTACCAATTTATCCTAGGATATCTCAGCCCAAGATTTTGTCTCATAGAATGTCAGGATCATATCCAATGGATACTTCAGCGAAGGTACAAGCATGTAGAACGATGGAGAGGCATCTCATATTTTATGTTCAAAAAGTCTATGGTTCGTGCTTTCATAAGCATGGTCTGGATACTGACCACTTAAAGAAACTGCCAGAGCGCTTTGAGAGCCGTTTTAAGACTGTTCAGCGTGAGCAAAGACGAATTCATGAGGCCTACAGCGATGCCAGAAGAAAAAGAGTTCAATACCAAAAGTTTTTTATTGGCTTGATAGCTGATTTCAACTGAGGATCTTGCTAAGATTGTCCCCAAATAAAAAGAGAGGAACTGGAGGCAGTACTAAAAGTGGACGACAGGAAACTAAGTTTAAAGGAACGAAAGAAAGGGTTTTAAAGTAGGCTTTAAGTCTGTTATTATTTTTATTAAAAATAGAAATAAAGGCTTTCTAGTATACTTAAAGTATCCTTTTATCTTTTTTATTTATTCAACAATAATGGAAATAGAAAATATAACTAATACTTAAAGTATCTTAATGTCGTACTGTAAGTTGCTCAGAGTTATGCCCCCAGTTTAGCTCTGAGTTATACTCTCTATTATAGTAACGATAAGGATTCTTGATTCCGAGTGTGACGCCTGTGACGGGTTAAAACAGAGATTTTAGAATTCATTTTGGTTTTAAAACCTTTGTATCTACCCGTCACAGATTAGAAATTGTAAGATCACACCCTCGTTAAAGCTTTAAAAAACTCTTTGATTGACTCCCCCTTCCATCCCATGAGACGTTTTAAGCCAAGTTACTGATCCGTTTTACATGCATCATTAGTCTTTGGGGAGTTTAGACATGCTTGATTTTAGAGCCAGAGGGTTTGGGTTTATTCCTGCCAGGAAGACAGAACGTGAGTTGAGCTTACAAGAACAGCTTGTAGAACGTCTTGAGGAACGCTTTAGAAAGCATCAAGCCTCTTTACGTGTTCTGACAGTCTCTGGTCTGGCTATGGCCCTGAGTGCCTGTAAGGACGATGCGCTTGTGCAAGGCTCTGATGGCAATGATGTGCTAAGCA
>CAJWEI010000040.1 GCA_913031285.1 uncultured Alphaproteobacteria bacterium | reverse complement strand
TGGAGTTGCAAAATTTGGTGCCTTCGTCCGGTTGGATGAAAGTGGCGCAGAGGGACTTATCCCTATGCGGCTTATTGGGCGAGAGTTTTTTAACCTAAACCAGAACAAAAATTCGCTTACAGGATCTGAAACAGGCTTGGTCATTGCTCTTGGTAAAAATGTAACTGTCAAGCTCACAGAAACTATCGAGGAATCAGGCGGAATTACTTTTGAATTGATCGAAGTTGAAGGTAAGCCCCTTCTAAAGTCTCGTCAGAGCATGAATAGATCATCAAAAAGAAACTATTTTAAAGCAAAAGGTAACAGGCCCAAGTTAACGCGAAATTCCAAGACTAGAAAATGAAATGAAAAACAATCGGGAATTTGAAGAATGGGTTTTTACGTTTATAGCTGATAAAACGCACCTTTTTTCTGAAGGCTTCATAAGGCAGGCCTTTTCCAAAATAGAGTTCCTCCCTGAAATTTTGCAAAAGGATAATAATCAGACTGAACACAATCTGGCTATTTGGACTTATATTAATCGGGTGGTTACGCATGAGCGGGTTAAAAAAGGGCAATATTTTCTTGCCTCTCTAAAGTACGATTTGAATTCTATAGCAAAATCTTACGGCGTTTCACCCTCTATTCTCTTGGCAATATGGGGCGTTGAAACCTCTTTTGGTCAAATCAGAGGTAATCGAAAAGTTCTCTCTACTTTGGCAACACTGGCGTTCGACGGCCGGCGCCGAGAATTTTTTGTAAGTGAGCTGATAGCGGCCTTGACGATATTACATTTAAAATTTGTGAACCAGGAAGACTTTTTAGGAAGTTGGGCGGGAGCTATGGGGCATACACAGTTTATGCCTTCATCGTATTTAAGTCATGCGGTTGATTATGATCAAGATGGTGTTGCGGACATTTGGTCTGAGAATCCCATAGATGCCCTTGCCTCAACTGCGTCTTATTTGAAAAATAATGGTTGGTTAAGTGGCGTTTCCTGGGGTGAGAATGTGAGCATATCTCAGAGTTTTGATTTTGCTTTGGCAGCGCCTGGTATTACTAAAACAGTATCTAAATGGGCTAAACTAGGTATAATTTGCAAAACTTTGGATAAACAAATATCTGGTTCTATCTTTTTACCAGCGGGCGTTCTGGGTCCAAAATTCCTTACCACGCCTAACTTTGAAGTGATAAAGACATATAACAGGTCGAATGCATATGCACTGGGCGTTGCATTCCTGAGTGATCAGATCGATGGGCAGTCTGCTCCAGACTTAAAATGGCCGGAACACGAAAAACCACTGATGCGTTCGGAAATATCCGAGCTGCAGAGATTATTAACGGTTAAAGGATGCAATACGCAGGGGACCGATGGCATAATTGGCCCCAATACCGAAAAGGCTATTCGGAAATTTCAAAAACAAAATAACCTTATACAAGACGGTTTTCCTAGTATTTCCTTTTTTAAAATTCTTCGCTCCTAACCCTCGCCAAACGGGATCCACACAGTTTTAATCTCTGTTGCAGCTTCCAAAAACCTGTGGGCTTCGCTTGGTGTGCCCGACCATTCCGTTTGGAACCCGTAATTGACCCAGGTACGTTTCAGGTTTGTCGCCGACCCATCTTGGATTATCTGAGATACATCAGACGACGAAAAGCTCCAGACGGCATCCAAGCCCATATGTTTTGCCATCGTATCTGATAGATCTTTGTGTGATCCGGTTAAAATGCTCACTGTACCCTTTGGTACATCAGACGTATCAAGAATTTGATAAAGATCTGTTGCAACAAGGGGGTATGGCTCGGAGCTAATCAAGATCATGCGATTCCCCATCGCTAATCCAGCTGCCATTATAGTGACAATGCCAAGCAATGGAAAATCATCAGGGCACAGAGCGCCAATTTTACCAACAGGCTCATTAAGTTTAAGAGCAAGGCCGCGAATAGGTACATTTCTCACTGCCCCATCAAATTTATCAGCCCAAGCTGCATAGGTAAAAAGCCGATCTATGCTTGCATTTACTTCCTGTGATCCTGTTTTTCCACCTGTCAGATTGTTAATTCGGCTGGCGAATTCATTGGCGCGAGCAGATAGGTTTTCTGCTATGTAATACAAAATCTGCGCTCGGATATGTCCGTTTGAAGCTGACCAGGCAGCGGCGCTTTCGGCGGCTTCGACGGCATTGCGAATATCTTTACGGCTTGCCATTGGAGCGTCGCCACAAAAAATGCCGTTTGCGTCAAAAATAGGCCTAGAGTACCCACTGTCTGGTCGGCTTTGTTTGCCGCCAATATATAGTTTGGCGGTGCGATCTATTCCGCATTTTGCCCTATTAGAGCCTATTTTGGGCAAGATAGGATCTAGCCTTCCTCGATTTTGGGTCGGCTTGGTATAGGCCTGTAAACCCTCCCAACCACCTTCGCGTCCAAAACCACTTTCACGCATGCCGCCAAAGCCAGCGCTTGCGTCAAACATGTTGGTTCCATTTATCCAGATAACGCCAGCTTTCAGTTTTGGAGCAAGTCCAAGACATAGATTAACATTTTCGCTCCAGATCGATGCGGCCAGACCATATCGTGTGTCATTTGCTAGCTTTGCCGCCTCGTCTGGGGTTCTAAATGTTGTCGCTGCGAGGACGGGCCCAAATATTTCTTCTTGCATCAAGCTATCCGAACTTGAAAGGCCTGTGATCAGTGTAGGGGGATAAAAACAGCCTGTTTCAGGCATATTTTCTGTGACTTGAAATAGGTCCCCCTTGGAGTTTTCTGTAACAAGTTTTGATATACGGTCTAATTGCTTGGAATCTACAATTGCGCCCAAATCGATAGATTTATCCATCGGATCACCAAGGCGTAGAGTTTTCATGCGACGCTTGATCTTATTATATAAACGCTCTGACACGCCCTCTTGTACCAAAAGTCGTGATCCTGCACAGCAAACTTGCCCCTGGTTAAACCAGATTGCATCCACGATGCCCTCAACAGCGCTATCAAGGTCTGCATCGTCGAAGACGATGAAGGGTGATTTTCCACCTAGCTCAAGTGTTAGTGACTTTCCTGATCCAGCTGTTAAGCGGCGAATTTTTCGGCCTACGTCCGTTGATCCAGTAAATGCGATCTTGTCTATATCGGTATCAGAGGCAACCATTTCACCTACGACTGCGTCACCGGTTATAATATTTACCACGCCATCCGGCACGCCGACCTGCATACAGGCCTCCGCAAATAGTAAAGCTGTCAATGAGGTGTATTCAGCTGGTTTCAAAACAACTGTATTCCCCATGGCAAGTGCTGGCGCAATTTTCCAAGACAGCATTAATAGAGGAAAGTTCCAGGGAATGATCTGACCACAAACTCCAATAGCCTGTGACTCTGGCATTTCACTGACCATAAGTTGGGCCATGCCTGCATGATAGTAAAAGTGGCGCTGCGCCAGTGGAATATCAATGTCACGGCTTTCACGGATTGGTTTGCCATTATCGAGCGTTTCTAAAGTTGCAAAAAGCCGGCTATTTTTTTGCAGATAGCGTGCCAAAGCATAAAGAATTTTTGCGCGCTCATGACCGCCAAGTTTTTCCCACTTCTGCTGTGCTAGACACGCCGCGTTGATGGCTGCTCTCACCGATTTTGAGCTTGCTTGGCTTATTTGGGCTAAAGGCTTTAAAGTTGCTGGATTATGTGTTGGGAACAAATTCTCATGCTTGGTGAAGCTACCATTGATATAATGCCCAAATTTCTTTTTATGTGCCGCTAGCCAGGCTGTTGCTTGATCTGACGCTTCTGGCGCAGTGCCATAATCCATAGTTTGAAGAATCTGACTAACATTCATCTTTTCGTCTCCATCATAGGATCAGGCCATTGGATGGCGGTGCGTTGCGGAATACGCTCCAATCACAAAGTGCTCAAGCTGGCGTTCAATATCGCTCAAAAGCGAAGATGCGCCAAAGCGGAATAAGTTTGGGCCTAACCAGTCATTGCCCAACTCTTCTTTGATCAGTGAAAGGTATGTCAAAGAGTCTTTGGCTTTGGAAATTCCACCTGCTGGTTTGTACCCGACTTTGTATCCTGTTTGATCATGATAATCACGAATCGCCCTGACCATGACCAATGATACAGGAAGTGTCGCGTTAACACTTTCCTTTCCCGTTGAGGTCTTAATGAAATCTGCTCCGCCCATCATGCAAACTAGCGATGCCCGAGCAATATTGCGTAAACTGCCGAGTTCGCCTGTAGCGAGGATTGCCTTCATATGGGCATTACCACAGGCTTGGCGAAAGCTAATTATTTCGTCGTACAGGGCCGTCCAGTTTTGCGTCAGAACATTTCGGCGTGAAATCACAATATCGATTTCATGCGCGCCGGCCTGAACGCTGTCTTCAATTTCCGCCACTCTAAGGCGCATTGGCGAAAGACCAGCCGGAAAACCAGTTGAAACCGCAGCAACGGGTATACCGGTTCCTTCAAGACGAGTCACGGCAGTTTTAATCATATCATGATAGACGCAGACGGCCCCGACACTAATCTCTGGAATTCCAAGGTGTGTAAGGGTAGATTTGCGAACAGGGTTTGCCGCCTTGTCACACAACCTATGAACCCGACCTACTGTATCATCCCCGGCCAAAGTTGTAAGGTCAATACAGCTTATGGCTCTCAGTAACCAAGCGGCCTGATAATTTTTCTTAACTGAGCGGCGAGTGGAATACGTTGAAGTCCGTCGTTCTATTGCAGAGGTGTTGGCTTGCGAAGACATCACCCAATCTAGATCGAGCTGCACACCTTCATTTCGTTGAAGATTAAAATCATCAACGATTTTAATAGATGGATTTAAAGATTTTTTTTTCATATGAGTTCTATATTTTTCACAATTAAGGGTGACATGCCCTGACGCGAATGACAAGGGAATCGTTGGTTTGAGCCTTTGAGTTGATAGTAATTAGATTTTTGTTGGATATTTCATAGACAATACATATGTCACTCCGCGTAATTGGGAAATGACGATTGTCTTTATGTAGAAAAATGGTCCGCTATTTAAAAAAAATTGCCAACCTTTTGCCTTTCTTTTTTAAAATGTAGTTATATCTTGTCGATATCTGGCTATCCAACAGATTTAGGGTTCGGGTCCATAAAATTTTAAATCTTATAATAAAAATTTGTGAGTTGATTTTTGGCCTACAAAAGTCAGAATATCATGCGCACAAAAAAAGGAACTAATATGTCAGGAGCACGCCCAGAACAAGCAACGCTAACACGCAACACAGATCACAGCAAAACTGATGATACGCGCAAAGTTATTGAAAGTATGGTCGACGGTTTGAACGATCATAGGATTTCAGACATTGGCGAGTTTTTTTCAAAAAGCTTCCGCTGGATAGGAAACCAAGGCTGCGGCACGAAAAATGGATTACAGGAGTTTCAGGACAATTGGCAAAAGCCGTTTCAAGCGGCATTCTCAGATAAGGTGTGTATAGATGAAGCACGTTTATTCATGGGCGAATGGGCGGCTGCATTTGGCAGACAAGAAGCTATCCATTCTGGAGAATTTATGGGCATCAAACCAACTGGAAAAAAGATCCAAATTAGGTACATGGATTTTTGGAAAGTCGTGAATGGCAAGATTGAAGACAATTATGTCATGGTCGATTTTCCGCACGTTATGTACCAACTAGGAGTTGATGCCTTTGGTGGCCACGGGTGGGAGAGATTTGACAAAGAAAGTTAGATTCTAATTTTTGTAGTTTGAATCTTCATCATCAAGGATGGCTTTGAGTTCTTCGAAATGACGATCAACTTTCTGGGGGTATCTTTCCAATTCTTGCGCGGTCTTTTCGGCGATTTCATCAGGGATTACCCTAAGCGGTTGGCCTGTTTGAAGGGCTTTGATGTAAGTTTCAGCTGCTCTTTCGAAATAATAAAGCCTATTAAACGTATCGCTGACAGTCTGTCCTATAATTAAGATGCCGTGGTTGCCCATGATCATGACTTTTTTGTTGGGGTCATGCAGTAACGCGGCGCATCTTTGGCCTTCCTCCTCAAATGCTAGACCGCCGTAGTTATTGTCAATAATGTAGCGGTTGAAAAAAGCAGCACAGTTTTGATCAACCGGTGGCAAGCGGCTATCTTTGAGTGTCGCCAAAACTGTTGCATGGATCGAATGCACGTGCATTACGCATTTTGCATGAGGACAATGTCTATGTATTGATCCATGCAATCCCCATGCCGTTGCGTCAGGTGCGTTTGGACCTGACAGCGTTTCAGGATCGTCCGCATTTACCTCAATAAGGTCACTGGCCTTAATTCGCGCGAAATGACTTTGATTGGGGTTCATTAGGAATTTTGAACCGCTGTGATTAACAGCCAGTGAAAAATGGTTAGCCACACCTTCGTGAAAATTAAAGCGTTCTGCCCAACGAAAAGATGCGGCAAGATCTATACGTTCTTGCTTGAAATTCAAATTTGATTTTGCGAGGCCATGCATCACATTCATCTCCATTCAAGTATTAAAGCCCAAAAGCTTACCATGTAAGCAATAAAATTACTCAAACGCTCTTACAGAAAAAAGAAGGCATTTTAAATGTCAAACTTATAGAATTCGAGATGGGATATAGACAAGGCCATGACGAGTTAATATTGCACATTCCAGCGGACCATATGGCTGATTTGAGTTGAATTAAGGATCGTGGTAGTATGATCTAAGGCTCCCAACTTGTTATCACCGGTGGGATCTTATTAAGTCCAAAATCCTATGCTCGTTTTCCTTAGCAGGTTTTTGGGCAGGAGACCGAACAAAGAAATTTTAAAATATGTCGAATTTCAATGTAGTTGATTAATATCATTTCAATGGATCTTTTTTGTGAATTCACTAGATGACTAATGGACGCTCATTTCAAATAATGTGCTGAAATTTATTGTACGAGTTGATATTGAACACCAACAAGTGGATTACAATCCCAGCTAATTATTTCTTATAACTTTCAGTAAATATTGACACAAACGCATTTAATAGGCCTTAAACCCGGCTGCAGTATACTTGTAAATTAAGCTGTGCTGTGGCATAATTTCAGTGATTTTTAATTTTATTATCTGTGCTAGATTATATTTTTCGACACAGACAAGATCCATAGAACATGCTAAACTATTTTAAGAAAGTTGAATGTCAATTTATAAAAGTAGCGCAAATATTATCACTCCTGACCGGCACGATGATGAAAATTTTACAGACCCTACTCTTGCTGTAAAAAAACTTCAGACGCTCTACAGTCAGAGCATAGAGTTTTTGAACTTTCAATTCTTCAAGGTTGCGAAAAAAGGTTCTGATGGAAATAGATACCAAGCTTTTTACCCTAAAATTCGTATTCAAATAGATAGCTTCGTAAAGGCGGACTCTCGACTAAGTTTCGGCCACATTTCGTCGCCTGGAACTTATGAAATAACGATTACGCGACCTGATCTTTTTACTAATTACCTTATTGAGCAGATTGGCCTCCTTCTTAAAAATTATAATATCGCAGTAACGATTGGCGTTTCGGGCACACCTATTCCAATCCATTTCGCAATTATAAACGACGCTGATGTTTTAAACTCAGACGATAAAATGATGGATTTTGCCTTGCGGGATGTTTTTGATGTGCCTGAGCTATCAAGCATCAACGATAATATAGTTGATGGCAATATTAACCGAGACAATGGGCATTCTCTACCGCTTGCGCCATTTACTGCTCAGAGGGTTGATTACTCCCTTGCGCGACTCTCCCATTATACCGCAACAGACCCACAACATTTTCAAAACTATGTTCTGTTTACAAACTACCAATTTTACGTTGCTGAATTTGAGGCATATGCCCGCTTAATGCTTGATGACCCTGACAGTGGATACAATAGTTTCGTGAGTTGTGGAGATCATGAAATTGTTAAAAGTGATCAGATCATTCCGCCGATAAAAAATACACCTCAGATGCCCAGTTACCATTTAAAAAGAGCGAACGGAAATGGAATTACCTTAGTAAATATTGGTGTTGGGCCTGCCAATGCAAAGACCGCGACCGACCACATTGCTGTCTTGCGCCCACATGCTTGGTTGATGGTTGGGCATTGTGCTGGATTGAGGAACAGTCAGAATCTGGGTGATTTTATACTGGCCCATGCATATGTCCGCGAAGACAAAGTTCTAGACGATGATCTTCCTGTCTGGGTTCCCATACCAGCTCTTGCTGAAATACAAATTGCCCTTGAGACGGCTGTGGCGCAAGTTACCAAATTTGAGGGCTATGATCTCAAGAAAATAATGCGTACTGGAACAGTCGCTACGGTCGATAACCGGAACTGGGAGCTGCGAGATAACTCTGGGCCAGTTCGTCGACTTAGTCAGTCGCGCGCGATTGCCCTGGATATGGAAAGCGCAACAATTGCAGCCAATGGTTTCCGCTTTCGTGTTCCTTATGGAACTTTGCTTTGTGTTTCAGATAAACCACTTCATGGAGAACTAAAATTACCAGGCATGGCGTCGGATTTTTACAAATCACAGGTGTCGCGCCACTTAATGATTGGGATAAAGGCGATGGAAAGTTTGCGAAACATGCCTCTTGATAGGCTTCATAGCCGGAAATTACGTAGTTTTGATCAGACTGCCTTTCTATAATTTGTCTAAACATGGGAAAAAAGGATGTATTTTGGCTTTTGGAGCCCTCTATTTCTTGTATTATCCCGCTATATGCAGTTAGAGTCACCAAGTGAGGACCCAAATGTTGGGCAGCTAAGGAGAAAATAATGTCTAAACCGATGACAAAAACACAAATAGTTGCAGCTCTTGCTGAGGAAATGGGATCGGATAAGAAATCTGCAAGTGGCGCTCTAGATGCCATGTGTAATCTGATTACTCGCGAAGTTTCTGGCGGTGGTGCTGTAACTTTACCTGGTGTGGGAAAAATTTCATGCCGAGAACGCCCTGAGCGCATGGTTCGTAACCCTGCAACAGGTGAACAGTTTAAAAAAGAAGCTGATAAAGTTGTTAAAATGACAATTGCAAAAGCGCTTAAAGATAGCGTTAACGCTTAAGTTATTTGACATAAAAACAAAAAAGGGTCGCGTAAGCGGCCCTTTTTCACTTTTATAAATCTATGCAAAAAATTAGTTTTTCAATTGGGATTTAACGATGGACATACGCTCTTTGGCCATGGGTATTGTTTTTGCCCTAATGTGGTCATCCGCTTTTAGCTCTGCGCGTATTATAGTTGCTAGCGCTGCTCCTCTCGGCGCTCTGTCGATCCGATTTTTAATTTCTGGACTCATTGGCATTTTGATTGCAAGATGGCTTGGCCAAAACTTTCATCTGACGAAAGCTCAATGGAAAGCGACCATTGTCTTTGGTATATTCCAGAACGCGCTTTATCTTGGTTTGAATTTTTTTGCGATGCAAACCATTGAAGCGTCTTTGGCATCAATCATAGCCTCCTCTATGCCTTTAATGGTGGCTTTTGCTGGTTGGGTAATTTTCCGTGAGCACCTATCTTCTCTTGGTGCTTTGGGACTATTCCTAGGTTTCTTTGGTGTGGTTGTCATAATGGGGGAGCGCATTAAAATTGGCGTAGATACATTTGGAATTATACTATGTATTTTGGGTGCTGCAGCTTTGACAATTGCCACTCTGGCCGTACGCGGTGCGAGCGCTTCTGGCAATGTACTGATGATCGTTGGATTGCAGATGATTGTTGGATCTATCTGCCTTGGATTAGTATCGCTAGTCTTTGAGGACATGTCTGTGACTTGGAGTTGGCCTTTTGCGCTTGCGTTTATTTACACCACTCTAGTACCGGGTTTATTGGCAACGTTTATTTGGTTTAATTTGGTGAACAGGATCGGAGCGGTAAAGGCCGCGACGTTCCATTTCCTAAATCCATTCTTTGGCGTTTTAATTGCAAATATTATTTTGGATGAAGTGGTTACTTTTCGCGACTTTATTGGTGTTTTTATTATTACTGGCGGAATTCTGGCTGTTCAGTTATCCAAGCAAGAGAGCAGGTGAGCTCAAGTTTTCTTTAGCCGATCTTGCCACCATTGTCTTGGCCCATTTGCCCGCGATGAAGAAGAAAATGGTCTAAGAGTGTACAAGCCATCATTGCTTCGCCAACAGGAACTGCCCGTATTCCAACGCAGGGGTCGTGTCGTCCCTTCGTGACAACTTTTATTGGTTGGCCGGATGTTGTTATTGATTGGCGTGGTGTCAGTATTGAGGATGTTGGTTTGACCGTAAATCTGATTACAATTTCTTGTCCTGTTGAAATTCCGCCTAAAATGCCACCTGAGTGGTTGGAAGAATAGACAGGTTGACCATCTTTTCCCATAAAGATCTCATCTGCATTTTGGGACCCTCTTAAGCCGGCCGCGGCTAGCCCTTCACCAATTTCGACAGCTTTTACTGCATTGATAGACATCATCGCAGCTGACAGGTCAGTATCAAGCTTGTTGTAAATAGGTGCGCCCAATCCTACAGGTACTTTTCTTGCAACAATTTCGATCATAGCACCAACCGAGTCATGTGACTTTCGTATATCGTCAAGATAATGCGCCCAATCAACGGCTGCGGTCGCATCTGGTACCCAGAAATCATTTTGGTTGATCTGATCCCAGTCAAACTTAGACCGATCAATATGACGTGTTCCCATCTGAACCATATAGCCTTGGATCTGCAAATCAGGTACAAGCTGAGCCAAAGCAGCACGTGCGATACCGCTAGCCGCGACGCGCGATGCAGTTTCTCTCGCAGACGAGCGCCCTCCACCCTTATAATCGCGTACACCATATTTTTGCCAATAAGTAACATCGGCATGACCTGGTCGAAATGTTTCCGAGATGTTGCCATAATCTTTCGAGCGTTGATCAGTATTACGGATCATTAGCTGTATGGGCGTACCAGTTGTTTTGCCTTCAAACACACCGGACAGAATTTCTACCTTATCTGCTTCCCGCCGCTGGGTCGTAAACTTGCTTTGGCCAGGTTTGCGTTTGTCCAACCAATGTTGCAGCATTGTTTCATCCACTTTTATGCCTGCAGGGCAACCATCAACTGTAGCACCAATTGCAGGCCCGTGGCTTTCACCCCAAGTTGTGACACGAAACAGATGCCCAAATGTGTTCATGCTCATAACAGCACTCCTTTAAGATATGCAGATATAAGTCTGTTTGCAGAGTGACAAGTTTATTCGTTACTAACATTCTTACGTTTCTGTCTAAATACTGGGAATACATAACCTTGTCCTGCAGATTTTGGTGGTCTAGTATATCTGTGTTGTAAAAGAATGGACCCCGAATGAGTAGTGTGTCTAGCATTGTTAATCTTAAATCTTGCCCTATTCAAACGCAAAGTTTTGCGAAGTCTTGCAAAAATATTTTTGAGACTGAAGGTGTCTTAATGTTAGAAAGGTTTCTCACAGAGCAGGCTGTCAAAGATTTGGCAGCAGAGGCTGAAGACCGAAAAGAGCTTGCTTATTATACATCTGCAAAACATAGCGTTTATCTCACACCACACCAGGATAATTTGCCTGAAAGTCATATCCAAAACCGTAAGGTGAGTTCCTCTAAGGGCTGCATTACGACAGACCAAATTCCAACCATGTCTGGCTTAAGAACTATCTATGATAGTGATATTTTTCGGAACTTTGTTTGTAGTGTGGTTGGTGTTTCAGAGCTTTACGAATATGCGGACCCGCTCTCATCGATCAATGTGCATTATGCAAACGAGGGGCAAGAGCTAAACTGGCATTTTGACAATTCAGAATTTGCAATTACACTTCTTCTTCAATCACCTGAAGGTGGTGGGAGCTTTGATTATGTCAAAGACTTAAGATCTGCTGAAACTGGTGATATGAATTATGATGAGGTTGAGGCCTATGTTGATGGTGCACGTGAGCCGATATCTTTATATGTAGATGCGGGTACCTTGATGCTATTCCGTGGCCGTAACTCAATGCACAGGGTTACCCCGACTATTGGTAATCAAACACGGATTCTCGTGGTGCTTGCCTATAACTCGGAGCCTGGCATTTCCTTGTCTGAGCAGGCGCGAATGACTTTTTATGGTCGCTTGGGTTAAACTAGCACCTTAAAGCTTAATTTAATGCCCATAGTAACCAGAATAAATACCAAAACATCCAACTAAGACTAAACTGAGTGCCCAGATGATATCCAGATTGAACCATGTTTTTGAAATAAAGGTTAATCCAAGCCAAGCATGTACTAAAACTGCAACTATTCCGCCAGCAAGGGTCATTGAAGCAGTATGAGCTGCGGCTACTGTAAATGCGGTAGAAATATTGTTTGACATTAATATTTGGGTAGCTAAATGACCCGTGTCTTCTGGATCAATACTACAGATTCCAAGATAAATTGGTACAAGCATTAATCCGGCACCATGAGCCATGGCGGCGAGGAATGACCAAAGAGCCAGGCGCGCAGGATGTATGCGACCCAAAATCTTCGGATGTCTTTGGTTGAGTAAAAGATATATACCCATGACTATTACTAAGATACCGGCGCCGATGCGGATCTCTGTTTCCCAATCAACAAGAAAAATCATTATTGAAAATGGCAATAATATAGCAACCATGGCCAAGAAATGGCCTGCCGCTAGCATTGCTAGAGCTCGCGCCAGCGAAGTATTCTTCCGCTCCATTAAGGCTGCAGAAACTGCAAGTGGCCAACCCATACCTGGATTAACGCCATGGTACACACCGGAAAAAATAACGGCCCACCAAAGAGCCGTTATTGATATTACTTCATCAGCCATTTAAGGCTAATTTAAACCGAAGGATAGCAAAAGGCGTCGGTTGAACAATCTCCACCTTCCAGCCGTATCTGGTGTGTGCGGAGCCCCTTTGGGAAATTGACATAAAAATCTTTGTTCAATGTTAGTCCCCCATTTTCACCTACGTCGGCCATAACCATTTGGCCTCCTTCCTCGCCAGGGTAAAACTGATCATCCCAGGTCGAATAAAGAGAATTTGTCCAATATACACGTTTCCCGTCACGGCTAATCTCAACCATTTGAGGGCCATAAACAAAATCTTTTCCGTTTGGATGCTTTTTCCCTTTCGCAATACCGCCCAATTCTACTTTACCAGCGAGAACTGGATTCATAGGGTCTGATACATCATACTGATGCATTTCACCTAATCCGAAGCAGGCCACATATAGATATTTGTCATCTAGACTGAGGTCGATGTCTGTAATCAGTGGAGGGACTGCGGCAAACCCCTGCAAAAGAGGAGGCAGATTTGCAGGGTCTTCTGGGCGAGGGTCAATGGTTATTGTTTTTTTGGACTGCCACACACCGTCATCATCACGCCACCATGTAAAGATTGCGCCTTGCAGGTTTGTTGTGTCAACGACAACTCCGCAGAAACCATAAGATTTGGTTGGGTCATGAGCGGGACGAATCTCCAGAGCCATTTGATAATTTTCACCAAAATCGATAGTTTGGATATTCTTACGCGCCCTAAGGTCCCAGAAATGTATTGAATGACCGTATTTATTGCTGAGTAAATCCTCTGGTACGACCCCATTTTCAAATTGTGGTGGTAAGCCCCATTCAGAACTCACCATATAGTTTTGAGGTAAGTTCCACCAGAAATCATAATGCTTGTCTTGCTTTCCGCGGTCCATCTCATATTGACCGATTATGTCGAATGTTTCGCAATCCATTATGAAAATACCGGGAGGACCGTCTGTTCCGTCTTCTCCACCGCCTCCTAGGCATGATACATAAATACCTTCGGGACCGCAGTGGATTGTGTGAGGACGTGAATAACCCGTCTTAGAAAATACTTCTTCAGGTTCAATAGTCTTATGAATATGAGCTTTCAGTGGATCTTTTACGTCTATTACGTAAATTCTAGAAGATCTAATGCCAGGTACAATCAAGTACCGCCGCTCAAGAAATGCATGGCCTGTTAGGGGTGATAAAGACGAAGAGCACGCATTCCAGCCGAAGTGATGGAATTCGTCCCCTTTATTTGGAACAATCACCTTATGGACGACTTGGCCATAAGTGTCAGAACCTTTTTTTAAGTCAATTACGGCTATCCCATCAGGCTGTGATTGGTCGCGGCTGAACATTACAGTAAAAGCGTAGTTTTCAGCAGGCGCCTCCATTGCAAGCTTTGGTGAAGCGTGAAATGTTGGATCAGGTCTTAAGTTCATTGTTTTCTCCCAGTTTAGAATAAATACCTTGTTTCCAAGGCGGTGATTTTGCCTATTAGTTTATTTTCTAACAGGATATTTGGCAGAGGCAAATTTTAAACCTCCGCAACGTTACATAGTTGTATTGCGCCACTAATTCTCTTAGATAGCGTTATTAGTTTATGACCAATTTTTTGGCGGCACTCTTTTTGAAATCTTCGAATTGGCCCTACAGCGCCAACGCTAAAAGTAGCGCCGATATTCCCAATTGAGATAGGTGCTGCGACGCTGGCTATTCCCATATCTATTTCCTGGTCGCAGTCAGCGAATCCTCGCTCTAAGATCGTCGCAAATTCTTTGCGTAGTTCTTTTTCTGATACCTTGGTGTACTGAGTGTATTGCCTCATGCTACCAGATAAGATTTGGTCTTGGAAGTCTGGTTCGGTGAAAGCAGCAATTGCTTTTGAGCAGGAGCAGGCGTGCATTGGCCGTATTCCCAGTCCAGGATGTATGAATGCTCGGGCAGGATCATCGGGCGTCTCAACATGAATGATTTCGACATCCCTTTTACGAAAGCGTGCCAAAAAAACTGTTTCGTTATATTCATTAGCTGCATTTTTCAGTAACGGTGCAGATGATTTTCGTACGTCTACATCTGCTTTCCCTAAAAGAGCGATGCGGATCAGTCTTTCACCGATTTCTACTTTTCCAGAATCGTCACGGGATTCAACCAAATTATGATCTTGAAGAGTTTGAATTAGCCGGTAACACGTAGCTTTTGGAAGGCTAGTTGCTTTTTGTAGTCTAGCTGGAGAGATTGGTCGGCCAGCTACAGCGATAAGTTCTAGTAGTGTTATTAATCTATCAATATGCATATTGACTTATATATTTCATTTTGTGAGACTTAGTATCGTATCCTGAGATGTAATTTTTTTAAAATCAAGATAAAATGTTCGAGGAGACAACAGAATGCGCACACGAGCAGCAGTTGCACTGGAGGCAGGCAAGCCATTAGAACTAATGGAAGTGAACTTAGAAGGACCCCGTGCGGGTGAGGTTCTTGTTGAGATCAAGGCGACAGGCCTGTGTCATACAGATGAATTTACGCGCTCTGGTGATGACCCAGAAGGTATTTTTCCTGCTATTTTGGGTCACGAGGGTGCGGGTGTTGTGATTGAGCTTGGTGAGGGTGTAACCACTTTGGAAGTTGGTGATCACGTCATTCCGCTTTACACGCCTGAATGCCGCGAATGCGAATATTGCCTAAACCCAAAAACGAATTTGTGTCAGGCCATCCGTTCGACTCAGGGGCAGGGGCTTTTACCAGACGGATCCACGCGGTTTTCTATGCTGGATGGTACTCCGATTCACCATTATATGGGGTGCTCAACCTTTGCTAATCACACAGTTGTTCCTGAAATTGCACTTGCCAAAGTTAGGAAAGATGCTCCGTTTGATAAGATCTGTTACATTGGTTGCGGTGTCACGACCGGTATTGGTGCTGTCATAAATACAGCGAAGGTTGAAATTGGAAGTCGCGCAATTGTGTTTGGTCTTGGGGGCATTGGGTTGAACGTGATTCAGGGTTTGCGTCTTGCTGGCGCTGATCAGATTGTTGGTGTTGATTTAAACGAATCAAAAATCAAAATGGGCACCAAGTTCGGCATGACGGATTTTGTAAATCCGGCCAATATTGATGGTGATCTTGTGGCGCATCTTGTCGAGCTTACAAATGGGGGTGCCGATTACACTTTTGATGCGACTGGGAATGTAAGCGTGATGCGTACAGCTCTGGAATCTGCGCATAAAGGTTGGGGTGAAAGTATTATCATTGGTGTAGCGCCCGCGGGCGCTGAGATCAGTACAAGACCATTCCAATTGGTAACAGGGCGTGTTTGGCGCGGCACCGCTTTTGGAGGGGCATCGGGGCGCACGGATGTTCCAAAGATTGTTGATTGGTACATGGATGGTAAGATTGAGATTGATCCGATGATCACGCATACTCTTAGTCTAGAAGAGATTAATCATGGATTTGACCTTATGCATGAGGGAAAATCCATTCGTGCTGTTGTGGAGTTTTAAGCCATGCCAACACTCATACCCGAAGTTCATAGTTATTTTGATGTCACTACCAATGCGGCTTTTTTCCCATACGATGGGATCAAATCGTAATCAGGCCTATAACGTAATGGCACTAAACCTGGGCAAGATTGTCTAATTAAAATTCTGAATAAAAACCAAACATTTGGAAATTGGAGACTTTAAATGCTGATCTCACATCAGATCTTAATAGTGGGAGGTGGTGCCGCTGGTTTGGCCGTAGCATCCAGCTTACATAAAAGAAACTCAACATTAGATATCGCAGTGGTTGAGCCTTCTGAAAAACATTATTACCAACCCGGTTGGACAATGGTGGGTGCGGGCGTTTTTAAAAAAACTGAAACCTGCCGAGACATGAATATGGTTTGGCCAGTGGGCGTGAAACGGATTAAAAGTGAGGTTGTAAGTTTTGATCCAGACCAACATAGCGTGACTTTAAAAGATGGTAAAACTCTTGGCTATACCTCTTTAGTCGTAGCGCCCGGTCTTAAACTTGATTGGGATGCGGTCGAAGGTTTGAACGACGCGCTTGGCAAAAATGGAGTAACTTCCAATTATAGATACGATCTTGCTCCATATACTTGGGAGCTTGTGAAAAAAATCGATGGGCGGAAGGCAATTTTTACTCAACCGGGTATGCCTATAAAGTGTGCAGGTGCACCACAAAAGGCGATGTATCTTTCGTGTGATCACTGGATGAAGAAAGGTCAACTAAAAGATATGAATGTATCTTTTTGTAATGCTGGTCCCGTTCTTTTTGGTTGTGCACCCTATGTACCTCCATTGATGGAATATGTTGATAGATATGGCATAAATCTTGATTTTGGACATAATTTGATTAAGATCGACGGTCCAAAAAAGACAGCTTGGTTTAGGGTCACTAAAGAGGACTCAGGCCCGGAGGTGGTTGAGAGAGAATTTGATATGATCCATGTCTGCCCGCCACAATGTGCGCCAGATTTTATTCGCGATAGTGCTCTTTCAAATGATGCTGGCTGGGTTGATGTTGATCCAGCGACCTTACAGCACGTTAAGTTCTCCAATATTTTCAGTTTGGGTGATGTAACGTCAACGCCAAATGCAAAGACAGTGGCTGCGGCGCGAAAGCAAGCGCCAATTGTAGCGGCAAATGTTATTGCCCAGATTAAAGGACTTGAAGTTTCCCCAAAATACGATGGCTATGGATCATGCCCGCTGACGGTTGAGAACGGCAAGATCATACTTGCTGAGTTTGGTTATGGGGGGAAGGTCATGCCGACATTTCCATGGGACTCCACTAAGGCGCGTCGCTCTGCTTGGATCTTAAAGAAATCCATCTTGCCCAAAGTATATTGGGGTGCGATGCTTAAAGGCCGAGAATGGTTAACTAAAACAACGGTTTGATTTTGATTTAACCGGATTGTTTTGACAAATGCCCTATTTCTCCCAACTAAAATTTTACTACTCATTGATGGACGTAGTAGGGTTAGCATATTAGTGAGAAGTTTTGATTTGAAGAATTAAAATGCAGCGCCCTAAATGAATTTTTCTAGTAAGTCTCTGATTCGTCTGATTAGAATGCATCATCACAATTAAAACAAAAAATGTTCGAGGAGACAACAGAATGCGCACACGAGCAGCAGTTGCACTGGAGGCAGGCAAGCCATTAGAACTAATGGAAGTGAACTTAGAAGGACCCCGTGCGGGTGAGGTTCTTGTTGAGATCAAGGCGACAGGCCTGTGTCATACAGATGAATTTACGCGCTCTGGTGATGACCCAGAAGGTATTTTTCCTGCTATTTTGGGTCACGAGGGTGCGGGTGTTGTGATTGAGCTTGGTGAGGGTGTAACCACTTTGGAAGTTGGTGATCACGTCATTCCGCTTTACACGCCTGAATGCCGCGAATGCGAATATTGCCTAAACCCAAAAACGAATTTGTGTCAGGCCATCCGTTCGACTCAGGGGCAGGGGCTTTTACCAGACGGATCCACGCGGTTTTCTATGCTGGATGGTACTCCGATTCACCATTATATGGGGTGCTCAACCTTTGCTAATCACACAGTTGTTCCTGAAATTGCACTTGCCAAAGTTAGGAAAGATGCTCCGTTTGATAAGATCTGTTACATTGGTTGCGGTGTCACGACCGGTATTGGTGCTGTCATAAATACAGCGAAGGTTGAAATTGGAAGTCGCGCAATTGTGTTTGGTCTTGGGGGCATTGGGTTGAACGTGATTCAGGGTTTGCGTCTTGCTGGCGCTGATCAGATTGTTGGTGTTGATTTAAACGAATCAAAAATCAAAATGGGCACCAAGTTCGGCATGACGGATTTTGTAAATCCGGCCAATATTGATGGTGATCTTGTGGCGCATCTTGTCGAGCTTACAAATGGGGGTGCCGATTACACTTTTGATGCGACTGGGAATGTAAGCGTGATGCGTACAGCTCTGGAATCTGCGCATAAAGGTTGGGGTGAAAGTATTATCATTGGTGTAGCGCCCGCGGGCGCTGAGATCAGTACAAGACCATTCCAATTGGTAACAGGGCGTGTTTGGCGCGGCACCGCTTTTGGAGGGGCATCGGGGCGCACGGATGTTCCAAAGATTGTTGATTGGTACATGGATGGTAAGATTGAGATTGATCCGATGATCACGCATACTCTTAGTCTAGAAGAGATTAATCATGGATTTGACCTTATGCATGAGGGAAAATCCATTCGTGCTGTTGTGGAGTTTTAAGCCATGCCAACACTCATACCCGAAGTTCATAGTTATTTTGATGTCACTACCAATGCGGCCTGTTACATTTTAAAGGATCCTGGCTCTAGCGCGTGCGCTGTTATTGATTCGATTTTGGATTTTGATATGGCCTCTGGCGGTACTCATACCACGCATGCTGATATGCTCATAAATGAGATAAAATCAAATGATTGGAAGCTTGAGTGGATTATAGAAACCCATGTCCATGCGGACCATTTATCGGCCGCGCCCTATCTCGCGCAGAAACTGGGTGGCAAAATTGCAATTGGGTCTAACATAGACGCAGTACAGGAAGTTTTTGGAAAAATATTTAATGCTGGTACTGAGTTCCAGATGGACGGCAGCCAATTTGACCGCCTTTTTCGAGATGGCGACTCTTTCGAAGTTGGACAAATGCAAATCCAAGTAATGCATACGCCTGGCCATACACCGGCCTGTGTTACCTATTTTGTTGGGAATGCTGCCTTTATAGGCGATACGCTTTTTATGCCTGATTTTGGTACTGCGCGGGCAGATTTTCCTGGTGGATCAGCAACAGATCTTTATAATTCAATTCAGAAAATTTTGTCATTACCGGATGATACGAGATTATTCTTGTGTCACGATTACAAAGCTCCGGGCCGGGATGAATTTTGCTGGGAAACCACTGTTGCTGAGGAGAAAGTGAATAACATCCATGTCGGCGGTGGAAAGTCAGAGGAAGAGTTCGTCGCTTTTAGAACTGCCCGAGACTCACAATTGAACATGCCAAAGCTGATTATCCCTTCAATACAGGTAAATATGCGTGCCGGTAAGCTTCCTCCAGCAGAAGATAATGGTGTAGTATATCTAAAAGTACCGTTAAACTCCCTTTAAATTGTTATCTGAAAGCTTAAAGTTGCTGTGATTACCTCCGTTTTTATAATATAATCTCGTTTATCTTCAGTTCTTAAGCCGGATATGCGCGGTCGGTTTGGAGATCGAAGTGCTTTTTTTGGGTCAGTAGATCTAGAGTTTGGTTTGCATTTAGTAAAAAACCTTGTTTTTAGACCAATTTGTTAAAAATAAAGATTTAAAAACCACCGGTTTTATTGGAATTTTAAAGGTGAATACGGAACAATAGCCCACTAGACTTATTTTGGCGTAATGCTCATATCTAAGAGATAAATGGTTGGTTGTTCTGCTGCTATTGTTGTCTTAGCTTCTTATTGTAAAATAGCATAAATTACTAAATGAGTCATGATACGGCATGTTTCTGCTTTCGTGAAAGGGTCAAGTTTATGAGCTATGCGGAGATTCAAAGCCGGGCTTTAGAAATTCTAGAACCGGGCCAAAAAGGAGATTTTTCTAGTAAGGTCTGCGACGGAATAATTGCTATTCTTGTGATTGTAAATATTCTTGCGGTCACACTAGAGTCTGTTGGCGATTTTTCAGAAAGATACGGCAGCCAATTTTTTGTCTTTGAATTCCTTAGCGTCACTTTTTTTTCAATCGAATATTTATCTCGTCTTTGGAGCAGTGCGGCAAAACAGACGGACAGTGATAAAATATTTGGAAGTTATCGTCTGGGCTATATGCTCAGTTTTAGTGGGCTCATAGATTTGGTTTCTATTCTACCATTTTATTTACAGGCGCTTTTTCCAGGACTGGATCTTCGTGTTCTTAGAACACTGCGGCTTTTGCGGATATTCAAGTTGTCAAATTATAATACAGCGATTGAAGACCTTTTTAGTGCGGTCTATGAAGAGCGTAAATCTTTTATAGCTGCTCTCTATTTATTTGTTATTGCATTTGTTTTGACATCTTCTCTTATTTATTATGCAGAAAATGAAGTCCAACCGGATAAGTTCGCATCAATCCCTGATGCTATGTATTGGTCACTGATTACCTTGACTACTGTAGGTTATGGCGATGTTTCTCCGCTTACTTGGATTGGGAAAGTAATCTCGGTGGCGACTGCTTTAATGGGCGTTTCGGTTGTAGCCCTTTTAACTGGTATTTTAGCAAATGCCTTTAGCAACCAGATAGCGCGGAGGAGACTTATTTTTGAAGACCAGATTCGCGAGGCACTTGAAGATGGCGTTGTCGATGCATTTGAGACGAGATCCTTAGAGCAGCTGAGGAAAGAATTTGGATTATCAAAACAGCAAGCAGATGCATTGTTAAGGCATGTTCAGCGCGAAAATAAATAGATTTAAAATACTTGGTAGAAAAATTGCAGTGTGAACCTTTGCTAATTGCCAGCTGCTGGGCTCTAACGAGGAATGTAAGTTTTTCTGGTTGCCTCTTTGTTAATTAAATAGGTTCAGTTTTCAGACGCTATGAAGTTAATATCATGGCATTAATCGTAGCTGTGAGATACAGAGGCTCCTGTGTTAAAGCATTTTGTGAAATGGTGTCTATCCCAATTTGTGTGTGTTCAATGTAACCTCTTTTGGCTAAGTGATTATACCTAAAGGGGTGGATTAAAAAAGAAGTCAACTTTACTAAAAAAATATGTCATATAGAAATAGAAAAAAAATTGGGTGAAGCTTTGCTTATTAAAATGCATGGAACACGGGGATCAATTCCTCAGCCAAAGGGTACCGCTAAGTATGGTGGTAACACATCTTGTTACGAGGTTGTAACGGGTGATTTCCAAATTATTTTTGACACTGGCACTGGCTTCCAAGACGTTGTTCTTGATCACGAAAGGACGACTATCATATTATATAGCCATTTTCACCACGATCATATTCAGGGTCTGCCGTTCAATCTTGGAGTTTTCTCACACCTCGAAGACATTATTTTATCTAGTGCCTTGGTAAATCGGCAAGTTTTGAAAAATATGATCCAAACATATTTTTCAGGTGGCTACTTCCCGGTTGATATTGTTACGATCCTCAAACAATTAAAGTTTATGAACTGCTCCAGCGTACAGCGAAAACTGTCGCCAGATTGTAAACTTGAGATGATAGAGCTGAACCATCCGGGTGGTAGCATGGGATATTCTGTTGAAAGTAATCAAGGTAAGTTCTCATACCTTTTGGATAATGAATATGCCGATGACCAACTAGACTCCCTTTTGGCATTTGTTGATGGTTCAAAGCTAGTGATATGGGATGGAATGTTTACAAATAGCGAGCTCGAGTATCGTGCTGGTTGGGGCCATTCTTCGGTTGAGCAAGCATGCGAGTTTGCTGAATTAGCTGATATAGAAAAACTGAGTATTAGTCATCATAGTCCAAGCCGTACAGATGAGGAATTAGATCAAATTTCAAAAATGTTCACATCTTCAAAAGTATCTTTCGCTGTCCAATCCGACGAGGTGAAATTCTAAAATGAAAAGAATGCAGCTAGAGCCGCAGAAGTTCATTTTCCGAAAGGGCGATACTGCAGATGGTGTTTATCTTGTTATAAGTGGTACTGTTGGGATTTTTTTGCCAAGTAATGCTACTAAAGAACCAAATTTTGTCGTCCGTGACAATGAGTTGTTTGGAGAAATGGGCGTCGTAAGCGACCAATCTCGAATGGCTAATGCAACGACTGTAACAGATTGCGATCTCCTCTTTGTGTCGCGTGATGAATTTGATAAAATGGTGGATGAATCTCATATTGTGGTGCGTGGTATTCTGCGAATTTTAGCAGAACGGCTTAGAATGGCGCAGACAGCAAAGAAATAGTGAATTCTTGTCAGATTACTCATGCCTAGAACGAAGGTTGTGATACAGATATACCTAAAAAGTTTTGAAATGTTGCCAAAAAATTATTTTATTTCAGATTTTTCTTTGTTTAGTGCGGATCATTAGCTAATCTAAAATCTGTAAATCAAAAGTTTAAAGGTGCCAAGTGCTGATTGGATATTCAAGAATTGGAAACGTTCAGCCGCAATCTGACGTGGAGCTTGAGCGGATGTCTTTGATGTCCTATGGCTGTGCAGCGAGCAACATATACAGCGAGCAAACGGCCAGTAGTGATTCGAGGCCGCAATTAGACCTCGCTATCAACTCTCTGAGAAGTGGCGATAAGCTTGTTGTCGAAAGATTGGCAACTCTAGGATATACTGCAAGTGGTTTGGGTAATATACTTCTGAAAATGGAGGAAAGATCAGCCTTTTTGGTAATTTTGGATGTTGCTGGCCAGTCAATGGATTCCTCAACGAAGATTGGGGTTCGTATGTTTAGAACGCTCCAGGCTGTAGCCGACCTTTCTATTCAGCAAGACCGAGAGAAAAAAATGGAAAACCTTGCTAAAAGCAGAAAGAAAATAGATTCTTGATCAATAGATTATGAGTATAAGCTTACCCAGCATAATAGCGGACAAATCATTGTTTTACGGAGTTCTGTTTTTTAGGCATCTTCTTAAGAGCATTGTTGGCCTTTCACTGCTTGTTTTACCCAGTTTTGCTGAGAGCAATATACCCTGTAGCGTCAATATGATTTTCACCCATGATGATTATGGGCCAGCAGCAGGATATCATTTGACAGCACAGATAACCAACCGAACTGGTAGACCGGTCATTGGAGTATCGACTCTGTATTATGATGGAAAAAGAAAATTATTGGGTAATACTGAGCTAGACTGCCTAAACGGGCGTCCATCTTTAAACCCAGGCAGTACTGGACAATGTTCGGGGCTTTTACAGGCTATAGATGGAAAAATGATGGAAAAATTTGGTACAACAACATGGACTGAGATTGTAAATTTCCAACTAAAAAAACTTGACAGCATAACTGAATGCAAAATTGAAGGATTCCGTTATAAAAACTCTAATTGAGGCCAATTTCTTTCATCAAATAGATTCTTAATTTCAGACGCATTGATGCCCTTCTCAATTAAGAATTCGGCAAAAGCTCTTTCGTTAGAATAATCCCTCGTCTTTTGCGATAAGCGCGGCTTGAGTACGATTTCCGGCGCCAATTTTTCTATAAAGCGTTTTCACATGAAGCTTAATAGTTGGCTCTTGAAGATCTAAGTCCCGCGCAATTTCTTTGTTTGATTTCCCTTTAGACAGCCCCTCTAAGACTTGCATTTCTCTGCGTGATAGTTTTTCAGCTAAAGGATTAGGTATTGCGGCTTCGTCTTCAGCGGTCATAAAGTCTATCGGTGCGTATTGCTCACCCATCGCCATAAAACGTACTGCATTTAATAGAGATTTTGCTGAAAGAGTCTTTGGCACAAAGCCTGCAGCCCCAAAAGAAAGTGCTTCTTCTGCGATTGATCTTGTTGCAATGCCGGACATTAAGGCCACTCTTTGACCGCCGTTAAAAGCCAATGCTGTTTTTAATCCATTCAATCCGGCCATGCCGGGCATATTATAATCTAAGATAATTAAATCGAAGGGTTTGTTTGAGTCTATAGCGCCAAGTGCACCATCGAGATCAGCAGCTGTTATAGTTTCAATTTCACCTTCGACTTTAAGAAACATTACTAGGGTGTCTATCAGAAGGTCGTGGTCGTCTGCTATAAGAATTTTCATATATTTGCTTTCACCGCTTAAATAACCCGGTTCTTCTAAAATTGTTAGTGTGGCAAAGAAGATTTAAAACGAACACAATTTTTTTGGATGCTTTTAAAAAAAACTAATACCCATACTATGAAGTTAATTTAAGACCTATAAGGACTATGAATTGATCTTTTAGCGTATAGAATAACTGACTTTTTAATATGTTCAATCCCTCAGTAAAACGCTTTTGACTGATTGGAGCTAAATAATAAGAAATGAAATTTGTCTATCGATCTAAAAATATAAATACAAAAATATATACACTAACTGGACGTTTCAATAATTAGTCAAAAAGCATACAAATTGATTGATAAATTCATTTTATTTATACGTTTTTTGATGTCATGACTATGATTTGAAAAGACCACATGAAAAATAGGAAAAATAACATGTATATACATAAGTATATAAAATACACTTAATGTACAAAACGAGTATTCTCTGAAAGAGAAATTCGATTTGGAACTTACGGAAATCAGCATTCCCTTGAAGCGTCTTATATTATAAGAAATGGTCAGGGCTTATTCCTTACCGCGCCAAACATTGCTGTCGTGGCTCGTTTTTCTGAGGATTTAGATTCTTTTTTTGAAGGCTTAATGGATCAATGTTGGGTGAAATCTATCTGAAAATTGTAAATTAATGAAAGTATTTTAAAGATGTCATAATCTAATCTGATAATGACGATGTGGGATGAAATTTTTTAAACATGAAAAACCAAAAAAATGTTTTGGACGTTGATCGGATTACCGAAATACGCGACAGCCTTGGCTCTGTGGTGCTGGCGGGTTTGTTTGAGAGGTATTTGAAAGAAGGTGATAGTTTGCTAGACAATCTGTCAAATTCTGAAATTAGCAAAGAACCATTAAAAGATGTGATTGCTGAGGTACACAAAGTTGCCGGATCAGCTGCTGTTTTAGGTACAATTGAAATGCACGCAAAGCTGCAACTAATCGAAACTGTGGGAAAATCTGAAGGCAGCGAAAACATAAGAATGGCTCTGAACGAACTTGAACCTGTTTGGTTGCGT
The DNA here is from genome assembly GCA_913031285.1 of uncultured Alphaproteobacteria bacterium. Classification (GTDB taxonomy): domain Bacteria; phylum Pseudomonadota; class Alphaproteobacteria; order Rhodobacterales; family Rhodobacteraceae; genus LFER01. The sequence goes on along the minus strand of CAJWEI010000040.1, from coordinate 6,959 downwards.
ACAAAATCAAGTTTACATAAGCTTGGCTTTGTAATCTCTTGACGCGAAAATTCAATCGCGTAGATTAACTTTAAAAGAGGGCGATAATTAAAGGGTCTTCTACAAACCTAATCAAATTTATTAAGGAGCATTTATGATTGCCCTAAATGCCCAAGAACCCGGCAAAGTCTACCGGTCGCCACAGAAAATTATGACTTTGTCACGCATGGGCTCGTTTCATCAAAACCGATTGTCTTTCATGCGTACTTTACTCCGTCGCGTTCATGATCAAAAATGGGATTTTAAAAAAACACGGTTTGAAATTGATGCCAAGGGCGTAGGGGTAGCCGTCTATTCTGCGGTAGGGCCGCAAAATACTTACTCTTTGGTGGCCTTCGCAAATGATTTGCCGCCCGAAAAGCGGTCTGACCGTGTTATTGCAACTGAATGGGATGCCACCTTTACTCTATTTGATGGCGTACCTTCGGACACAGACATAGAGCGATTGCGTAATAATGTTCCGTTGCAAGAATCTGGTCGTGTTACGGAAAGTGAGCTGTCTCTTTCCCGCGCTAACCGTTCTGTGAGACTCTGGGATCATGTAGTGAATGCCTTGGCCAAAGGTGTTCAGCCAGACACCACGCTTGTAAACAACGTTGGTTACCTTATGAGAACCACCGCGGTTTATGGTTCTGGAAAGTTTGGAGCCGCTGATCGGGAAATACTTTCCGATCGATCTGAGTGCCGTGGCCCGTTTCAAATAGAGATGTTGACAGTTTTTTTAATTCGTACATTTGTCATGGATTTGGTCGAATATATTGCCAAAATGAAATCGCCAAAAACAGCGGTTAGGATTGAACCTGACCTTCGACGCCGTTTTGGAATTGGCAATTCAACCGGCTTGGGAATGGCGCCATTTCTGATGAACCATCCAATGTTGATTAATAATTGGATATTGGCAAAAGAAGAGGCACTGTCCAGAGTTCGAAATGTTGAATTTGTAGCTGTGGATGAGATCAAGGTTTTCAAGGGCCTTCTTCATAGAGCAGTTCAAAACGTCAATGATTGGCATACTGTTCATCCGGTTCAATTAGAAAAACTAGCCTATTTGAAAAATGACTTGGAATTCTTATGTAGGCAGGTCGAGAAGTTTGATTTCTCTGATGCTTATCCATGGGATAAATTGCAAGTTTGGAGCGAAGAAAATCTTAGCCTTGAAGGACAGGAGCAATTAATCTCGCTAATGATGGAGCCTTATCCTGATCTTGTTGATGGTTTGGCCCACTGCATGGATGCAAATGAAGACAAGGGGTTCCGTATTGATGGTACTATGCCTGTTTTTAAATTGAGATTGCTTTGTGAGGATATCTATAACTGGGCTTTAAAGATTGACTGGTCCAAAAAAGGCGCCAATGCGAGGGTATGGTATGTTTCGGAAGAAAAGCTAGAGCCGCGACTGGGCGAACGGTTCAGCGAAGATATCGAAGATTATGAACAACCACTACAGCCGGGCCGCGATGTCTCGCGAATGTATCATGATTTAAGAGATTACAGCGATGAACAGACAACTGCCACATTTTTATTGGCAAAACCAGAGCATCGTCACATAGCGCGAAGATGTCAGTTGGCTGCCAAATTCCAATTTGCCGAAATTCGCGAAAATACGATCGATTCTAAAATGATGCCAATTGATTTATTGCGCGCTAAACTATCGTTTTTTGGTGCTGGGCATTTTGATCCAAGATCAGACCGTTGGCTGCGCATAAATATGTTTCAAGGCGCACCTTTTCCTACGGATCTCAAAGAAGGTTATCGTGATGATTGGGCCTACCCGGTTGCCGAGGGGCATTAATGAGCTACTCGCTCAATGAGTTTGAAGCACTTTGCAAAAAAGCTGCTAAAGGCTCTGGCCTTTTTTGGGGCCATGCTGAAGAAGTGGGCCGTACGGCAAGGCTATTAAGTAGATCAGGGATTGATCAGGGCTCTTTGCTTTTAGTTGCCTTAGAAAATTTTGATGAAAACTGCGCTCTTTGGATTGGACCGGCACTTTGTGATGTTGGGTTAGGTTTAGATTTAGAATTTGAGTTAGAAAATGTATGCGCTCCTGCTTACTTATTGGCATTTTTAAGTATCATAGCTTCTAATAATGAGAATTGTTTTGAGATCGAGTGGATGGATTTCAAGGCGGCAATTTCATATGAAGGTATTTTCTGTAACCATTTGAAGACTGCGGTCATTAATTTTGCAGATCGAGTTGTTATACGTCGTGTGGAAAATGTATCTGGAGCGCTTCTACCCATTCATTCACGAGCTAAAATTCCAAAAAATATCATCGAAAAGCTTTTGGAGTTAGCTGGCCGAACCTATGCACCTGCTACAGAAGTAAGTCGACTGGCCGGTGCAGGTGCAGGTCTTAGCGACAATGATTAAAACTTTTTCTACTAGGCGCGGGTAAATTAATGACAGAACACGACAGTATATATTCTTGGATGCGTTTATTACTGGGCCTTGTCATTGCGACAGTTGGTAATGTTGGTATGTGGATCATCGTTCTATTGATGCCTGCAATCCAACAAGAGTTTGAAATTGATCGTGCGACAGCCTCTGCTCCCTTCGTATTGACGATGGTTGGCTTTGCAATTGGCAACGCGCTAATTGGGAGAGTAGTGGATCGTTTTGGGATGACCAAAACTCTTCTGACGGCGGCTGTAATTAATTCGGCGGGTTTTCTTGGTGCGATGTCTGTCCAATCCATCGCTATGTTAAGTGTTTTGCAATTTATAATCGGTTTTGGAACTGCCGCGGCATTTGGGCCATTGATTGCAGACATATCCCATTGGTTTCTAAAGCGGCGGGGTATAGCGGTTGCGATTACGGCCAGTGGGAATTATTTGTCTGGTGCTATCTGGCCGCTCCTTTTGAACGGGACCCTGGAAGCAGATGGGTGGCGCTCCGTTTATTTTTTATTGGCGCTTGCAACACTCATCGTGACCATACCTCTGGCTGTGCCACTACGCCGGCAGGTAAATGATGAAACTGCGCGTATTTCGGATAAAGTGTCTGAGTTAAAACGAACGCATATGGCATTCACTCCGAATATTCTAGTTATACTGCTATCTTTGGCCGGATTGGGATGTTGTGTGGCAATGTCTATGCCACAAGTTCACATAGTAGCTTTTTGCGTTGATCTAGGCTATGGTCCCATTGCTGGATCAGAAATGCTCTCGCTCATGTTGCTTGGTGGCATTCTGTCTCGTCTGGTTTCCGGCATATTGGCTGACTGGCTTGGGGGGCTAAACACTCTTTTAATTGGCTCAACGTTACAATGTGTGGTGCTATTTTTATATTTGCCCTTTGATGGTCTGGTCCCACTTTATGTTATCTCTTTGTTGTTTGGATTAGCCCAAGGTGGCATTGTTCCAAGTTATGCAATCGTAATCCGTGAATACCTGCCGGGTGCTTCTGCCGGTGAAAAGGTTGGATTAGTTATGATGGCGACAATTTTAGGAATGGCCTTGGGGGGATGGATGTCTGGCTGGATCTATGATTTGACGGGATCCTATCAATTCGCATTTTGGAACGGCATTCTCTGGAACTTTATGAACATTGGTATTGTTCTACTATTGCTAATCCGCAGCCAGCGTTCAAATAATATGGGTACTTTTGGAGTTGTTTGAAGAGTTTTCAAGTCAGTTAACGCCATTAAAAAGTCTGTTTAAAAGACGAGCTGATTAGTTTAATCCTTCTCATATTTACATTGAACTCTTATACTTTACCGGAGCCCAAATACGTTTGTTTGTAAAATAAAGCAACACTGATAGAAGGGCTAGGATCAACACACCTACAAAGCCCGTGTATTGCCGGTCCATCATCTTTGGTTCTGCTGTCCACATCAAAAATGCCGACACGTCTACAGCTTCATCATGAAGATCATTTGAGTGTCCATCATCATAATCAACGTCTTCGCCATAGAGTGGAGGCGCCATTGAAATCCAGCCACCTGGGAAGGCGGTGTTTTCATACAGCGTTACGCCAGCTTCTTCTTTTTCTTCGCCTGTATAGCTTGTAAGTAAAGAAGCGATATACTCTGGTCCACCCATACCATTCACAAGCTGGCTGATACCTGTTCCGTAAGGTCCATGAAAACCTGCCCGCGCTTTTGCCATCAAGGATAGGTCAGGTGCACCAACGCTGTCATTTACAGGAAAGTTATCTGTCGGCGTTGCTTCGCGATAGTCATCTAGGTCAGCGTCGAATACTTCAAAATTTTCCGCTGAGTATACCCTGACCTGAGCTTCAGTGAAATGGGGTCCACCCTCGTCCGATAATGTGCGAAGAGGCACATAACGAAGTCCATGGCAAGCAGAGCACACTTCTGTGTAAACCTTTAGACCACGCTGCAGCTGTGACTGATCAAAAGTCCCAAAAGGCCCCTCAAATGAAAATGCAAAGTCTTCTATATGCTGTTTTCCACCTCCGGCAGAAAGTGCCATATTGGCTGACAAAAATATAGCAGATATCGCTGCAAAACTAATTTTTATAATCATTATCTTAAATTTTCCTATTCAGCTGGAGTTGGATTAGCGCTCTCAAATGCTTCTTTAGGCTGCGAACTTTCTTTTGAATGGCTGGAATTAAAGTCTTCTTCAATGGTGGCTGGTGGTGTGTTTGGTCTTTCAATTATGCCTAGTAGAGGAAGAATTACCAAGAAATAAGCAAACCAGTATGCTGATGCAATAAGTGAAAATGTTGCATAGGGCTCTTCTGCCGGCATGGCACCAAGCCACGTCAACGCAACAAAATCTATTACAAGCAGTAAAAAGTACCATTTAAACATTGGGCGATACCGCCCAGACCTTATCGATGATGTATCTAGCCAAGGCGCCAGCGCCATCACAGCGATAGCACCGAACATCGCTAGAACGCCAAAGAATTTGGCGTCAATAATTCCACCTGTTACAAAGCTAGCCAGCTGTACAACCCAGACGTCCGCAGTGAAGGCACGGAGAATAGCGTAAAATGGTAAGAAGTACCATTCTGGCACAATGTGTGCTGGTGTCGCCAATGCGTTTGCCTCTATGTAATTGTCTGGGTGGCCCAGATAGTTTGGCATAAATCCAACTATTGCGAAGAACACGCAAAATATAACGGCCAGTGCGAATAAGTCTTTCATCACGAAATATGGCCAGAACGGGAGTGTATCTTTTTCTGCCTCAGCTTTTGAAGCTCTACGCACTTCAACGCCGGTCGGGTTGTTATTTCCAGTCGTATGAAAAGCCCAAATGTGAACGATCACAAGCCCTGCAATTAAGAACGGCATTAAATAGTGCAGGCTAAAGAACCTATTCAAAGTAGCATTATCGACAGCTGGTCCACCAAGTAGCCATGTTTGAATAGGCTCTCCAATAAACGGAATGGCTCCAAACAAACCAGTAATAACCGTAGCACCCCAAAATGACATTTGACCCCATGGAAGCACGTAACCCATAAATGCAGTACCCATCATTAACAGATAAATAAGCATTCCAATGATCCAAGTTACCTCGCGCGGTGCTTTGTATGAACCGTAGTAAAGTCCTCTAAAGATGTGCGCATATACGGCGACGAAGAACAATGATGCTCCGTTCATGTGTAAATATCTGATAAAGTGTCCACCATTTACGTTACGCATAATGTGCTCAATTGAGGCAAATGCTAAGTCGACATGTGGCGTGTAATGCATCACAAGTATAATCCCAGTGACGATTTGCAGAACAAGGCAAAATGTTAGAACAATGCCCCATATCCACATCCAGTTCAGGTTTTTTGGAGTTGGTAGCATAAGAGTGTCATAAAGTAGGCCAACGATAGGTAAACGCGAATGCAACCATTTTTCACCACTTGTCGTTGGTTCGTAATGATCGTGAGGAATTCCAGACATTCTGCTTGCTCCTTAACCTAGTTTAATTGTATTTGCGTCAGCAAATTCCGCTAATGGAATTGGCAGGTTTGTTGGCGCAGGACCTTTACGAATTCGACCGCAAGTATCGTAATGAGACCCGTGACAAGGGCAAAACCAACCATGGAAATCTCCAGCTCCGTCTCCGAGTGGTACGCAGCCCAAATGGGTACATACCCCCATCATTACCAACCATTCACCAGATTCGTCCATAGATCTGTTAGCGTCACTCGCATCAAGTCCTGGCGAGTTATTATTCCGTCCAACAGGGTCAGCAAGTTCGCTCAGCTCTACTGCACGTGCTTGTATAATTTCTTCTTCCGTTCGCCTTCGAATAAAAACTGGCTTTCCAAGCCATTTTACCGTTAACTGGGTGCCAGGTTCAATATCGCTGATATCGACACGAATGGACGATAATGCTTTAACATCTGCTGAGGGGTTCATCTGATTTACGAGAGGCCATACAGCTGCTCCAACGGCCACTGCTCCAGTGCCTGCGGTTGCATAGTACAGAAAATCTCTGCGCGTGCCTTCATTTTCTACCATTTGTGACACAAGGGAAACTCCGTTTATTTGACTGTTACGCCAAGTTCCATCAAGTTGTACCAGCCGGTGACTCGGTTCGGTATCTTCTAATTAGCTTTGAAGACCCAGAGCGTCCAGCACACAGTTTGTTATATTTTAATTTAGTGCGAATGTGTCGCGGTTATAGTAACGGCACTGTAACAGTTTTCACCGTGCTAAATTTATAAATGCCTCATTTTTACACATTCAAAAGGTATTTTGCCAACAAATTTGGATTAGATCATTGTCATTCTGTAGTATCCTCACGCAGGTGTAGAATGTGCGGCATATTTTATCATTTTCATTTGGTTCATTCTCTTATAGACGCGCCATACAAAAATCAGCCGTTTGGTTCCTTGCGTCTGAGATTAACCACAAGGGGATCAGGGGGAATTCGCCCTCTATGAAATAGGCCATTGGGCCGAATTAGGAAACTTAGATGTTTGATGTAATGAAGAAATCAATGCAATGGGGTGAA